>NZ_JBEYUZ010000021.1:0-96554 GCF_040643755.1 Streptomyces sp. NPDC047079
CGGCTCGACCAACGCCCAATCGTCGTCACTCAGTTCACGCCTCGCCACACGAAAGTTGTACCAGCATGGTGATCACGACTCCGTACAGGCCCTAGTTCGGTGACCCGCGTCACACCCGGCTCCTGTCAGCAATCGGGGGGCCGTCTCGTTCAAGGGGCACGCGAACGAGACAGGGAGCAACGCCATGAAGCACCGCATCGTCGTACTCGGCGCCGGATACGCCGGGGCCTTCGCCGCCGGAAACCTGGCCCGCCGGCTCTCCGCGGCCGACACCGAGATCACCGTCGTCAACGCCGTGCCCGACTTCGTTGAGCGGATGCGGCTCCACCAGCTCGCGATCGGCCAGGACCTCGCGTTCCGCAAGCTCGCCGACGTATTCGCGGGCACCGGTGTGCGGCTGCGCCTGTCGCGCGTCACCGGCGTGGACCCCGAGCGCAGGACCGTCGCGGTGACCGGCGACGACGGCGACGGCGAGCTCGCGTACGACACGCTTCTCTACGCGCTCGGCAGCTCCGTAGCCCACCATGGCGTCCCCGGCGTGGCCGAGTACGCCTTCGATGTGACGGGTCTGTCCTCGGCGCTGCGTCTGCGCGAGCGCCTGGCCGACCTGGGCGAGGGCGGCACCGTGCTGGTCGTCGGTGAGGGGCTGACCGGCATCGAGACCGCCACCGAGTTCGCCGAATTCCGGCCCGACCTCTCGGTCGCGCTCGCCGCCCGCGGCGAGCTGGGCGCCTGGCTTTCCCCGAAGGCCCGCCGTCACCTGCGCCAGGCCTTCGACCGGTTCGGCATCACCGTCCACGAGCACACCGGCATCGAAGCTGTCGAGCCGACGCGGGCGATCGCCGCCGACGGTATGCCCATCCCAGCCGACGTGACCGTGTGGTCGGCCGGGTTCGCCGTGCACCCCATTGCGGCCGCCAGCGGCCTGGAGGTCGCCGAGACCGGTCAGATCGTTGTCGACCGCACCATG
The DNA here is from genome assembly GCF_040643755.1 of Streptomyces sp. NPDC047079. NCBI lineage: Bacteria > Bacillati > Actinomycetota > Actinomycetes > Kitasatosporales > Streptomycetaceae > Streptomyces > Streptomyces sp. NPDC047079. The sequence continues at coordinate 971 of NZ_JBEYUZ010000021.1, forward strand.
CGCTCGGTCTCGCACCCGGACGTCTACGCCGCCGGTGACTGCGCCTACGCGATCGGCGAGAACGGCCGACCGCTACCGATGTCGTGCGCCTCGGCCGGCTTCACCAACATGCAGGCGACCGCCGCGATCATCGCGCGCCTGACGGGCAGCGAGGTCCCGGCCACCGGGCTGAAGTACTACGGCAACCACATCAGTCTCGGGCGGCGGGACGCGATCTTCCAGATGGTGGACGGGGACGTCCGGTCGAAGTCCTGGTACCTGGGCGGCCGGACCGCCGCACGGCTCAAGTCGGGCGTGCTCAAGGGGGCCGGGTGGGGCATCGCCCACCCGACGTTCGGCATGCCGAAGCGCAAGCGTCGCCTGGCCACCGCACCCGACCAGGCCGGTGTGAAGGCCGCCGCATAGGTTGTTCCGCATGGACAGCGCAGCCATCGATCGGTTCGAGGCCAGCCGGGGTCGGCTGGCCTCGCTCGCGTACCGTCTGCTCGGCTCGGCGGCCGACGCCGAGGACGCCGTGCAGGACGCGTTCCTGCGCTGGCAGGCCGCAGACCGCGAACGGGTCGGGGTGCCGGAGGCGTGGCTGACCAAGGTCGTCACCAATCTCTGCCTCGACCGGCTCCGCTCTGCGCAGGCGCGCCACGAGCGCGCGGCCGGTGCCTGGCTGCCCGAGCCACTCCTCGAGGGTGACCCGATGCTCGGCCCTGCCGACACCTTCGAGCAGCGCGAAGCGGTGTCCTTGGCCGTACTGACCCTCATGGAGCGCCTCTCACCGGTCGAACGGGCCGTCTACGTCCTGCGTGAGGCCTTCTCGTACAGCCACGCCGAGATCGCCGGGATCCTCGACATCACCGAGTCCGCGAGCCAGCAGCATGTCCACCGGGCCCGGATCCGGGTCGCCGCCGAGCGCCGCCGCGGCGCAGAGGCCGACCCCGCCTCCGCGCGCCGGGTCGTCGAGGAGTTCCTCGCCGCCGCCACGTCGGGGCGCACCGAACGGCTGGTGGCACTGCTCACCGACGACGTGACCGCGGTCTCGGACGGCGCCGGACTGGCCAGGCGGCTGCTGCGGTACAAGACGCGCGAGCGGGTCGCCTCCTACGTGCGGGCCGGTTTCAAGCCCACGCCGGCGAAGCGGCGGCTGGCCGGTGGCTCGCCCGCGTTCCATTTCGCGCTGGTCAACGGCTCCCCGGCCGTCCTCGCCGTGATCGAGGACCGGGTTGTGGGCGCCGTGGCGTTCGAAGTCAGCGACGGCAAGGTCGCGTCCCTGCGCGGCATCGCCGCCGCGGACCGGCTCGCGCGCCTCAACGATGCCTGGCGGCAGCACGAGCCCGACGCGCCGGTCATCAACGCATGGTGACCTGAGCCACGGAATCCAGTGGACCTGAGTGGGAGCGAGGACGGCACCCCTTCGGCGCCCGCATCGGACTTCGCCGTGTACTTCGGATCCCGGACCACAGCGCGTCCTCGCCGGTTCGAACTTCTCTACACCGTTGGCAGCGGCCTCTACTTGACTGCCGGGGTGCTGTACTTCACTCAGGCGCTGACGGCTCAGCAGGCGTACGAGCACGTTCAGCGAGGGGGGTACGTCCAGCGAAGCCTCGGACTGCTGCTGGCCGTGTGGGTGACCGCCGCCAGCGTCTCCGACAACACCGGCGGCATCCACCTGCTCTCCGGATCGAGACCACAAACCCTCGTCAGGTCCCGTCCGATGCTGTGATCCGAAGCCCGACGATCGCTGACCAGCCCTTCCGGCCTGCCTGGTCCTCGATCGACTTCAGGGCGTCCCGGAGGTCGTCGCCCCCATCCCAGACGAGGGAGGCCGCGACGATGGGGCGATCGTCCCGGATGGGGGTGTATCGGTGGTTGTACATATCCACGCTCCCAGCATTCCTCCATGCAGCGGGGGTGCCACTCAGGCAGGGATTAGCCGCATAGGTGATGCGGTTCGTAGGCTCTGACCTGCGCTTTTCAGGGGGTGATGCGCGTCTGCGGCACGTCAGGGCCACGCGCCCGGGGTGACCGGAACGGGTGGCCGAGCGCCACCAACCGGTGTAGCGTCGTGATCAGCAGTCGTGGTTCCGAAGTCCCGTTCGCCCGTGATCGCAAACGCGGGCGTTTTTGCTGTTCAACGCCTCTCCGGACCAGGGCGATCACCTCCGGATCCCGCACTGTGCGGGACCCGATACGAGTCCCTTCGAAGGAGACAGGCACATGGCCAAGGGCACTGTGAAGTGGTTCAACGCGGAAAAGGGCTTCGGCTTCATCGAGCAGGAGGGTGGCGGCCCGGACGTCTTCGCCCACTACTCGAACATCGCCGCCCAGGGCTTCCGCGAGCTCCACGAGGGTCAGAAGGTCGAGTTCGACGTTACGCAGGGCCAGAAGGGCCCGCAGGCGGAGAACATCCGCCCCCTGTAGCGCCGCACGCAAAAGAGCCCCGGCCGGGACGCACCCACCGGCCGGGGCATCGCTTTCCAAAGGGTTTTGGTGTGCGGGGAGGCCGCTGGTGTGGCACGCCGTCGCGGCCACCCTTCCCGGCGAGCCTGGGCCCCAGGCAGACGCACCGGGGGCTTCTACGACGCGGTAGCGGTCTTGTATGGGCCCTCAGCTTGTCAGCCGTCGCGCACTGCGGCTGCCGACGGCGTAGGCGGCGCAGTCCCCCCGTGGTCCGCCCTGATGAGGCTCTTTGAAACTCCCCAGGCCCGCTCTCGGTCCCCACTCCGTTCAGTGCTCAACTGAAGACGCGACCGCGGGATCGTGTCCGCGATCGCCCGCCACGGAACCCGCCACGGCACCGGGCTGGGCATCCACCGCTGGGTGATCGAACGGAGCTTCGCGTGCTGCACGGCTTTCGATGTCTGCGGATCCTCTGGGAACGGCGGGCCGCCATCCACGAAGCCCTCCCGCAGGTCGTCCGGAACAAGATCAACACGCACCCGGCCACCCCGCCAAACAAGATCATTTAGCACTCCGGTGATCTGCGGCTGCGCCGTGTCGGCGCGAGTGACCGGAAGCGATGCCGCAGGCACGCAGCGGGGCCCGAGGACCCCGGCTGCGTTCCCGCTGGGACGGTGTGTCAGACCATGGTGAGACGGTCCACCAGCAGTTCCACCCTCCGCTCGGTGTCCTCCAGGCGGCAGCCGTCCCGCCCGGGTCAGGGTCGCCAGTCCGTGTAGGGCCGTCCAGAGCACCTCGGTGAACAGCGCTGGGTGGACGCCGTCCCCGGCGACTTCGCCGAGGGTCTCCAGCAGGGCAGGGAAGGCGTTCTTCAGAGGCTCCGGGGTGTCCTCCCAGGTGCGGGCGAGGGTGGCGACCCGGGCGCGCGGGCCGTCCGCGGCGGAGGTCGCGGCCCGCAGTGCCGCGGCCATCTCGGTGGCGCCCTGGAGGGCGACGAAGCCGATGATCTCGCGCTTGCCGGGGGAAGTGGCGGTAGAGGCCGATCCCCAACGGCCTCTCCGGCGGCAGTGGCCTGCGCGGCCGCACCCGCGGGGCTCGGATGCTCGGCGCCGTGATGCCGGTCTGGTACATCGGCCCGCTCGCCCTCGTCGCGGTCTGGGCCATCGACGGACGGCACCACCATGGCGTCGGCCTCGCCGTCACCGCCGCCGCGCTGCTGATCCTCGGCGTGATCATGTCGGCACGACGGGACGCTGCCTCGGTCCAACCCTCAGCGGCGTCAGCGTCGACGGCCCGGTCCGCTCGAACAACATCTGGCGGGCGGTCGAGGGCGGCAGCTTCGGCAAGAGCGCCCTCACCCGGTCGAGCCGAGGGCGCTCTCGAGGTCCGGTCCTGTCACGACCTGTGGGACCGGACGTCGATCACCAGGCTGATCGAGAAGGCGGCCAGTACGAGGAGGCCGCCCAGGACGGTCAGTACGGCATCCCCGAACAGCCCCAGGGAGAGCGTCACCGCCAGGATCGCCAGCGCCAGGAAGACGGCCACGGGGATCTTCCAGTCGTCGCCGACGATGAAGTCGTACCAGAAGCGTGCGAACGCCTTCAGCAGGTTCATGGGGTCTTCTCCTCGACGGTGTCGGCGGCGGCGCGTGTCGGGATCGGACGCGAGGTCCTTCTGAGGGCACTCACCCACAGCCTGCTCAGCAGGAACCAGGCGGCCAGGAGGACCAGGATCGACAGGTCCTGGGCCGGCCAGTGAAGGCTTGCCCGGTCGGCGCGGAAGAGGCCGATGCCCTCGACAGCCCAGAAGGTGCCGAAGGAGGCCAGGAGCAGGCCCACCCCGTACTTGAGCAGGTTCTCGTCGATCATCGAGAGCGGACGGCGCACGGCGAAGGCGATGCCGAGGACGGTGACGACCGCGCCGGCGGCACCGAGGCCCGCGGCGGGCACGTTGTGGGCGTTCAGCCCGAACGTGATCACGATGAAGGCGACCTCCATGCCTTCCAGCAGGACGCCCTTGAAGCAGACCATGAAGGCGAACATGTCGAGCCGACCGGCGCTGTTCCCGGCGGCCTTCGCCGCCTCGGTCTCCTCGCGGTAGATCGCGTCCTCGTCGTGCGTGGCCTTACGGCCCGACGCCCGAAGGATCGCCTTCCGCAGCCACTGCAGTCCGAACGTCAGCAGCAGGCCGCCGATCACCAGCTGGAGCGCCGCTTCGGGGAACCAGCGGCCGAGCGCATACCCGGCGATCGACGTGAGTACCGCGAGCGCCGCCAGCGCGGCGACCACTCCGACAAGAGCCGAGCGCCAGCCGCGGGTGAATCCCATGGCCATGACGATGGTGCTCGCCTCGACCATCTCGACGAAGCAGGCCACGAACGACGCCGCGATGAGTCCCCAGGTTGCAGCGTCCACGGAATACCTCCCTGTTGCGAGAGGGCATGGCTCAGATACCCCGAGCGACACTAATTGCATGCACCGTAATGCGCGGATAAGCATGCGCCGAGGCACGCCCAGGAAACGGAAACGCTTGCCCTTTTCTTACTCAGGTCCAGCACCGCTGCACCATCCCAGACAAGGCCGACCAGGCCCGCAACCGCAGCAAGCGCGGCTCTCACGGCGGCCGGCCACCGAAGTTCGACCCGGTCGACTACCGTGAGCGCCACGCGGTCGAATGCGGCATCGACCGCCTCAAGAGGCACCGAACCGTGGCCACGAGGTACGACAAGCCGGATGTGCGCTACGAGGCAACCGTACTGATCGCTGCCATCAACGAGTGGCTATGATCTCTGACGTCAGGTCAGGCTGCGGCGTGCTACAGCGAGAAACTCCGCCTTGAACGGCTCCAGGCGCTCGGCCAGGCTCCCCTCGTCACGCTCCTGCCAGACCGCTTGAGTAAGTCGCTGTTTTCAATCCGATCTTGCGGGGTGTCGGTCGAACGTGAGTGTCCTTGGGTAGCTGCGGCGGCGGCCAGCGAGATACTGAGACCTGACGGCGAGAAGCAACACCATCGACTCGGGGTTCACCGGTGGCGGCTGTCCGCCTCCGCCTGGATCAGCATCCGCTTGAGCAGGGCGCTGAGCGCGTCCTGCTCTGCCGGGTCGAGCGGGGCGACCATCGAGTCCTCCGCCTGCCCGCGCAGCTCCATCGCGGCCAGCCAGCGGGTGCGCCCCGCCTCGGTGAGCTCCACGTCCACCCGGCGTCGGTCCTGACTGCTGCGCACACGCCGCACCAGCCCTGACTGTTCAAGGGTGTCCAGACGGCCTGTCATGCCAGCAGGGGAGAGCATGAGTTCAGCCGCTAGCTCGGAGGGGGTGGCCCGCCCCGGGGCCTCGCGCGCGCCGAGCCGGTGCAGTGTGGCGAACTCGAACTCCTGCAGGCCAACCTCGGCCAGGGCGCGGTCTTTGGCTTGGCCGACATGCTTGGCCAGGAGCTGAATGCGGGTGATGATCCCCTCCACCCGCGCGTCGAACGGGGCCTTGCCGCGCCAGCGTGCAAGGTGCACGTCGACGGAGTCGTCCCCTTCTGCGGGCCGCTCCCGGCCCTGACTCTCGGTGTCCATGCCCTCAGTATGCTACGCCAACTTATATTTCGTTGCAAAACGATTAGCTGGCGAAATATTATGCGTGCATGACGCAACCCATGCGCCGACTGCTGGTCGGCCGTACCTGCGCGGCGCTGGCCACCGCGCTGATACCCACCACGCTCACGCTCGCGCTGCTTCGAGGACACGCCGCAGGCTCGACGGGTTCGGCAGGGGATCTGGGCCTGGTGCTGGCATGCGAACTGCTGCCCATGCTGGTGCTGCTGCCGGTCGCCGGCGTGCTGGCGGACCGCTTCCCGCCACAGCGGGTCGTGCTCGCTGCCGATCTACTCAGGGGCGCGGCGCAGACCGCGATCGGCGCGGAGCTGCTCTGCGGCCTGGTCCGGGTGCCCGACCTCGCCGTGCTCGCCGCGGTCACCGGCGCCGCGGTCGCCTTCGGCACCCCAGCGGTCCGCACCCTGGTCGCGGCGACCGTCGACGCCGACCAGCGGCTGCGGCTGAACTCGCGGCTGGACGTCGCCACCGGCCTGGCCCAGACCGCCGGCCCTGCTACGGCGGGCGGCATGATGCTGATGCTCGGCGCCGGCTGGTCCTCGCTACTGACCGGCGCGCTCTTCATCGGCTCTGCGACCACCCTGGGCGGCCTGCACACCCGCCGGGCCACCAGGCCGGCCGACGGCGGCCACGCGGGGTTCCGGACGCAGTTGCGCGAAGGCTGGACCGAGACCCGGCGCCACCGCTGGTTCCTCACCAATGTGCTGGGCCATGGAGTATGGCATCTGGCGGCTGGCTTCCTGCTCACCCTGGGACCGCTGATCGCTGTCCGGAGCATGGGCGGTGACGGCGCGTGGGTCCTGGTGGCCCAACTGGGGACCGTCGGCATGCTGGTCGGTGCTTTTGCCGCAGGACGGCTCCCGATGCGCCGCCCGCTGGTCGGCGTGGCCGTGGGCGCGGCCGTCTTCGCGCTGCCGATGGCAGCCTTCGGGCTGGGACTGGCGCTGCCCTGGGCGGCGTCTGCGTACTTCCTCGCGATGTTCGGTCTAGGAGTGCTCAGCCCGCTGTGGGAGACCGCCATCCAGCGCCGCATCCCGCAGGAGGTGCTCGGGCGGGTAGGCTCCTTCGACGCGCTGATCTCGTTTGCCGCCCGCCCGTTGGGCCTGGCCGTGGCCGTTCCGGTTGCCACCCTCCTCGGCACCTCGGCACCACTGCTGGCAGGTGCGGTGCTCGTGGCAGCGGCGAACCTGGCCGTGCTGCTGCTGCCCGAGGCATGGGAGCACCCGGAGCCGGTCACGGCACGGGGCGATGCCAGGCGCGAACCTGTGGCAGCGGCGAGCCAGGGCCAGTCGGAGGCTGGCTCCAGGGCAGCGGACGGCAGGTAGCCGGAGGAATGCAAACCCGGTGTCGGCCCGCGCCGTTGCCTGACTGGCTGTCGTCGTGCCCATCTTGAGGGCCGACGGGGCCCCGATGGGGTGATCGTGGCAACTGCCGTGCATAAGAACAGGGCGTCTTGGTAGCTCGAAGGGTGTCTACGCCAACAAGCTGTCCAGGAGGCCCTGTTGCCGCGGTTCTACGGCATGGTGGGAGCGGAGTCCACATCGGTCACTCTCGCGTGTGACTGCCTGGCTCACCGGTTCGGAAACGCCGCCGACAACGGGACGCGGCAGCCTCGCTACCCGACGGACATGACGGACGCGGAGTGGGCCCGGGTCAGGCCGCTGCTGCCGGTGCCGGGCTGGCTGCGGGGCCGGGGCGGCCGGCCGGAGGCGTATTGCCACCGGGCCATGCTCGATGCGATCCGGTATCTCGTGGACAACGGGATCAAGTGGCGGGCGATGCCCGCCGACTTCCCGCCGTGGGACCGCATCTACGCATTCTTCCGCCGCTGGCGGGACAACTCCCTGGTCAAGGAGTTCCACGACCGGTTGCGCGCGAGGGTCCGCGAGGAGCTGGGGCGGGATGCGGAGCCGAGCGCCGGTGTGATCGACTCGCAGTCCGTCAAGGCGGACGCTGTGGTCGGCGCGGACAGCCGGGGTTTCGACGGCGGCAAGCTGATCAACGGCCGCAAGCGGCATGTCGTGGTCGACACACTCGGCCTGCTGCTGGGCGTGATGGTCACCGCCGCGGACACCGGCGACCGCATCGCCGCCCAGGTGCTGCTCGGGCAGGTCGCCGACGTTCACCACCGGCTGGAACTGGTCTGGGCCGACGGCGGCTACACCGGCAGCCTCGTCGAGCACTGCCTGGCCACGCTCGCGCTGGTCCTGGCGATCGTGAAACGCAGCGACGACATCCGCGGCTTCGTGGTGCTGTCCAAGCGATGGATCGTCGAGCGCCTCTTCGCCCACCTGATGCGCACCCGGCGCCTGGTCCGCGACTTCGAGCGCCGCACCACCAGCGCCGAGGCGATGGTCTACTGGTCGATGACCCTGCTCATGACCCGCCGCCTTGCCCGGCCGGACCCTGGGCAAGGGTGAACCGGCCCGGCTGCCGCTCGGCCAGCCAGCCCCGCGCCGCCAGGCGTTTCGCCTTCGACCGCAGTGCCTCCACCTTGGCCGGCACCGCGTCCAGGCCGAACACCGCGGCCATCTCCTGGCAGGTCAGCGGCCCTTGATGGAGCCGGTTCCGGTCCGCGAGCGCCGTGAGGATGCGCTGGTAGTCCACCGACAGCACCGACCAGGCCAGCCCCTCACGCCACACCGGCACCTGCGACTTCGGCTTCGCCGCATCCCGGGGTTCCGGCGGCGCGTCCGCATCCCGCGGATCCTCAGCGACCTCCGTGCCGGCGGTGTTGCCGCCGTCCGGAGCCAGCACCGTGTCGACCCGCCTGCGGGCAATCGCCCACTCCTGCCATTCCTGCTCGGCCGCGGCCAGTTCGGCCTGGATGCGGTCGGCCTCTTCCCGCAGCCCGTCGACTCGACGCCGAGCGGCGAGCTCGTGCTGTTCCAGCAGTCCGACGACTGACGGCATTCGTGACCTCCCGGGGAGCAACGACCCGACAGGCCACGACTCCCACGGAATCACCACTGCTATCCCCGACCAGCAAAAACGCACCGATCACGCCCGAAGAGACAACAGCTTCTAAGGGCGCGGGCGTAGGCGGTCGCCGGTGAACGAAGGCCAGGCGCACACAGCAACTCGATGTTCTTCTCGGCTATTCGAAGTCCGTCCATCGCCGGCCTGGCCGTCACATACCAGTCATCACCGACTTCCCATCGTGGTGGCCGCGCATGCGCAACGCCCTCAGCCTCCAGCGCGCACCGGATGAACTCCAGCACGGTCCTGATCTGCTCGGCACGTCGCTCCTCCGCCCGCGCCGCAGCCCGCCTTTGTTCTTCAGCCCGGTCAGCTGCCCGCTGGGTCGTGCGCTGGGTCAGATACGTCAACGCACCACCTACAGCCACACCGGCCATTGAAATCACTGGGGTCCACAGGTCTCTTGCCACGGCCGACTACTACCAGTACCTGCCCACCGACCGCCGCCGGTCTTGCGAGACAGGCTTGTATGCCCAGATACCGAGCCGCTCCAAGATCCACTTTCGGTACACGCCCTGTGCGAGTCTGGAGCAGATCCGGCGCGCCCCGAGCCCGGCCAGGGCCAGCAGCGGCCCCGCCGACGTCCCACTGCCGGCGGCGCACGGTCTTGGTGGCGAGGCGCTCCTTCCAGGCTGCGGCGAACTCCGGCGACAGGTGCAGTGAGTCGATACCCGGGTGGCGGCGTTCGAGGTCGGCTCAGACGTCGTTGCCGAGCGGGCTGGAGATGTTCTTCAGGGTGTTGTAGCCGATGCTGGGCTGGCGTTCGGTGAGGCAGTTCCCCTTCAAGAGGTCGCAGACGGATCGGGCCGGCCCGGCACGCTCCCGGATTGCATCCCGCGAGCGACCAGGGGGCCCGCGACCAGTCGACGGTCTTCCGCCTGATCGACGTCCTCACCGCCTCCGGCGAGAAGGCCCTGCAGGCCATCCGGTCCGCACGGTCCGCACGGTCCGAGGTGCGTAACCGGGTCTGGTCGCCGACGGGCAAACACGCTCCGGACGCCGGTGGACGGGTCACGGTCGACCTCGACGGTGCGCTGGTACTCGGCTGCGTCCTTGCCGGAAGCATCCGATCGGCCCGGCTCGGTAGCATGCGACGCATGGCCATCAAACTCGAGAACGTCGGCATCGCCGTTCGCGACCTCGAAGCAACGATCTCCTTTTTCACCGACCTCGGCCTCACGGTCGTCGGCCGTGACACGGTCAGTGGTGAGTGGACCGACACCGCCGTCGGCCTTGATGGAAATCACGCCAACATTGCGATGCTCCAGACGCCAGACGGTCACGGTCGCCTTGAGCTCTTCGAGTACATCCACCCCGAAGCGATTGAGTCGGAGCCCACTCGTCCCAACGAGATTGGCATGCATCGCGTCGCCTTCTCAGTCGACGACATCGACAAAGCCCTTGAGACAGCCGCAAAGCACGGATGCCGTCCGCTTCGCGGTGTGGCGACCTATGAGGACGTCTACAAGCTCACGTACGTCCGCGGTCCCAGCGGCATCCTTGTGATGCTCGCCGAGGAGCTGAAGAAGAACTGACGGCTGATCGGGGCAATTGGTTTGGCGAGTGGCTGATTCATACCAACCGCTGTCTCAACGGATCCTGGAGCCAGCGCCACGAGCGCGGCGTCCCGGTGACCGATCTGGAGCCGGTCGAGGCAAACGGGACCACGAGAGCCTGCGTCCGCTTCCTGCCGGACGGGACCCTGCGTTCGGGGTGGTCGTTGACCGCCGGGTGACCTGGCGCGGTGGTCCGAGCACTGGCCCGACCTGACTGTCCGCCTCGAGGATCAGGCGCGGCGTTGTTGTGTTGGTGTACAGGTGGCGGGCGAGGACCGCGAGGCAGCGCCAGACAACTGCGGGCTCCCTGATTTGGGCCACGATGTCCAGCCCGTCGAGGACCGGCAGCACCAGGCGCGAACGTACCAGTGTCTCCGCTTCGTGGCGGGGCAGGCGGTAGGCGCCGACGAGATGCGTGATGAGCCAGTCAGGCAGCGGCGTGCCGGGCCAGGCGGCGGCCGACAGCCGCACCGGGACCGGTTCGCCCGCCGCTCGGCTCCGGGCCATGCCGAGGATCAGGGCGATCGCTAAGACCGTCTTGCCCGTGCCCGCGTCCCCACCCCCGGGGTCGGGGCCAGCGGCTCCGGTGATGACCATCCGACCTGGCCGGAGCGCCCGGTAGAACTCGGCAATCTCCTGGAGCCTGCCTTGTCGGTCCGTTTCCGCCATACCCGAGACGGCGGCGAGTGTGAAGACGAGGTCTATGGTCCCGTTCAGCGCTTGCTGGTCCCCGCCCAGCAGTTGCCGGAACTGCTGCCCCTCCGCGTCTGACACCGCCTGTGCCAGCTCCGCGGCGAGCACTTCGCCATTGCGCGCCTCACGCAACGCTCGCACGGCCAGCCGAACGCTCCACACGCCCAGCACCGCCCCACCCAAGCCCGGTGCCACCGCCAACACTCCAGCCGGATCCGCGTCCTCCAGCCGTACCCGACCCAGCGCCCAGACCGTCCAGACCACAGCGGCGGCACAGACCACGACGCCCAGCGGGTAAGGACGTTCGCCGTACCCCCACGGACTTCAACCCCGAGGGGACGTTCGACGGACTCGTACGCACTGAAGCCATCATCGCCACCCGTCCGCGCTGATTGCCGACTACTACGACCGGGCGCGTGAGGAGTTCGCCGGTGAGGCGACCTCATACGTCCCGTACATATGCTCCCGCGCGTGCCGCAGCCGCGGCTGCCTCAGCGGCCTGGTCCGCGGCGGCCTCGTCGAGGCGGTCGCCAGTGGTCAGCAAGCGGTAATAGAGGGGGGCGGAGACGGCGCGGATCACCTCATGCGCGTCGGTGCCCTTGGGTAGCTCACCTCGGTCGATGGCCTGCTGCACACAGGGTGCCCACTCCTGGACGCGGATGTCGTAGAAGCGGTGCAGAGCCTCGGCCGTCTTCGCGTCACAGGTGGCGGCCGCGATCACCGCCTTGAACAGTGCCCCCTGCCGCGAGTGAGCCAAAGTCCGCTGGACGAGCCGGGCATTGGCCTTGAGGTCGCCGAGCAGCGAGCCGGTCTCGGTACGCGGCAGTGACTGCTCCGCCATGTCCGTCAGTAGGTCGGCCACGAGGCTGGTCACCGTTCCCCAGCGGCGATAAACGGTCGTCTTACCCACCTCGGCGCGGCGCGCGATGTCGGCGAGGTCTAGGTGGGCAAAGCCCCGCTCCGCCATGGCGTCCCCAGCCGCCTGCAGCACCGCTGCCCGCACTCGTGCCGTGCGCCCTCCAGGGCGGATGGTCCCTGGATCCGCACCTTCAAATCCCATAACGGGACTCCCGTTCCGTTAGTCAGTCGCACCTGCTATGTTAAGCCCACCACTAACGGAACCGCAGACCCATTAGCCAGAGCCTGTGGGCAAGAGAGGATCAGCATGGAGTACAGACGACTCGGTGCATCCGGACTCAAGGTCCCCGCACTCAGCTTCGGGGCCGGCACTTTCGGCGGCCGGGGACCGCTGTTCGGAGCCTGGGGGAACAGCGACGCGCGAGAAGCGCGCCGCCTTGTCGATATCTGTATCGATGCCGGGATCACGATGTTCGACACCGCCGACGTCTACTCCGGCGGCGCGTCCGAGGAGGTGCTGGGTGAAGCGATCAAAGGCCGCAGGGACCGTGTGATCGTGTCCACCAAGACGGGCCTGCCGATGGGCGACGGCCCAGGCGATGCGGGCTCATCCCGCTCGCGCCTGATCACCGCGTGCGACGATGCCCTGCGACGACTCGGCACCGACTACATAGACCTGTTCCAACTGCACGCTTTTGACGCAGGTACGCCCATCGAGGAAGTTCTGTCCACGCTCGACGATCTCGTACGGGCAGGGAAGGTCCGCTACCTCGGAGTCTCCAACTTCTCCGGCTGGCAGGCGATGAAGTCCCTTGCGATCGCGGAGAGGTATGGCCGCCCGCGCTACATCGCGCATCAGGTCTACTACTCGCTGATCGGCCGCGACTATGAATGGGAACTGATGCCCCTCGGGCTCGACCAGGGACTCGGGGCGCTCGTCTGGAGCCCGCTCGGCTGGGGACGGCTCACCGGCAGGATCCGCCGCGGCCAGCCGCTACCCGCCAAGAGCCGCCTGCGCCAAACGGCCGGCTACGGCCCCCCAGTCGAGGACGAACACCTTTACCGCGTTGTCGACGTCCTCGACGAGATCGCGCAGGAAACCGGCAAGGCCATACCGCAAATCGCCATCAACTGGCTGTTGCAGCGACCGACCGTCTCCTCCGTCATCATCGGCGCCCGCAACGAGGAGCAACTCCGTCAGAACCTCGGTGCCGTCGGCTGGACACTCACGTCCGACCAGATGGCGAAACTGGATGCGGCGAGCAGCAAGACAGCCCCCTACCCGTACTTCCCCTATCAGCGCCAGGAAGGCTTCGCCCGACTCAACCCATTTATGGGTGAGTTCACGTCCCCGCCTGCAACGTAAAAGTGTTGGCGGAGCTGCAGAGTCGTTATTGACCTTGAAAGCGTGGTGTCGGCGGGGCTGACGGTCCTCGAGTCCTGAGGTATGCCCACTGCGTGAGGTATGTGCAAGGGGGCGGGATGACCGACGAGCGTCGGGCCTTCCGCGGGAAGCTGAGGCTGGAGCCGGCCGAGCGGTATAGACACGGGTGGTGGTGTCGTGCCGTCAGCCGCCCGGCGCCCCACTGCCCGGGCCGACACTGCGGGAGAACACAGTCCCGCGCCTACGCGACATCGAAGCTGGCGAACGTGCTGTTCTCGTCCGAGCTGCAACGGGCGGCTGAAGGCCGTCGGGTCGGGCGTGCTGGCGGTGGCGGCGCACCCCGGCCTCGTTGCGACGAACATCTACGACCGGTCGACGGGGCTTGTCACAAGGCTGATGGTCCGCCTGCTCGCGCAGGACCCGGAACAGGGCGCCTTGCCGGTGCTGTTCGCCGCCACCGGCGACGTCCCCGGCGACAGCTTCACCGGACCAGAACACTGGATGCACATGCGTGACGGTGCCGAACTGATCGGCCGGTCCAAGACCGCGCAGGACACGAAGCTCGCCCGGCGACTCTGGGATGCCTCGGAGGCGCTCGCAGGCGTGTCGTTCAGCCTGTCGGCCGACATCTGCCTATGAAGCGGCGGCCTTGACGGTCAACGCGACTCTGGGGTCCGCGAACACGCCAGGCGTTCGCGGACCCCAGCCGTGTGCGCTGGTCAGACGGTCATCAGGAAGGTTGCCACGGCGGTGGTGAGTGTGCGCTGCCTGCTGCCGCACCGGTTTTGACTCAGACGCATTGGGCTGTTCGCCGCCGGGGCCGCGATCGAGGCGCGAGCGCTATCCCGCACCGGTCGGCCCGCTGCGCGGCGGGGCGAGCGGGACTGTGGCGAGCGCTCGGTGCAGCGTGCTCTTGACGGTTCCGGGCGCCATGCCGAGGGCCGTGGCCGTCTCGTCGTGGATACGTCGCACCCCTTCCGGACCCGCATCCTCACCAGCCATGACCTTCAGGCATTACGGCGGTCTTCGATGAGAATGTCCAGATCTGGCCACATCATGGCCATACGCTTCAACTGGCCCTCCGTCGATACCCCGACCGAACGCAACGGCTCATCCGGCCTGAAGTGGACGAGCGTCCCGGTGGTGCCGTCGGCCTCGACAGGCTCCAGGTCGGTCACCGGAACGCCGTGTTCGTAGCGTTGCGTCCAGGCTCCGTCCAGGCGGCGGTTGGTATGCACGAGCCATTCGCTGAGCGCTGCTACAACGGACATGCCGCGACGAGGATGGCCATCCGGAAGCAGTTCCGTGTCTGCGAAGTCGAAGAAGCGAAGATCCTTTGACGCCATGACTGGCTTCTTCACCATCTGGCCGCGCTCGTCCATCCGGGTATCGGTGCCCCGCCCGTCATCCACCACGGACAAGGAACCATCCGGATGGAGAGTGACGAGGCAGCGTCCTCCGCCCCTGCTCGATGCCTCATCGGCGGCATAGGCAAGCACCTCAAGGGCAAGGTGCCACAGGCCGCCGGGCGCGAAATTCTCCGGACTCCGTCTGATATGCGCCAGATGATCAAAATCGACGACGCTGGACCAATCGTGCGTGGTGTTGACCCAGGAACCCCTCGAGACGTTCATCAGGCAAGTATCCAACCGGCTCATGCCGGCCTAGCTGTACTCGGCCGGGAGGTTGGTGACACGCCTGTCGCCGGTTGTTGATCGTGGAGGGACCTCCGGGCGTAGTGGAGATAGCCGTCTTCACTCACCTCGGAGGTCCTGGGTGCCCACGCTGATCGGCTCCCTCAAGAACCGTCGCTCACGAAACTGCGGACAGAGCCTTGGAATCGGCCACAGGTGCTCTCGCTCCCCACTTGGTTGTGCGGTGAACGAAGGGTCTCCCCATGGGGCATACGGGGCATCAAGCGCGGCCATTCGAGGGGTGCCGTGGCCGCCTCCCCTATGACTGCCGTCCGGCCGGGACAGCTTCCTCACAGGGGTGCGCCCTGGCCGGAAGAGAACCCCGGTGCCCTGCGGGCTGCTGACCGCTTGCCTGCCGTTCATTTGTCTGCTCGCAGGAAGGACCTTCGAACGTGCCTGTTCCCGTCGTCCTCATCACGGGCGCGCTCACCGGTATCGGCCGCGCCACCGCGTTGGCCTATGCCCGGCAGGGCGCGAATCTCGTCGTCTCCGGCCGTCATCAGGACGTCGGCGAGCAGCTCGCCAGGGAGCTCGGCGACTTCGGCGCCCAAGCCGAGTTCGTGCGTGCCGACGTCCGCTCTGAGGCCGATGTGGAGAACCTCGCCGACCGTGCGGTGGAGCGGTTCGGGCGACTCGACGTCGCCTTGAACAACGCCGGCACCGAAGGAAGGCCCGGCCCGGTCACCGAGGTGACCGACGAGAGCTACCAGACCACCTTCGATACGAACGTCAAGGGCACGCTGCTGTGTCTGAAGCACGAGTTCCGGGTCATGAGGGAGCAGGGCGGTGGCAGCATCGTCAACGTCAGCTCCACCTTGGGTTTGATGGGTTACCCCGGCGCGACCCTGTACGTCGGCAGCAAGCACGCGGTCACCGGCATCACGAAGGCGGCCGCGCTCGAAGGCGCCGCGCACGGAATCCGGGTCAACGCCGTCGCCCCTGGATACACCCGGACCGCGATGTACGAGCGGTTCACCGGCGACGACACCGCGCGGGACGCGGTCGATTCGGTGCTGCCCCTGCACCGGGCGGGCACCCCCGACGAGATTGCCGAGGCCGTCCAGTACCTGGGCTCGGACAAGGCGAGCTACATCACCGGCCATGTCCTCGTCGTCGACGGCGGCCTCATGGCGGGCGGACCCCTGCTGCCGGGCTCGTGAGTGAGCCACAACCGAGGAGCGAACATGGCGAAGCGCTCGGGTATCGACGCGGTTCACACCTTCTGGGAGCAGGTGTGCGCGGCTCGCGGCGAGCGGGACTGAGTCTGGGGTGGGCGTACGGCGCGGGCCCGGCCCTCCGGTAGATCGGAAGACCGATCTCGGCTCACGTCAGGCCGCGCCGGTCAGGCCGGGGCGGCCTGCAGAGCGGCGAGCGGGGAGCGGGGAGCGGGGAGCGCCAGTCTTTCCCGGCTGTGCGAAGGAAGACGGCGGGGTTCTGGTCGGCCAGCCGTCGGTACATCGATACGGTGTCCCGAGTCGCGGCCAGCACATCGTGCGGCAACCCCAGCTGAAGCAGTGCCTTGCGGAGGTTGTTCACCAGGGTGGCGAGCGGCTGGCGAAAGGCCGCCGGTTCATCGACAGCCGCGCGTGCGCAGAGCACCGTGGCCTCCCGGGCCGCGCTGACGGGTTCCGCGAACCGGCGCAGCGCGAAGAGGTCGACGACCACGTTGTGCAGGGAGTGGGCGAGGCCGGGTTCGTGCACCGCACGGCACGTTGTTCCTGGGTTGGCCTAAGGAGGTGCCTTGGGATTGCGCTCCTTCCACGAGGTTGCGTACCTTGTCCGGCCTCGCGCCGCGTCCACGGGGGAAGCGGGCGGCTAGAGGGGTGAGTTGTCGATGCCGGGACGTCCTGAAAGGCCACTCGATCCCAGCACCGGGCCGGTGGCGCGGTTCGCGGCTGAGTTACGCAAACTCCGGGTGGAGGCAGGGAGCCCGACCTACCGGGTGATGGCGCAGCGAGGGGGGCAGGGGGCAAGCACCCTGTCGCAGGCCGCCGGCGGCGAGCGGTTGCCGACACTGCCCGTCGTGCTGGCCTACGTGGGGGCGTGCGGCGGTGATCCGGAGGAGTGGGAGAGACGTTGGCGGCAGGCGGCCGCTGAAGTAGCGGCGGAACCCCGGGCCGAGGATGAGGATGCCGAGCCTCCGTACCGGGGTCTGGCCCGTTTCGAACCGGGCGACGCCGATGTGTTCTTCGGCCGCGACGAGCTCACCGACCGCCTACTCACGCTGACCCGTTCCCGCCGGTTCAGCGCGGTGTTCGGCCCCTCGGGCAGCGGCAAGTCCTCTCTGCTGCGTGCCGGTCTCATCCCCCGCCTCCGCAACCCGGACCAGGCCACCCCACAGCCGGCCGCGCTGCGCGTCCTCACCCCAGGCGAACACCCCCTGCGCACCCACGAACAGCGGCTTACCCCGAACGACGGCGACGGGGACACATGGCTGATCGTCGACCAGTTCGAAGAGCTCTACACCCTGTGCCACGACCAGGTCGAGCGTGACCAGTTCATC
The DNA here is from genome assembly GCF_040643755.1 of Streptomyces sp. NPDC047079. Classification (NCBI taxonomy): domain Bacteria; kingdom Bacillati; phylum Actinomycetota; class Actinomycetes; order Kitasatosporales; family Streptomycetaceae; genus Streptomyces; species Streptomyces sp. NPDC047079. Next base: position 18,626 of record NZ_JBEYUZ010000021.1, read on the forward strand.
GGCCGTCTCCTGACCGCCACGGATCCCGGGAGCAGACTGCGCGTCGTCATCGCCGTACGAGCCGACTTCCTCGGCCGGTGTGCCGAACACCCCGGCCTGACCGCCGCTCTGCAGGACGGCACCGTGCTCGTCGGCCCTATGAGCCGGGACGAACTACGCCAGGCCATCGTCAAACCCGCACAGGCCGCCGGGCTGATCGTGGAACGCGGACTGACGGCACGCATTCTCAACGAGGTCGAAGGGGAACCCGGGGCGCTGCCTCTGGTGTCCCACGTCCTACGCGAGACCTGGCGGCGCCGCCGCGGCCGGGCGCTGAGCGAGGAGGCGTACGAGGCCGCGGGTGGCGTCCACGGTGCCATCGCCCAGACCGCCGAGGACGTCTATGCCGGGCTCTCCGCCGAGCACGCCCAGCTCGCCCGCCTCGTCCTGCTGCGGCTGATCACCCCCGGCGAGGGATCACAGGACACCCGCCGCCCCGTCGACCGCTCCGAGCTCGACTTCGCACCCGGTCCGACGAGCGCCCCGCACACCCCTGTCGAGGCGGCGGACGTCTCCCTGGTCCTGGACCGGCTGGCCCGCGCTCGGCTGATCACCCTCGACCAGGGCACCGTCGACCTAGCCCACGAGGCGTTGATCACCGCCTGGCCGCGGCTGTCCGGCTGGATCGACGAAAAACGCGAACAGCTGCGGGTGCACCGGCGGCTGACCGAGGCTGCCCGCGCCTGGGACGAACTCGGCCGCGACTCGGGAGCCCTGTACCGCGGCACCCGGCTCGCCGCCGCCCGGGAGCAGCTGTACGGGGCCTCGCTCACCCCGCTGGAACAGGCGTTCCTCAACGCGAGCAGTGCCGCGCGCCAGGGCGAGCGCCGCCGCAGGCGCGGACTCGTCGGCGCCCTCGCGGTGCTGGTCGTGCTCGCCCTCGTCGCCGGGGCCGTGGCCTGGCAGCAGAACCGCACCAGCGACCGCCGCCGCGAGGAGGCAGAGGCCCGCCGCACCGCCGCAGTCGCCGACGGCATGCGATTCTCCGACCCGGTCACCGCGATGCGTCTCAGCGTGGCCGCATGGCGGCTCGCCGACACGACGGAGACACGGTCGGCGCTGATCGGGGCGATGGCACAACGGGAGCAGGACGTGTTCGCGGTGCCGGGGGCCGACGCCGGCTTCGACGGCTCCGACAACCAGACGCGCCGGCTGACGGCGGACGGCAGATCGGTGGTGTCCGTAACGGCGGACCGGGTCCGGATCTGGGATCTGCGCACGCGACGGCTCACGCTCTCCGCGCCCGGCCCCGGGAAGCTGATGGCCGACGGCACTTCGGCCGTGGTCGGCCCGGACGGCCGCACCCTCGCGCTGCCGACGCTGGAGGACGGCATCAAGGTGTGGGACGTACGATCCGCGCGGGTGACGAGCACGCTCGCCAAGGTCGAGTCGATGGATCCCGAGGTCGTCCTCGGCGAGCGCACTCTGGCCGCGGTGGACGTGAACGACGGCTACATCCATGCCTTGGACCTGCACAGCGGACGCCGGATACCGCGCATTCCCGCACCTGGGGGCAGCGAGTCCGCGATGACCTTCAGTTCCGACGGCCGGTGGCTCGCCTGGTGCGCAGACATGCATCCGGAGATCTGGGATCTCGCGCACCACCGGAAGGCTTCCGCGTCCTGGGCCGTAAAGGTGCGCGCCGCTGACTGCACCGACCATTCGCTCGCCTTCACCCCCGACAGCAGGTCCCTCACGGTCGTCATCGACCACGGAATCGGGGAGTGGGATCTGCGCACCGGGCGCAGAACTCTGTTTCTCGAGGCGGACGGGCTGAACGAGGTCTGGTTCGGATCCGACGGCAGGTTCCTCGTAGCCACGGGACCTCGCCGGCTCCTCGTGTGGCGGACCGCGTACCCGGATCTGCCCGTGCTGCGGCAGCGGCTGACCGCCGACGACTGGAGCGATGTAGCCCTCGACCTCCCCGCGGGAGCCGTGCGCTACCTCAACACCTCCGGGACCGTCGTCCGCTCGCTGTCCCTCGGCAGAGCAACGACGAAGCTATGGCCGGACCAGATGGCGGACCAGGCGGAACTCTCCGGTGACGGCCGGATCCTGGCCCGCATTCTGGAGACGGACGACAGGCAGCGGTTGCAGGTCCTGGACACCCACGACGGCAGAATGGTCTTCGAGCCCGAGAAAGACGCATGCCCGGGTAAGGAGACCGAGGGCGAGGGTGCCTGCGCCGGTGTCATGGCGCTCAGCGGCGACGGCAGATACCTCGCGCGCAGCCGGAGGGTGGACAGCAACCGGAAAGGGACACCGGGCGGGACACGTATCACGGTGTGGGACGTCAGGACCGGTCGCGAGTACGCCACTGTGGGCATCCGGCCTGACCACGACGGCTCCTTCGCGGTCAACGGGCTCGCCCTCGACGCCCACGCCCACACCCTGCTTGTGTACCGGCAGGCGTTTCGGCCGACGGTCGAGGTGTGGGACGTGCGCCGGGAAAAGCACGTGAAGACGGTGCGCAGCAGCCGATCCGCCACCTCAGTGGACGAGTCAGACAGCGTGCGCATAGCCCTGCGCCCCGACAACGGCAGCGTGGTGACGCAAGAGGGCCTGGTCGCCGACCTCCGCGCGGGACGCATGGCACCCCGCGTGCTCGGCGACGAGCTGATCAGTACGGCGGCGTTCAGCCCAGACGGCACCCGCCTGGCCGTCGGTGACGCCATGGGCCGGGTCACCCTCTGGGACGGGGCGCCCCGCACGCGCCTCGGTGTGCTGGACGGCTCGTTGTCCGACGCCGGGGCGGACACCACCGGCCCAGTGTCCGCCCTGGCCTTCTCCCACGACGGCCGCACCCTGGCGGTTGGAGGCTGGGCCGGCACCGTGCAGCTCTGGGACGTCCCGTCCCAACGGCTCCTCGGCTCCGCCCTGCCGACCCCGGGCGACAAGGTGCTCGCCCTGTCGTTCGGCTCCGACGACGGCACACTGTACGCCTCCGGCACGAACGTCCCCGTACAGAAGTACGACATAACGTCCGCGCACCTTGCCGCCCAGGTCTGCAAACGCTCCGGCTCTGGCCTCTCGAAACGCGACTGGAAGACTTACCTCCCGAACGTCCCCTACCACCACACCTGTTGAGTGGAAGCATCCATCCGACGATCGGCTTCCAACTCGTGGCTGCCCTGCGCTCCAAACTCCACCTCGCCACCCCTGCCGTACGGCACCCGGGGCGCCGCCTGGACGGCACGCCGGTCCAGAGGGTAGCGGCGCCGGCCGTGCCGATGGAGATCCGTCTCGGCCACGCCCCCGTCTGGACCCGCGCCCAGGAAGTCCAGTCGCAGGTCGACACCCTTGAGTATCTGCAGCATGTAGATCGCGAAGGAGTGGCGAGTGTCGTGGATTTGCAGCCGAACCCGCAAAAACGAACAGCTGGTTCGGCGTTCTTTGGGTGCGGGGGCGGCGTCGCCTACCCCCGTGAGGCGACGTCCGCTCCCGGCACCGGCGCCGCTGTGGGGCGGCACGTCACCGAGTTCAGCGGGCCGGGAAATGAATGGGCAGCCACCTTCGCCACCCTGATCAATGGCCGCGATCGCAGGCCCGGGGCAGGGCGATGCGCCGCTGACCGCACAAGGCGTCTCCGGTTTGCTCTGCTGCCGCGCGCGTGGGTAGCTTCTGCGGCCAGGGCGCCGCCTCCACGGGGGAAGCGGGGCGGGGGAGGGGAGGGGCCGATGCCGGGGCGTCCCGAGAGCCCACTGGACCCGAATGCCGGACCGGTGCAGCGGTTCGCTGTCGAGTTACGCAAGCTGCGGACCGAGGCCGGCAGCCCGACGTACCGGGTGATGGCGCAGCGCACCGGTCAGGGGGCGAGCACGCTGTCGCAGGCAGCCGCGGGGGAGCGACTGCCGACCCTGGCGGTCGTGCTGGCTTATGTCAAGGCGTGCGACGGCGATGTGGCCGAGTCGGAGGAACGCTGGCGCCAGGCGGCCGAGGAAGCGGCCGCCGCTGTGGATCGGGGCGATGGTGCGGATGCTCCCTACCGGGGTCTGGCCCGGTTCGAGCCGGGGGAACGGGACCTGTTCTTCGGCAGGGATGAGCTGGTTGCCCACCTGGCCGCGCTGATGCGCACCCATCGCCTGGTCGCGGTGGTGGGAGCTTCGGGCAGCGGCAAGTCCTCAACACCGTCGGAGTGGACGAAGCAGGCGAACATGCTGTTGCCGAACACCGTTGCCAGCGCCTCGGGAGGCTTGTTGCCCAACGGCGCTATCCGGTACCGATGCGCCTCATCGAATCCACGTCATCGGCGCGGTGCACCAGGAAATAGTCACCCACTGCTCGAAACCCCACCTCGGCCGAGCCGCCCGGTGCCGGCGTGAACAGACACCAACCGGCCGACCGGGGGGCGGACTTCCGTCGGTCCTCCGGCCCGCTCCCCCTGGCCACTCACTCGAAGCGCAGGCTGCCCGTCCGTTCCCGCTTCAGCTCGAAGAAGTCCGGGTGCGCCGAGAGGGTCCGCACCGCGTCGAAGAGCCGCGCCGCCTCCTCGCCCCGCGGGATGCTGTTCATCACCGGGCCGAAGAAGGCCCTTCCGTCGATGTGCATCGTGGGCGTGCCCACGTAACCGCCCGCCGCAGGATCCTTGCCCGCGTCGTGGCTGCGCCGGAGGGCACCGTCGTACTCGGTCGAACACGCTGCGTCCGCCAGGCCCTCGGGGAGCCCGAGCTCGGCCAGGGACTCGACGGCGACCGCGTCGAAGTCCTCCATCTTCTTGTTGTGAACGCGGGTGCCGAAGGCGGAGTAGAGGTCGCGGAGCACGTCCTCGGAGTCGTGCTCGGCCGCGGCCGCGGCGACGCGGACCAGGCCGAGGGAGCGGTCGACGAGATCGCGGTACCAGTCGGGCAGCTCGTTGCCCTCGTTGTGCAGATACAGGCTCATGACGTGGAACCGGACGTCGAGGTCGCGCAGCGGCTCCACTTCGAGGATCCACCGCGAGGTGATCCAGGCGAAGGGGCAGGCGGGGTCGAAGTAGAAGTCAACCCGGGTCCGCGGCATGGATGATTCAGCTGTCACGGAAGCGACGTTACGCGCGGATTGGCACATGATTAAGAGCCAATGCCGTGACGGAATCCTGGTCCACTTTGGCGGCCCTGGGCATCCATCTCCAATTGGACCCGGCCCCGGCGTGCGGCCGCCGGTCCGGGCTCCAACAGGCCCTTCGGGACGCCATCCGCGCCGGTCGGCTCGCCCCACACACCCGACTGCCCGCCACCCGCAAGCTGGCCGCCGAACTCGGCCTGTCCCGGGGGACGGTGCAGGCCGCCTACGGACAACTCGTCGCGGAAGGGTTCCTGATGGCTCGACAGGCATCCGGAACCACCGTCGCCGCCTTGCCCTCCCACCACGCGCAGGCCCCCACTCCGCGCCCCGTTCCCGCCGAGCCCGGTCCGACCTGCGCCCGGCAGCCGCGACGTCTCGGCCTTCCCCACCGCCGCCTGGCTGCGCGCCACCTGTCTTCGCGGCGGACCGGGAGGGAGTGGGGGAGGCGCTGGGCGGCGGTGAGGACGGTGAGCAGCCCGCCAGGTGGGTCGCGCTCAAAGCGGCGGTTGTGTCAGCAGCGCGCCGCGCAGAACGGTGCGCCGGCCCGGCAGGGCGCCGTGTTGCTGTGGTGTGATCATGGTGGACGGCTCCCGGTGAACCGTGCAAGCCGGGCGGGTGCCCCGGGCAATCACTTGACGGCACCCGCGGCCGGCGAGGGTCATTGGGTGAGGCCTTCAGCTGTCCAGGCGGCGTCCTGCGAGCCAGGTGACCATGTCGGGGTCGTGGTGGTCGAAGAACAGCGAGCTGCCGGTGTCGAGGGTGGCGATCTGGGCCATCTGCTCGTCGGTGAGCTCGAAGTCGAAGACGTCGATGTTCTCGGCCATGCGCTCGGCGCGTACGGACTTGGGGATGGCGATGACGCCGCGCTGGGTGAGCCAGCGCAGGACGACCTGGGCGACGGACTTGTCGTATGCCTTGCCGATCTCGGCGAGCAGCGGGTTGGTGAACAGGTCGTTCTTGCCTTCGGCGAAGCCGCCCCAGGACTGGATCTGCACCCCGTGCTCGCGCATGAGGTCCTGGTAGTTGGCGCGCTGGAAGAAGGGGTGAGTCTCGATCTGGTTGACCTGCGGGGTGATCTTGTTGTTGATGATCAGGTCGATCAGACGGTCGGGGTAGAAGTTGGCAACACCGATCGCCTTGGCCACGCCCTCGCGGTTGAGGGCCTCCATGGCGCGCCACTGGCCGTAGACGTCGCCGAAGGGCTGGTGCATCAGGTACAGGTCGAGGTAGTCCAGGCCCAGCTTGTTGAGGGACGTCTCGAAGGCGCGGCGGGTGTTGTCCTGGGCGGGGGCGTCCTGGACCCACAGTTTGGTGGTGACGAACAGGTCCTCGCGCGGAATACCGCTGGAGGTGATGGCGCGGCCTACGGCTTCTTCGTTGCCGTAGGCGGCGGCGGTGTCCAGCAGGCGGTAGCCGGCGGCCAGTGCCTCGGAGACGGCGCGCTCGGTGTCGTCTGCGGGGATCTGGTAGACGCCGAAGCCGAGGAGCGGCATCTTGACGCCGTTGTTGAGGGTGACGGTCTGCATGAACGGGATGTCCTTCGCTGTGCGGGTGGGGGCGGGTGGTCAGGGGCGGATGAGGGCCTTGAGGACCTGGCGGTCGGCCATGGCCCGGTAGGCGTCCGGAGTCCGGTCGAGGGGGAAGGCCTGGTCGAAGACGCGGCCGGGGGTGATGGTGCCGTCCAGGACGTCGGCGAGCAGTTCCGGGATGTAGGCGCGGGCGGGGCTGGCACCGCCGGTAAGGGTGATGTTGCGCATGAACTCGGCCGGACCGATCGGTCCCTGCTCGTACTGGGGGACGCCCAGTCGGCTGATGGTGCCGCCGTCCAAGACCGCGCCCAGGGCGGTGTCGAGGGCCGGGCGGGTGCCGACGGCCTCGATGACCTTGTCCACGCCGCCGGTCAGCTCGCGGATGCGGGCGATGCCCTCCTCGCCGCGCTCGGCGACCACGTCGGTGGCGCCGAACTCGCGGCCCAGGCCGGTGCGGGCTTCGTGGCGGCCGGCGAGCACGATCCGCTCGGCGCCGAGCCGCTTGGCGGCGATCACCGCGCACAGGCCCACCGCCCCGTCCCCGACGACCAGCACCGCATCGCCGCGGCCGACGTCGGCGGTGACGGCGCCGTGGTGGCCGGTGGTCATCACGTCGGACAGCGCCAGCAGCGACGGCAGCAGCGCGGAGTCGGCGGCTACCGGCAATTTGACCAGAGTGCCGGTGGCGAAGGGGACGCGGACGGCTTCGCCCTGCCCGCCGTCCACCCCGTCGAAGCCGTACCGGCCGCCGTTGCGGCACGAGATGTGCAGGCCCATGGCGCAGTAGTCGCAGGTGTTGTCGCTGTAGGTGAACGGGGCGACGACCAGATCACCGGTCTTCAGGCCGGTCACCTCTGCACCGGTCTCCTCCACGACGCCGAGGAACTCATGCCCCATGGGGCGGCCTGCGTCGGTGGCGGGCATCGACCCGTACGGCCACAGGTCGCTGCCGCACACGCACGCGGCCACCGTGCGCACCACCGCGTCGGCGGGATGGACGATCTTCGGGTCGGGCCGGTCCTCGACGCGGACGTCGCCGGCTCCGTACATCACTGCTGCACGCATCAGGGACTACTTCTCCAAACGGGGGTCGTGCGGGGCGGTGCGGATGAATCAGCGTTCGAGCATCTGCGCCTGGGCCTCGGTGTGGGTGGCGCCGGCGGCGGGCGGCAGGCTGGAGAGCCTGTCGAGCTGCTCGGCGGTCAGCGTGACGGCGTCGGCGGCGGTGTTCTCCTCGACCCGGGTCATGCGCTTGGTGCCGGGGATCGGGGCGATGTCGTCGCCCTGGGCGAGCAGCCAGGCCAGCGCCACCTGCCCGGGGGTGGCACCGGCCTCATCGGCAAGGGCCTTGACCTCGTCGGCCAGCGTCAGGTTGTGCTGGAAGTTGTCGCCGGTGAAGCGGGGGTTGTCGCGGCGGAAGTCGTTCTCGTCGAACTGGTCGGTGGAGCGCACGGTGCCGGTCAGAAAACCGCGGCCCAGTGGGGAGAACGGCACGAGGCCGATGTTCAGCTCCCGCAGGACGGGCAGCACGCGCTCTTCGATCCCGCGAGTGAACAGGGAGTACTCGGACTGCACCGCGGTGACCGGCTGGACGGCGTGGGCGCGGCGGATCGTGTCCGGGCCCGCCTCCGAGAGGCCAAAAGCCCGTACCTTGCCCTCGGCTATCAGCTCGCTCACCGCACCGGCGGTCTCCTCGATCGGCGTGTTCGGGTCCACCCGGTGCTGGTAGTACAGGTCGATGTGATCGGTGCCCAGCCGCTTGAGGGAGCCCTCGACCGCGGTGCGGATGTTGGCCGGGCTGGAGTCCAGGTTCCACGCGCCCTCGCCGGCGTGCGAGACCAGGCCGAACTTGGTGGCCAGCACCACCTTGTCCCGGCGGCCCTTCAGCGCCCGGCCGAGCAGTTCCTCGTTGGTGTAGGGGCCGTAGATCTCGGCGGTGTCGATGAGGGTGACGCCCAGCTCAAGGGCCCGGTGCACGGTCCTGATCGACTCGGCGTCGTCGGTGCCCGAGCCGGTGTAGCCGTGGGACATGCCCATCGCGCCCAGCCCGATCCGGGAAACCAGCAGGTCACGCAGCTTGATGTATCGCATCTCGCCCTCTTCCGATCATGGTGTTACCTGGCCTCTCACTTGCGCCCGGTCCGGCAGGTCATGCCCCGTCGAAACCCGGGCGGCGGCGAAGGGCTCCGGCGTCTTCCTCATTCACCTTCGCCCGGATGGCTCCGGTGTGGCAGGGCGGGCTCTTCGGGGGTAATGACAGGGCCCCCCTCCCGCCCGCGCAGCGGGTGCCCAGCGGGTGAGACTGGAGTCATGGCATCCGAGAGCTCGCACAGCGAGGGCGCCGAGCTGGGCCGCTTCCTGCGCGCCCGCCGCACCCAGACCAGTCCCGAACACGCCGGCCTCACCGTCGGCGCCGGCATCCGCCGGACCCCCGGTCTGCGCCGCGAGGAGCTAGCCACCCTCGCCGGGATCAGCATCGATTACTACGTGCGCCTGGAACGCGGCAAGGAGACCCGCCCCAGTCCCGCAGTCCTCGACTCGCTCGCCCGCGCTCTGCACATGGACGACCAGGAGCACCAGCACCTACGTGAGCTCGCCGCACGTGCCGCCCGCTACGCGCCCGAGCCGCCGCCGGCCCCGAGCCGCACCGTGCGCCCCCACCTGAAGCTGCTGCTGGAGTCGCTGCGGCCGAACCCCGCGTACGTCATCAGCCGCAGCATGGACATGCTGGCCTGGAACCCGGGCGGCCTCGCCCTGTACGCCGGCCTGGAGGACTGGCCTGCCAAGCACCGCAACCTCGCCCGCTACCTCTTCCTCCACCCGGCCGCACGAAATCTCTTCGGCGACTGGGACCGCCAGATCACCGGTTGCGTCGCCCGGCTGCGCGCCGTCGCCGGCACCGCCCCCGACGCTCCTGACCTGACGAATCTGGTCGGTGAACTTCTCCTCAAGAGCCCCGACTTCGCCCGGCTGTGGGAACGCTACGAGGTCACTGGCCGCAAGCCCGCGCAGAAGACCTTCCAGCACCCCCGCGTCGGCACGGTCACGCTCACCTCCCAGTCCATGCACCTGGAAGGCACCCCCGGCCAGCGCATCGGCGTCTACACCGCCGAACCCGGCACCCCCGACCACGACGCCATGATGCTGCTCGACATGACCGCGCCCATAGCCGCGCCCAGCCAGGAGATCCCGCACACGTCACCCTGACCGTTGTTCTCACAAACGGTCGTTTGCCGACTGCCGACTGCCGACTGCCGACTGCCGACTGCCGACAGGCGGGGGCCGCTGCATTCGTCGAGAGCGAGGAGCGTGTCCGCAACGAGCAGTACTACGCGGCCCTGGACGCCGTCCGCAGTTGACCACGCTCCTGTCTCTCAAGCCTCGTCGTCCTGATGCGGTTGAACTGGAAACAGTGTGCACGCCCGCGCCGCTTCGTGACCTTCACACGCGGGCAGGGTGGCGGCTTGCCAGGTAGTAGGAGCAATTCTCTCCGGCCAAGGCTGCGAAGCGTTCCGCTGTTCTCGGCTGGATGCCGATCAGGTCGGAGATCAGCACCGGTGGCAGATCGGCGAGTGCTTGCACCATAGCGGTGTTCCGGGCTGCGCGGGCGGGCAGACTGAAGCGCTTGAGCTTGTCGGCCAGTCCCGCGGGATTACGAGGGCGCCCGGGGGTGGGGCCCGGCAAGAGATACGTAGTGCCTTCGCTACTGTGCCGGGATCCGTCCTTGAGGTGGTCGTCGATGAGGCGGGCCAGCTTTGGCGGCAGGACGACGGGGTGGCGGTTGATCGTCAGGTACCGCGTCGTGGTGGAGTTGGTCGGCGGTGAGCTCGACAATGCGGGTCAGGGGGAGGGCGTAGAGGCGGACCAGGGCTGCGGCGAGGCGGAAGTCCGGCGGAAGCGTACGGTCGTTCAGGCAGCGGCGTAGCTCCTCGTAGTGGACTTCCTCGGTCTGGAACCGGCCGGGGAGTTGGGAGGGCGGGTGCTCGTACACGCTATCCAGCCGCTTGAAAGCACGCCCTTCATCCCGACCGACGCCCACGACAGCCACTCGCGCACGGTGTCCGGGTCGGTGGCCGACGGGCACAGCACCCACGGGGCGGACAGTCGGCGGGCGGCGCACACGGACTCCAGCGCCTCCCGGCGCCTGCGGTACGGCCAACCGGTCGTTTCGGTCCCGGAAAGCCGCAGCAGATCGAACGCGACGAAGTGGGCCGGCCACTCGCCAGCCGCCCGGGCCGCCCTGGCACCGCGCCGCTGAAGCCGGTTCTGCAACTGCTCGAAGGCGCGCCGTCCCGCGGCGTCCCGTACGACCAGCTCGCCGTCCAGCGCGGTCGCATCCGGCAGCTGCACGGCCCCTGACACGACTGACACGACCTCCGGAAACGCCGACCCTATTTCAGTGCCGCGCCTGGAGCGCAGCACCACCCGGCCCGCGTCGACGGAGAAGGCCGCCCGGAACCCGGCGTTCTCCAGAATTCGATGTGTCTCATGAGACAGGTTGGCAGTGGGCTTCGACAACTGGACCTGTCCCCCTAACAGTGAGATTCGGCCCCGCTTGGCGATCGTTCGGGCATGGTTTGGCAGTGGAGTTTGGCGCCGCCCAAGCCGCGCGGCATGCTGATCCGACACGCTGGGCGCGGGGCATGGCAACGGGCCGGGAGAATCACGTTGATCGTCTGGGTGAACGGTGCGTTCGGCAGCGGGAAGACCACGCTGGTGGACGAGTTGCGTCCGCGCTGGCCCGAGGCGCTCGTCTATGACCCGGAGATGGTCGGCTATGTCCTGCGGGAGATCGTGGAGGTGCCGACCGGTGATTTCCAGGATCTCAGGCTGTGGCGGCGGGAGGTTGCCAGCTTGGCGGTGGGTCTCGTTGAGGAGTACCACCGCCCGGTTCTGGTCCCCATGACCCTGGTCAACCCAGCGTATGCCGATGAGATCTTCAGCGCGCTGAAGGACGCGGGCATCGACGTTCACCACTTCTTCCTCAAGGTTCCCCGAGAGGTCCTGGAGAAGCGGATCGACGGTCGGAGCTTCACCCCGGATGACCCCGAGCAGGACGAGCGGGTCCGGCGCTGGTGCAAGGACAAGATCGAACCGTGTATCGCCGCGGCGGACACCCTGCCCACCGACACCGTGGTCCTGGACGGCGAGCTGACACCGCAGGAGTTGGCCGATCAGGTACTGGTTCGGGTCCGAGCCGGTGGGGCATCCGGCGCCTGATCGGCGTGGTGGTCTGAGGCGAAAACGTCGTTGTGCTGGAGTTCGAGTGCCTCGACGCCTCGATGAGTGTGGCCTCCAACCACCTCGGACCAGACAGTCTCATTCTTGAGCGGCCTGAGTGCGACCCAGGGGGATGATCTCGCCCTCGCCGGTCAGCTGCAGCCCCTCGGCCTGGGCCCGGCCCACCAGCTCGTCGATCAGCTGGTCATCGATACATGTTCCATGATCGGGAGTTACACCGAACGATTTACCGTCCCACTTCGGGGACGCCTTCGTCGACGTCGCCAAGTCGCCGTTCGTGTTCCTCGGGGACCTGCACGACGCGTTCACCGGTGCAAACGGCGGCGCGGGCGCGTCTGGATGTCGTGGCCTGGAATCCGGGCCGCGACTTGCCCGCGCCGGCAACACCGTGACGGGTTCGCGACAGCATTGCTCGGGTCCAGGAATAGCCGCGGGCCCCACCCGCGTTGCCGCAGGCATGACGACGAATGCGCCGCGGCCCGAGGTACTGCGATACACCGCCTTCTCCAGCGCCTCCGACGGCGGAAACCCCGCCGGCGTCGTTCTGGATGCGACCGCTCTGGACGAGAGCGAGATGCTGGCTATCGCCGCCGACCTCGGATACTCGGAGTCCGCGTTCCTGACCGCGCCTCCGGAGGGCCTCGGAGGCCAGGAGGGACGGGCGTACAGCATTCGTTACTTCAGCCCCAAGGCCGAGGTGCCGTTCTGCGGGCACGCCACCGTCGCGACGGCCGTCGCGCTGGCCGAGCGGATAGGCCCCGGGGAGCTGGTATTCGCAACGAGCGTCGGCGTCGTGCCGGTGGAGGTGGCCGAGGAGGGCGGGACGGTCAGGGCCACGCTCACCAGTGTGGAGCCGCACATCGAGGAGATCGCCGACGCCGAGCTCACGGAGGCGCTCGCCGCGCTCGGCTGGCCGGCCGCCGATCTCGACCCGGCCTTCCCGCCCCGTATCGCGTTCGCCGGTGCCCGCCATCTCGTTCTCGCGGCGGCGACGCGCGCGCGCCTGGCAGATCTCGCGTACGACTTCGCGCGCCTGGAAGCCCTGATGCATCGCTTGGACCTGACCACGGTCCAGTTGGTGTGGCGAGAGTCGGCCACCGTCTTCCATGTCCGTGACCCGTTCCCCGTCGGCGGCGTCGTCGAGGACCCGGCAACCGGTGCCGCGGCCGCCGCTTTCGGTGCGTACGCCCGTGAGTTCGGCCTGGTCCCCGAGGACGCCGTCCTCACCCTGCATCAGGGCGAGGACTTGGGCCGCGCTGGCGAACTCACGGTGACGCTGCGCGCGGGTGACCCGCGCGTCCGTGTCAGCGGCACGGGAGCTCGCATCAGCTGAAGCGCCACGACGGCAGGGCAGACACATGTCTATCCAGTCGTCACAGAGCGTCCCGCTTCCACGAACCCAGACCCGGGTTTCTACGCCGCCGCGCAGTTCATCGCGGCCCAGGTCGGCGGCCTGCTGTCCCAGGGCGCCCAGGCTGTCAGCCTGCTGCTGCGGAGGGAACCACCATACGGGGTCGAGCTCGTCACCGAGCTCATCCCACTGATCCAGGCCGTACCGCCCGTTGTCACCTCGCGGCCCAGTCGTCGTTGGCGCATCCGCGGTTTAAGCGGCGCCCGTCTTGTCGTTGATCTGGAAGGAGATGACGTCGACTTCGTCGGTTTCCGCCAGATCTGGGTAGTGGCCCTTGAGGCTTTCCCGGAGTTCGGCTGCGGTCGTGAGCCCCTCAGCTTGGGCGTCCCGGTTGGTGAGGTCGTTGACCAGGCAGTGCCTGATGCCGGTCACCTCTGCCGACAGGACGACTTCGGGGTCGCTCTCAAACACCAGCCGTGCCGGCCCGAGCTGTGCCGGGTCCCGGAAGCGGGTGGTTTTGGTCTTGGCGCCGGAGCGGACGACTTCGAGGTAGCGGGGGTTGAACCGAATGATCGGGGGACCGGCTGTCTCGGGGTCTTGGTAGAGCGATGGGTCGAGACCGTTCATGCCCGCCTCCGGGGTCCATTGCTGAGCCAGCGGCATCAGGTCGGCGGCGAGAACGGACCGGAGCCCCGCGGGCGTGGGCACGATGACGCGCATCGTGGGGTAGTAGTCCACGAAGACCTGCCGATCGCGCCCGCACGGGCCGATGACCCCGCGCCCGTGGTTTCCCACGGCGGCGATGCAGCGCATCTGGCGGACGCCCTGGGCTCGCGCGGCTCCCAGAGCCACGAGTTCGGCGCAGGGTCCGCCGGTGAAGTGGTAGAGGTTCACGCCGGCGAACATCCGGTAGTCGGCGGCCATGACCGCGGCGCCCACCGTGTGGATCCCGTCTTCGTCGGGCCCGGCGTCGGTATGCGCGTCTATGGTGCGGCGTGCCAGCTCCACGAGCTCACGCTCGTCATCATCGAGAGCTCGCGCGGATGACGGGACGTACACCTTTCAACCTTCCCTTCCGTCAGCAGTCGCCCAAGAGCATTCCACGCCACGCAGGTGGGCTCCACAGGGTTTCGGCTTACCTCGGCTGGACCCCTATGGTGGTCCCGTGGGCAGGGATGGAGCGTCCCGGCTGAGGCTGGTCGTGGTAACGGACGACGATCCCGGGCCGCGGCTCTGCCGTGGATGTGGTGGCCTATTGATGCCGACGGTGAAGGCGGCGGCGGTTTTCTGCTCGTCGGCTTGTCGCGCGCGGCACTGGCGGCGGATGCGGAGAGCGAGGGCGAGGAACGAGGCGGTCCAGGCCGACCGGACGGCGAACTGCCCGGAGTGCGGTGTGAGTTGGACGGTCGGAGTGGAACATCCGGCCTCTGCACGGTACTGCTCTCCCCGCTGCGGCAAACGGGCATTCCGCAGCCGCCCGACGGCCAGCACGCTGCCGTTGCCGTTCGGAACGGCGACCATCGATGCCCAACCGCACGGGAAACGGGATCACCACCATCCTTCACACCCGTGACCTGCGAAAAGAGGATGTGAAACAGCTTCTCACCCTGGGCTGCGCACTGATCTGCTGGCGACGCCTGAGCTCAGCTCTTGCCCGCTAGTCTTTCTGCAGGGTGCGGGTGACACCCGCGATGACCGCGGTCGTCAGCACCCAGCCGAAGGCGATCAGCAGATAGGCCAGCCACTGGAGGCTGTCGTTCGACCAGTACCAGGTCGTGCGCTGACCCAGGCCCCCGATGGGGATCAAGAGGTCGAGTGTGTAGACGAGGGGTTGGAACGGAGCGCCTTCGCCGCGGTTGACCGGGGTGGGGGAGTCAGTGCCGAAGGACAGTGTGCCCAGCAGGATCAGCGCGAGGAGCCAGACGCCGGCCAGCCAGGGGGGACGGTAGCCGTAGCCGACGGTCACGTCGAGGAGATGGCCCCATGCGCGGGCTGCCGGGGACAGAGCGCGGCGCCGGTGGCGTTGCTTGGCGAGGAGGACGCGGCGGGCGTCGTCGTCGTGCCCGGCCTTGCGATACCAGGCCGCCAACTGCTCATACGGTTGTGGGTTGTAGCCCGGGCTGCTGCGTATCCATGCCAGACGTCGGGCCACGGACTCCCGGTCGCCTACGGCCTCGTGGCGGTCATCGTTCGCGTCCGCCGTCTTGATGGAGCCGTAGACAAAGCCGTCCAGCTCCACCCTCTCCGGCCAGCTGTGCTCGTTCTCGTGGAGGTACGACACCTGGGCGCCCCGCAGATCGAGGGTGCCGGACGGGGGTCGGGCGAGGGTGAGATCGAGGTCGACGGCTTGCAGGTGCATGGCGATCAGGGCCGGGGCGTTTCCGCCGTCGGTGGTCGGTCCGTTCAGGATGCCTCCGTCGAAGGTCACGTTGTCCGCGACCTGGGTACCGCGCAGCCGTACCGTGCCGTTCGCAACGAATCCCTCGGAGAACTTGAGCGACGAGGCCATGGCGTTGTCGAGGGTGAGGGCCACGCCGCGTGGGCCGGGTCCTTCCAGCCGGGCGCCCTGCATGGCCAGAGTGCCCGGCAACTGCGCTCCCATCAGCCGGACTTCCCCGTATGCGACGAACCCGTTTCGGCAGAAGACGCCCCCCTCCATGGCCAGGCCGCCGGCCGACAGGGCCCAGCCGTCGGGGGCAATCAACTCGGCCCCGTTGAGGAGCAGTCCACCGCTCACCCGGGCGTCGGTGAGCGACAGGGCGGTACTCACTCGGTTGAAGGGTGTCGGGGCGCCGCCCTCCACCACGGAGTGCCGTAGGGAGAAGTTGCCCTCGATGCGGGCCGAATCGGCCTCGATGCCGGGGATCCGGCTGCCCGTGAAGACAAGGGTCTGCGTCGACGCGCCGAGGAGGTTCACCGCCTCCTCGAACCAGCATGTCTCCAGCCAGAGGGCATGGGCGATCTGCGCGCCGGCCAGGTCCAGACGTCCGGAGATCCGTGCCCCGGTGAGCCTCACATTCCGTCAGGAGTTCTGAGCAGGTCCGCCCCAACTGCACACGTCAGCCTCGTGGGCTCACTGCGCGAACGCGGCGAGGCTGAAGGTGAATGCGGTGTACGTGCGGTCCCGGAAGGTGAACTCGCCTTCTTCCCGCACCCCGAAGTGCCGGTGTACGGTCATCGACCGGTGGTTGCTGTGCTCGACGAACAGGGCGGCGTGGCGGTACCGCGCCGACAGGCCCCGCGCGACCGCGGAGAGCAGCGCGCGTGAGACTCCTCGGCCGCGGAACTCCGGTGCCACGGTGATCGGTCCGTAGAGCAGGATGCCGGCCGCGTCGGTGTCGATCCCGGACGCCAGCACGGCGTCCATGGTCAGCCGCGGCGGTCCCTCGTCGACGACCCCACTTCCGGAGCTGGTGACGACGATCCCGGCAAGGGCTCCTTCCTCCTCTGCCAGGAATATCCCGGTGCCGAGCTCCAACTCGGCCACCTTGATGACATCCCAGCGTCCCTGGATGAATCCCTGCTCGGCCCGTTCCTGTGCCGACAGTCCGGTTCCCCGGGCGCGTTCGAGCAGATCCAGGACCGCCTGGCGGTCAGACGGTCCGGACCTGCGGACGGAGACCGTCATCACACCGCCAGGCGATCCTGCTGAACCAGGTCGACGAGGCCGCCCAGCACGGTCCCTAGCGGCTGCGCCGCCGGGGAGTCCTTCTCCAAACCCTTCTCACCGAACTGCTGGTGGGCGTTGAACAGCAGGAACTCGGGCTGCCGGACCACGTTCGCGTCCAGCTTGTGCAGGACCTGCCGCAGCGCGAGCTGAGCGCGGACCGTGCCCAGCAGGCCCGGGGACGCGCCGAGGATAGCGGTCGGCTTGCCCGGCAGGGTCAGGCCGTTGTCGTCCGCGCGCGACAGCCAGTCGAGAGCGTTCTTCAAGCTGCCGGGGTAGGAGCTGTTGTACTCGGGCGTGGCGATCAGCACCGCGTCCGCGGCGCGGACCCGCGCCCGCAGGTCGGCGACCGGCGCCGGCGCCGGGTGCTCCGTGTCCTCGTTGAAGTGCGGGATGTCACCCAGCCCCTCGTAGTGGTCGAAGACCGTCCCCCGTGGGGCGATCTCTTCCGCGAAGTGCAGGAGTCGGGTGTTGAACGAGTCGCGGCGCAGGCTGCCGGAAAGGGCGAGCACGCGGATTTCGGACATGGGGGTACTCCAAAGGTCGTGCGAAGGTCGAGTCGGTGTGGGTCGCTCAGGCGGTCTGGGCGCCGGTCAGTCGGTGCCGAGGCGTACCGACCACAGCTCCGGGAAGGGCAGCTCCCGCATCGTGTCCGCGAGCCACTCCACGCCGGACTTCCCGTAGAAGCCCGGGCGGTCGCCGAAGGTGCGCCGGGTCGCGAGCAGGTGCAGGTGCTTGTACTCGGCGAAGCCCTTGGCCGTCGCGAGCAGGGCGTCGGCCAGCCGGGCCAGGTCCCCGTACGCGTCCGTGTCGTTGTAGACGGCGCCCCAGGCGCGCTCCACCTCGGGTCGCCGGATCGTGGACGACGCTCAGATCTCGCTCCAGGACGTCGGCCGGCACCGGCAGCCCACGCTCGCGAAGGACGGCCAGGGCCTCGTCGTACACGCTCGGGGTGTGCAGCACGGCGACGAGCTCGCCGTGCTGCTCCGGCATGGACTTGACCGCGTCAGCCAGGGGCACGGTCTTGATGCCGAGCCGGTAGACCAGCGTCCGGTACTTCCAGGACTGCACCGATGAGGACTTTCCGAGCTGCTTGGACAGGGCGTCCTTGATGGGCAGGAAGTCCGTGACCCTCATCCAGCTCAGTGACTCCCAGGACGCGTTCAGCGCCTTGAAGTGCCCCGTCACGCGCTGCAGCGCGGCCGTCGCCGGCTCGACGGCACGGTTCTTCAGGTGCTCGGTCGTGGTGGCGAGCTCCTGGCCGATCAGACTGAAGTAGAGCTCCTGGACCTGACTGACCATGAGGAAGGACAGTTCGCCCTCCACCGGGGTCAAGCACTTCTGAAGCGTGTGCAGCGCGCTGCTCCGCAGGTACGAGTCGTAGGGCGTCGACTGCGTCATGGGGTCTCCCACAGGGCGGGGAGGTTGAGGAACTCGGCGGCGTTGCCGCCCAGCAGGCGGGCGCGGTCGGCCTCACTCAGGAAGGACGCCCGCCTCACCACCTCGCCCACCGGGCGCTCCCCCAGCGGGTAGGGGTAGTCGCTGCCGAGCAGGACGTCGTCCACACCGACGATGTCGACCAGCAGGCGCAGCGCCGAGGGCTCGAACACGACACTGTCGACGCTGAACCGTCCGATGTATGTCGACGGCGGCTTCTCGGACGTGCCGATGATGTCGTTCCGCTGGTGCCAGGCGTTCTCCAGTCCCAACCAGAACGCGAAGGATCCACCGCCGTGGGCGAAGCAGATCTTCAGGCTCTCCGGCACCCGGTCGAAGACCCCGCCGAGGATCATCGCGAGCAGCGACAGGTGGGTCTCGGCCGGCATACCGGTCAGCCACTGCGCCATCCAGCGGTTGAGCCGCGCCGAGTTCGGCATGTCCCAGGGGTGGACGAACACCGGGGCCCCGACCTCGGCACAGTGCTGCAGGAACTGCACGATGCCCTCGTGGTCGAGGTCGCGGTCGCCCACGTGGTTGCCGATCTCGACCGCGGATCGCCTCGGCGCGTGGCGGGTCGGCTGCCAGCCAGGGCGTGTCGGGGCCCAGGGCGACGATGCGGGGCTTGGGCGGAGGCGGCGGGTACGACACCTTCGCCCTGTCCGGCGCCCGCACCGCACTGATGGTCGGCGAAGTCGCCGGCCAGGGCATCCACGCGGCCACCACCATGGGACAGCTACGGACCGCCAGCCACTCCCTGGCCGCACTCGACCTGGAACCCGACGAGCTCCTCGCACGCCTCAACGACACCGCCATCAGCCTGGCCCAGGAACGCGCAGCTCTGCCGCCCGGCGACCGCATGCCGCTCACGGGAAGCTGCGCGTACGCGGTCTACGACCCGCTCGCCCAGACCTGCACCATCGCCCTGGCCGGCCACCCCCCACCCGTCATCGCCCATCCCGACGGGAGGACCGAGATCCCTCACCTGCCGAGCGGGCCTCCCCTGGGCAGTGCCGAAGGACCCCCTTTCGCCGCCACCACGATCTCCGTCGCCGACGGCAGCGTCCTCGCCTTCTACACCGAATCCCTCCTGCATACCTCCCCAGCCCCCGACAGCCTCCAACGGGTGCTGGCCCACCCTGACCGGCCACTGCAGGATCTGTGCGATGACGTGCTCTACCGGCTTCGGAACGACGCCCGCCACAGCGATGTCATCCTGCTCCTCGCCCGCACCCACGCGCTTCCCGCCGACCAGGTCGCCGCGTGGGATCTCGACGACCACCCCAAAGCTGTCGCCACGGCGCGCGCCTACGCCCAACAGCAGCTGACCCTTTGGGGAGTAGAGGAGGAAACCGCCTACACCACCGGAATGATCGTCAGCGAGCTGGTCACCAACGCCGTCCGCTACGGCACCCCGCCCCTGCGGTTGCGGCTCATCAAGGACCGCACACTCACCTGCGAGGTCCACGACGGCAACCCCCTCGCGCCGCGGTTGCGCCACGCGAAGACGGTCGACGAAGGCGGGCGCGGCCTGTTCATTGTCGCCCAACTCGCGCAGAACTGGGGCGTCCGCTACTCCCTGGACGGCAAGACGGTCTGGGCCGAGCAGATTCTCTGACCTCATCCCACCGAGACAGCCTCCCGCTCCCTGCGACGCTCGCGGGGAAGAACACGTACGGGAAGGGCCACGAGCGCGAGGAGGCAGGAGCTCGACCGCGTCGCGCTTGTACTCCTCGGAGTACCGCTTCGTGTACTTGCTTCCCGCCTGGCACTGCTTCCCCTTGGAACCTCGTGTCCCAGCCTCCGGGTGTCCGTGATCGAGGGGAGGCTTCGTCGGTCACTTCAAGCTGATGCCGGACCACCTTCGCCAGCCGGTCCGCACGATCTTCCTGTTGATCGGACTGCTGACGAACTGGCTCGGTCTCCGCTACCGTCAGACCCTGCGATGGCGGCAGACCCGGCACAAGCCACGGGTTGAACCGGGATCGTCGGAAGGCAAGAGCGGATCTCGCGCCGACCGCGGCCCGGCATCCCGCTGAAGGCTGTCCCGTAAGTGACCTTGGAGTTGATGCGGATGGGGACGGTCAGAGCACGATCGGCTCCGTTATCCGTGGAGGGCAGGGGTGTGCAGGCGGGCGATTCCGGGCGTGGCGTGATGGACACCGCCGCCTGTCAGGCGGCAGCCGCGGAGGGTCCTCCAGGTCTTCACGCGAGCGAAGGTGTGCTCGACGCGGGCGTGAACTCGCTTGTGGGAACGGCCGAGTTCCTCCTCTCAAGCGGGAAGTTCCTCGCCCTTCGCCCTGCGGTGCGGGATGACGAGTCCGGTGCCCTGGCAGCCGCCGTCGGCGATGGTCATGGTGCGGCCGACCGCGTGCCCGGCGCCGGATTTCTCCAGGCCTCGGGATTCGTGCCGGCTGCCGGGCAACGGCCGGCCGGCCATGACGACGAGGCGCCTGTCGGCGTCGATGACCACCTGGTCGGCCGTGGAAGAGCGCTGGTTCTCCGGCCGCCCGGCGTTCGAGCGCCCGCGGGTGGGTACGAGCGTGCCGTCCACGATGAGCGCGGTGTCCTTGCGGAACCCCTTGCGCGGCTGGAGCGTGAGCAGTGGGCGGAGACGCCCGGTGATCCGGTCGGCCGCCGGCTTCGAGACGCCGAACAGCGGGGCGAGCCGGCGCGTCGTCACGTTCGTGCGCCAGTACGCCGCAACCAGCAGGATCCGGTTCTCCCGCGACAGGCTCCACGGCCGTCCTCGACGCACATCAGCCGTCATCTCACCCGTGACCAGCCGTTACGGGACGACCTTCAGGAGCGGCATGGCAAACCCGTTTGACGATCCGGACGCATCTTTCACAGTCTTGTCGAACTCCGAGGGGCAGCATTCACTATGGCCGGCGTCTGCGCCGGCGCCGGCGGGCTGGCGTGCTGTCCACGGCCCCTCTGGTCGGGAAGCCTGCCTGGATTACGTAGAGGCGAACTGGAAAGATCTGAGGCCGTTGAGTCTGACACGGACCATGCGAGGCGACGGTGTCGACACCGAGTGATCACGCCTGGCGGCCAGCAGTTCCCTCGAGTCCAGGTTGCGGAATAGAGCGAGATCGATTTGCGGCGTTGTGGCACTGCGAAATTGCGACAAAGGACGAGTCTGTGAAAGAGGTGTGAGTTCGGATGCCCATCCGGAGCGGCGAAGCGGCTGCCGACGGTTATGACCACGCTGACGGGCCGACCAGATCCACACTGATCCATGGCCCGAAGCGTCCTCGGAGTATGAGCGCAACCCTCGATCAGCTCATCTGCCAACATGCGGAGACATCCCCGGAGGCCATTGCAGTCGCCGACCCTGATGGGAGTATCAGTTACGAACAACTGGTGAACCGCGCCCGCCGTGTGGCTGAGGTGCTCCGTGCCAGAGGAATGAAAACTGAATCGCCGGTCGGTGTCCTGGTGCCCCGCTCGTGCGATTACGCCGTTGCCGTTCTTGGTGTCATGATCGCCGGATGCGCCTTTGTTCCACTGGATCCGGAATATCCGTTGGCCAGACTGACCCACGCGCTGCGTGACTCAGGCGCTGTCGGTCTCATATGCCGCGCGGACACCGAATCGCTCCTCCCGTTCGGCGGTGAGCTGATCCCGTTGAATTCGCTCGAGGACGACGGCGCGCTGGCGATTGAACGCAGCAAAACGCCGTTCACGAATCCGCGATCCTACGTCGAGTTCGCACCCGATGACGCGAATCGGCTTGCGTGCATATTGTACACATCGGGATCGACGGGAAAGCCGAAAGGCGTCGCACTTCCTCATCGCGCGCTTGTGAACCACTTTCTCTGGGAAGCCGAGTTCCTTGGAGTCGGACCGGCGGACCGCATTGCACAGCGTACGCCCAGCGGTTTCGACGCGGCGTTGTGGGAGATGGCGGTGGCCTTGATTTCGGGAGCGATGTTGGTTGTTGTTCCGACCGATATCGCCACTATCACGTCGGCCTTTCGTGACTACGCCAATTCGCGTGGGATCACCCTGATGCTCGCGGTACCGACCCTTCTCCGGGCGTATCTGGAGTCCGGAGTTCTACGGGAAATCCCGTCAATGCGTACCATTGCGTCATGCGGCGAAGCCCTCAATCGATCCTTGGCAGAATCCATCAAGTCCGAAACCGGGGCGCGTCTGGTGAATGTGTATGGGCCGACTGAAGGTGGTGTCGGCGCCATGGAGTTCTCCGTGGACACTGACGTGGAATCTGCCACTGTGCCGATCGGGAAACCAGCGGGAAACGTCACGGTCTACGTCCTCGATGAGCGCTTGATGTTGGCTCGCGTCGGCGATGTCGGTGAGATATACATCGCCGGGCCTCAACTCGCACGAGGATACTTCAATGCACCGGCCTTGACTTCCGAACGCTTCGTTGCTGATCACATCAGCGGAGTTCCGGGGAGCAGGATGTACCGGACAGGGGACCTGGCCCGGATGTTGCCGAGCGGAGATCTGGAATATCTGGGACGGGGTGACGGACAGTTCAAGCTTCACGGAGTGCGAGTGGAGACTGCGGAAGTCGAAGCGGTTCTCGCTGAATTTCCAGGCGTCAGCGCAGCGGCAGTCGCCGTGAAGTCCGTGTCGGCGGACACTTCGATTCTCGTCGCCTATGTTGTCGCGCTGCCGAAAACGGACGAGGGGCTGGTGGCGCGCCTGTACGAATTTCTGCAGGATCGATTGCACGGGGCCATGATCCCCGCGCGCTGTATTCTTGTGGACCATCTTCCGCTATTGCCGAACGGGAAGGTCGACAGGGCGTCGCTTCCGGAGCTGGACGCTAGGTCCAAAATGCCTGTCGAATCGAGTTCGTAGCGGCCTCGTCGCGCGAAGCCGAGGCCTGCCGGGTGGGCGCGTGCCGTGGCGAGGCGAGCAACGTGGACGTGCGTCGACGGCCTGCTTGTCCGCGCTGGGGCGCGACCGACGCGACCCCTGGTGATCAAGGTTGTCGAATGCTTTGATCATGAACAGGGGTCGCGTTCGCGTGCCGTCCCGACTGGTCGACGTTCTTCTGCGCCACCGCGAGGACGTCGACCCGCGGCGCGGACCTGCCGAGCCATCCGGACTCACCCCACGGTCCGGGGTGTGGGACCGGCTACCCGGGCGGCACCGCCACGCCCGCCCGGCACCGCCACGCCGGCCGGCATCGCCCGGTATGCCGTCGACGCCGCTCCCGAGATCGGGGCGCGGCGGGCGCATCGCGCCTCACCACTCGGTGACCACAGGGCGGTTCGGCGCTGGATGGTTCGCCGACGCCCGTTCCGTATCGATCGCCGCCGCCAGGCTCCCCAGAGTTCTCAACGTCATGATGGATTTCATCGGGATGTAGACGTCGAAGGTCTCTTTGATCATGTTCGCGACCTTGAACGCGTCCATGCTGTTGCCGCCGAATTCGAAGAAGTTCGACTCGCTGTGCACCTCGTCGGCGTCGAGGACCTTCTGCCATATCGTGGCGAGCAGTTGCTCTGTCTCCGTCAACTGTGCGTCCCGCGGCCCGGCTTCGTGGTGTGAACGGGTACCTGCCGACAAGGCATCGCTGACGAGGTCCACCAGGCTGCCGACGTCGGCCAGCTCGGCGGACGTCATCGCCGCGTCGTCGATTTCGACGGAGAACTCCTGCTCAAGTTCGGTGATGATGCGCCGAATTGCAGGTGGATCCAGGTTGACGAGGTCTGAGCGAAGCGAGAGCCCGTCGTCGAGGCCGGCTGTTTCGAGCGGGAGGCCGAGCGCCGAAACGATGACTTGCCTGACCCTGACCGCAAGGGAATCTGTCGCAGGTTCGGGAGTTGCCAAGTCTGTCCTCCCCGTCGAATTCCGCCCTCCGCGGCCGACCGAGGCGGCCTCAACTGCGCAGGGCGCTGGAAGCCGGATTCTACACATCCGAGTGCTGATGTGTACATGTGGATCAAGCGGGTCGCCGACGGCCCGGCCAGGGCTTGTGCGCCCTCACCTGATGCATGGATGCTGCGTCTTGCGCCACGCGGAGGCTGATCGTAAGCTTTCCACGATCATCCTACTGACACTTGGGTCGTTGGGATACGCGGGGAGGGCACCGACCATGCCTGTGCGGGAGCAGCAAGTCTCCGAGATCTGGGCGGAAGTCCTCGCACTGCCCGAGGTGGACGTCGATGCCAACTTCTACGATCTCGGCGGACATTCGCTGCTGCTGATAGAACTCGTGGGCCGGCTCAACCAGAAACTGGGAATCGAGACGGACATCGTCACGGTGCTGGAACATCCCACCGTCGTCGAGTTCACCGCACACTGGAATTCCCTGCCCGCGACAGGCGGCGACCGCTGACAGGACTCGGAGTCGTGATGACGCCCGACGAGCCCGACCGGCTTGCGAGCCTGTTCCTGACATCGGCTCAGAACACACCCGGCCGGGCCGCGGTTCGGGACAACGGCGGCGTGTGGACCTACGCAGAAGTCGCCCGGGCCGCTTCGGATCTGGCCGGCCGAATCGCCGCGGCGGGGGCCTCGCCCGGCGACCGGGTGGGCGTCATGGCCGCGCGCCGGGCCGGCGGCCCGGTGGCGATCCTCGCCGTCCTGTGGAGCGGGGCCACCTATGTACCGATCGATCCCGACTGGCCGGCCGCGCGCCGTGCCGCCGTCCTGCGGGAGGCGCAAGTCCGGATGGTGCTGGCGGTCGACAGCGCGCAGGACACGCCGGACGCGGTCCAGCGTCTCGACCTGACCACACCGGAACTGTTCCAGGCCCAAAACACCCCAAGCGCGGCGCCCTTCGCCCCGCGCCCCCGACCCCACCCGGGCGCGGCCTACGTCATGTTCACATCCGGCTCGACCGGGGTGCCCAAGGGCGTCGAAGTACGGTCCGCCTCCGCGGCCGGGCTGGTGGCCTCGGTGGCCTCGCTGATCGGAATGGGCCCGGACTCCGTCTACGTGGCGCTGTCCTCCTTCGCCTTCGACATCTCCGTGTTCGACATATTCGCCCCCTGGACCGTCGGCGGTGAACTGGTCGTCGCCGCCGAACTGCAGATCCTGGCGAACCAGTTGGGACCGCTCCTCGAAGCGCCGGGGCGACAGGTGTTCACGCAGACCACGCCCACGGTTCTGGGACATCTGCTCGAGGCCGGACTCCGGCTGCCGTCGACCACCGTCCTGCTGCTCGCCGGGGAACGCCTGCGGCGATCACTCGTCGCCCAGGTCACGCACGTCCAGCAGGTGTGGAACCTGTACGGCCCGACCGAGACCACGATCTACGCGACCGCACACGCCTGTCTTCCGCTGGATCCCGGCGACCCGGAACCGGACCTGCCGATCGGGACCGCGGTCAACGACGCGGTGCTGGAGATCCGGCCGCTGTCCGGTGCCTCAAGGGACGTCGGCGAACTCGTCGTCGGCGGACCCGGCGTCGCCCTGGGCTACTTCGGCCGCCCGGACTTGACCGCGGAGCGCTTCCTGGACGGCGGATCGCGATACGCCACCGGCGATGTGGTCCGGCGCCGGGCCGACGGCCTGCTGGTGCACGCCGGACGGCTGGACCGTCAGGTGAAGATCCGCGGCAACCGGGTCGAGCTGGACGAGGTCGAAACCGCGCTCGCCGACCTGGTCGGCCACGGCCGCGTCGCGGTTCGGATGGACACACACCGCGTGCTCGGCCCGCACCTCGCCGCTTTCGTCAGCGATCCCGGCTGCGACGCCCCGGCACTGCGCCGGCAACTGGCAGGCCGCCTCCCCGCCTACATGGTGCCCACCCGGATCCATCAGGTGCCGCAGATCCCGACGACCAGCAGCGGCAAGACCGATCACCGGGCCCTGCTCGCGCCGGACGAGAGCGGGACGTGGGAAGAGACGGTCTTCGACACCCTCGCGAAACTGTGGGAACAGCACCTCGGCACGCCCGCGGCGCCCGACGCCAACTTCTACGCGATCGGCGGCCAACCGCCCATCGCCCGGCAGATCGCGCTCGGACTGCGGCAGGCCTATGACACCGACGTCGACCCCGCGGTGATCCTCCGCCACCCCGTCCTGTCCGACCTCGCAGCAGCCGTGACCGAGCTGGTGCGGGCGTCGATGCCGCGGGACTGAACGAGACGCCCGCCGCGCTTCAGCGCGGCGGGCGACACGGTGACACGGAACGCTCAACTCATCGACGCGCGGTCCTGGGTCCGGAGCCGGCCGCCTGTCCGCTCTGCGGCACCGGCAGCCCGTCGACCGGCGCGCCCGGATCGGCGAGTCCGGCGGCGAGCAGGGCCAGCAGGGTGTCCTGCCAACGGCGCGCGGAGGCTTGGTCGAACCGGTCGGCGGCGTACTCGATCTCGCCCGCCACCCCGGCGGCGTCCTGCCGCACGGTCCAGGTCAGCGCGACCTTCGCGGTCCGCGAGTGAACGAACCGCTCGGCGATGTCGAGGCCTTCGATGTCGCCGAAACCGTCCAGCGGGGTGGACTGCATGGCGAAGATCGCCTGGAACAGCGGGTTCTCCCCGGCGCCGCCGGACCGCCTCAGGCCTTCCACCAGCTCGGCGAAGGGCAGCTCCTGGTGGGTCAGCGCCCCCGCCAGCGCCTCGTCCGTGCGTGCGATCAGCTCACGGAAGCTCATGTCCTCGGTGAAGCGCATCCGCAGTGGAACCGTGTTGACCAGATAACCTATGAGCTCCTCCGTACCGGGCCGGTTCCGGCAGGCCATCGGCACGCCGACCACCGTCTCCTCGACCCCGCCGGTCCGGCGCAGCGTCGCGAAGAAGGCCGCGAGCAGAACGGCGAAGTCCGTCGTGCCGCACATGCCGGCGACACGCTGCAGCGCGGCCGGATCGACGGCAGCGCGCGGTAGCTCCACGGCGAATCCCTCGGTGCCGACTCGCTTCCCGGCTCCGGACGCCGAGCCCACTTCCGCAGCCGGCAGGTCCCCGGCGAGCTGGGTCCGCCAGTACGCCCGCTGCCTGTCCGCTTCCGGGCTGAGCAGCCAGCGCTCCTGCCAGGCGGCGTAGTCGGCGTACTGGATGGTCGGCTCCGGCAGGGGCCGACCGGTGTAGAGCGCGCCGAATTCCCGCCAGAACACGGCGAGCGACCAGGCGTCGAAGACCGCGTGGTGCACGTTGACCAGCCACAGGTGCTCCTCGGCACTGACGCGGAAACACGCTGACCGCAGGAGCGGGCCGGTGGCGAGGTCGAACGGGCGCCCGGCCTCCAGCTCGGCGAGGCGGAACGCCTCGTCGAAGTCGGCGGCGACAGATAGCGCGGTGTGGACCGGGCTCGCAGGCCGGATCCGCTGCCGAAGCTCGCCGTCCTGGTACTCCAGCACCGTGCGCAGCGCCTCGTGCCGGGCGACGATGGCGGTCAGCGCGGCGTCGAGGCGATCGAGGTCGAGGGGACCACGGATCCGGTAGCAGACCGGAATCGCATAGGTGGGCTTGCCGCGGTGTACCTGGTCCACGAACCACAGGGCCCGCTGCCCGCGCGAGGCGGGGGGCCGGTCGCCATGGCCGCCCGAGGGCACGACCGCAGCGTCCGCGACGTTGCGACCGTGTTCCTGCTTCACCGCGGCTGCGATGCCCGCCACGTTCGCGGCCGCGCGCAACTGGGCGAACGTCAACGCCACACCCGTCACCTCGGTGACCCGGCTGAGCAGTCGCAGCCCCCGCAGCGAGTCGCCGCCGGCCGCGAAGAAGTCCTCGTCGCGGCTGACGGGCGGGCCGTCCAGCACGTCGCCGACGAGGGTGGCCAGGACCCGCTCGAGCGTCGACATCCCGGCCGCGCCCGCGTCGTCGGCGCGGGCGGTGCGGCCGCCTTGCCTCGGCGCGGTCGCCGGCAGCCGGGAGCGGGCCACTTTGCCGTTGAGCGGCGAGCGCGGGATGCGCTCCAGGAACACGAAGGTCTGGGGCACCATGGCCTCGTGCAACCGGCCGGCGGCGTCGGCGCGGATCGCCGCCTCGGACACCCCGGCCTCGGCCTCGACGTAGGCGACGAGCCGCGATCCGAAGGGCGGATCCTCGACCGCGATGACGACCGCGTCCTTGACGCCGGCGCAGTGCAGTACGGCGCTTTCCACCTGGCCGGGTTCGACCCGGTACCCGCGGATCTTGACCTGGCGGTCCGAGCGGCCCAGGAAGACCAGCGTCCCGTCCGGCCGGCGGCTGGCGCGGTCGCCGGTGCGGTACATGCGCGAACCAGGCAGGCCCTGGGGGTCGGGAAGATACCGTTCAGCGGTGGCGACCGGATTGGCGTGGTAGCCGCGGGACACCGGCGGGCCGCCGACCCACAAATCGCCGGGTTCGTCGTCCGGCACAGGCCGTAGACCGTCGTCGAGGACGTAGAGGGCGGCGCCCGCGAACGAACGCCCGATGGGAACCAGCGCGTAGGCGTCGGGATCGGGATGGGACGCGTCGACGCCGTCAGGACGGTGAAGCGCCACGCTGATCGAGGTCTCCGTCGGCCCGTAGTCGGAGACCCAGTCGACCTTCTCCGCCCCGGGGATCCGGTACCAGGCAGCGAGCTTGTCCACATGGATCTTGTCGCCGCCGATGAACACGATGCGCAGGCAGGCGGGCAGGCGTACCAGCCCGGCGGTCAGGTCGTCCACCCACTGGTGCCAGTAGGCGCTGGGCAGGCTCACCATCGTCACGGCCAGCCGGTTGATCAGATCGGTGAACTCCACGCTGGTGAACTGCCGCTTGTCGGGCATGACGACGGCGGCCCCGGCGGCCCATGCCGGCCAGATCTCCTCCAGCGCGGCGTCGAAGGCGATCGCCGTGGACTGCAGGACGCGGTCAGTCGGCTCCAGCCGCAACTCGGCCCGGAGCGACGACGCGTGGTTGACGAAGCTGTCGTGCTGGACGGCGACCCGCTTGGGCTTGCCGGTCGAGCCCGAAGTGAACACGCAATAGGCCAGATTGGCCGGGTGAAGGGCGGTCTGCGGAGCGGTCGCCGGCTGACCGGACAGGTCGAGCCGGTCCGCGTCCCTCACGGGCAGTCCCGGGGGAGCCACGGTGATCTGTGCGTCCCGGACGACCAGGACCGCCCCGGCGTCGGTGAGCATCGCCTCGGCGACGTCACGAGGCAGTGACGGATCGACCGGTAGGTACACTCCGCCGGCCTTCCAGATCCCCAGCATCGTGACCAGCAGCCGCGGCGACGGCTCCATGATGACGCCGACCAGGCGCTCCGGCCCGATGCCTTCGGCGGTCAGCAGATGGGCGAACTGATTGGCCCGCTGGTCCAGTTCGCGGTAGGTGAAGGTCCCGCCGTCCCAGGCCGCCGCCACAGCGTCCGGCGTCAGTGCGGCCTGGGCCTCGAACGTGTGATGAATACAGGGACCGGGCATCAGGCTCCTACCTCCGAATCCGACGTACTGGGTTGAGACATCAGAAGTAGGAGCGCAGGCTGCCACGCCGCCGGATGTCGGTCGTCGCGCAGTGGAACGAGCCGCCGAAGCTGTTGAAGTTGCGGAACGGGCACGGGATCGCGGCCATCCCCCAGCTCTCGGCCAGGCGGCGCATCGGCTCGTCCTGCGCTTCGACGATCATCCGCTCCTCATCGATCATCAGCACGTTCATATTGATCCACTTGCTGGTCATGTACAGCGGGTGCCCGTCCGGTATCACCGGCGTCGGCGCCGACCGCACCTCCCAGTCCTTGAAGATCTCGGGTACCTCCGGCACCCGCTCCGGGTGGATCAGCAGCTTGCCCTCGGCCAGCGGCATCAGGCTCGCGTCGATGTGCATGGGGTGGGCGTCGGCCAATTGCAGCTCGTGGACCCGGTAGTCGTCGCCGAGGTGCCGGCGGACCCACTCGATGCCCATCGCGTTGGTGACGTGGCTGCGCTGGGCGAAGATGTCGCGGCCGCACCGGATGAAATCGGCCGCGTCGAAAGTCGGCTCGAACTCGGTGATCACCGAGCGGAACGGTTCCCCCCCCGGTTGGTCGGTCCAGTCGGCGACGTACAGCTCGTCGGGCAGTTCGGGCTTGGGCGGGGAGCTCCAGCGGGCGCCCTGCTGGAAGTACTCCTTGAGCAGCGGCCGGTAGGCCGATGCCGCGTACGAGCGCGATCGCCAGGCCATCGGCGCCTCGATCACGTCCTGTCCGACGACCAGCAGCAGATCCCGGGGCATCGCGTCGTACAGGCCGGTGCTCGACCAGCCCGGCGCCCCGTAGGACCGGCTGTGATCCCGCACGTCGGGCCGGCGGACCTTGACACCTTGGCCTTCCAGGATGTCGACCAGCTGGTCGAGTTCGTCGCGCGCGGCGGCGATCGCGTCGGCGGGGAACGGCTGCCCGGCCCGTTCCCGGAACACGGCGCGCTGCTCAGGCGACAGCGGGGCGCCGACAGCGACATGCCACGGCGGGAAGTGAGCACCGTCGACGACGCCGACGATCACTTCTTCCAGCGGATCCCACTCGTTGTAAGAACTGACGGGGCACTCCGGCTCGGCCGAGACCTCTGATTCACGCATGTCGATGCTCCGTATGCTGAGGCGTAGGGGAGATTGGTGAATCGGTGGCCTTTCAGGCACCCGGGTCCATGAACGCACGCAGGCTCGCCGGCCGCAGATCTGTCCACATCTGGGCGATCAGATCCAGACAGACGGATCGCGGGGCCCGGTCGCCGACGGTTTCCCAGCCGGCCGGGACCTTGCGGCTCGCAGGCCAGAGCGAATATTGGTCCTCATGATTGCGCACGACGAAGCACAGGTCCTCGGGCTCCAACATGATTGCCTTCCTCGGCAGGTCGGATCATCCAGATGGACATCGGCCGCTAGGCACATCCGTGCCGGCCTCTCGACGCGCATCGCGACCCGCCCGCCCCTCCATGATCACGGCTCGGCTCGCAACGTGCAGTACTTCACCAAGGTCAATTGGTCGGTGTCAATAGCCGATCGGCGATTGCCCGGTTCAACTGAGACCTTTCCAATTCCCGGTTGAGCCGAGGACGTGGTGATCTCGGTCGTGCTCGCCCCTGCCAGGGGCCCTTTCCTCGTCCGTCCAACCAACTGGTCAGGTAGGACGGGCGAGTTGACAGAGGTCTCCTTGAGGTATCGATCACTACGGTCTAGAGTCGGGATCCGCCTTGGCGACGCGACACGCATGCGCATGGGTGTCAAAGATTGAGACCGTTTAAGAGCGATCCGGACTCCCGCCCCCGTTGCGATCCGACGGTGGCGGGCTGGAGTAAGGCATGTCGCAACGAGGGGGATCAGTGAAGATCTGGAAGAACACGCCCAAAGACTCGATCCTCGTGGCGTTGAGTCTGGCACAATTCGGCGTGACTCTGGCACTGGCGATCACCTGGAACACGAACTCGCTGCCGGCCAGGGCCGCCGGAGGGGCCCTGCTCACCGTGATGATGACCTACAACATCATCGTCATCTCGCACCTGTTCACCCATGTGCCGTGGTTCGTCAGCAATCGTCTCAACGCTGTAATGTCCCTCGTCAATTCCGTCAACATCGGGCAGTCCGTCCAGGCGTACCAACTGACCCATGTCCGCAACCACCACCGCTTCAACAACGACCGTCAGGGCCCCGATGGCACCACCCGGGACACGTCGTCCACGTACCGCAAGGGCAAGAACGGGCAGCACCAGCCGCTGATGGCCTACGCCCTCGGCGGTGCGGTGGACTCGGTCGTCGGCCGCGCCAAGGACGTGGCCTCCACGACGCGCCTGTGGAGCGTCGGTCGAGGCGAGGAGCGACTTCTGTCCCTGGCCTCACACCGGGAGGGCAGGAGAGCCCGCGAGCTGCGGCAGATACAGGCCGACCGCGCCGCGCACTGCCTGTCCCTCGTCGTATTCGCGACGCTGTCCTGGCAGTGGACGGTGATGTGCTACCTCCCGGCGTTCTTCGCCGCGCTGACGCTGGTCAACGTGCAGAACTACTACCGGCACTACGGTGCCAACCCGGAGGACCGAGCGGCGGACTCGGTGAGCCACTACAGCCGCGTGTACAACTTCCTCACCTTCAACGACGGATACCACCAGGAACACCATCTCAACCCCGGTTCGCACTGGTCCCAGATGCCCGCGGTCTCCTCACGCCACCAAGACCGGCTCGGGGCGCAGCCCCGCGTCGTCAGCCCGGTCCCCGCCATCGTCGGGTTTCTCTACCGCAGCCGGCCGCTGTTGCACCAAGCCGGGACGGCAGGCACGCCGGACCCTCACCGGGACACCCCCACAGCGATCTGACTGCGGCCCAGCCCCACTGAGCCGGTTCAACTGATTCCTCGTCATCGCAGTTCCAGGCCCTCACGGACCGTCGGCGGATTCCCTGCAGGGGTCTGCGAGAGTCATTCGCTCCCTCCCTAGACGCACAAGTCTTCGCAACGCTTGTTCCCTTGCGCGAGCCTCGATGCCCGTCGCCACGGATGCGGCGGCTGCTGCTACCGCGGTTGAGTCGATGCATGACCAGAAAGGTAGGAGATCGCAGTGGTTTCTCAGGGGGACGTCGCGGCAGACGGAGACCTGCTGCCCTTCTTGCAGGATCTGGGTCGCCGTGGCGTGCGATTCTACCTGGAGCAGGGCACGCTCAAATCGGCCGGAGCCGGTGAACTGGCGCCCGCCGAAGCGGATTTCGTCCGACTGCACAAGGCGGAGATCATCGCTCACCTGCTGTCTCAGGCGGCGCAGATGGGGGGCGCCGATGATGCCGACGGCCCGGCACCGCTGAGCTACCAGCAGGAGCGATTGTGGGTGCTCAACGAGATCGCGGAGCGCTCCGAGGAGTACAACTCGATCGAGACCTTCTGCATCCGGGGCGATCTGGACATCGACCGACTCTGCAGCGCGTTGCGCCGCGTGGTCAGTGAGAACGAAGTACTGCGCGCGGTTTACCGGATGACGGGCGATGCAATCAGCCAGGTCGTACTCGACACGGACCTGCACATCGTCCGAGAGGAAGCGGGAACGCCCGAGGAGGCCCTGGCGAAGGCTCAGTCGGCACAGCTTGCCGAGTCTAGTCACCAGTTCGATCTGAGCGCCGAGATCCCGGTGCGGTGCCGACTGGTCGTCGCGCCCGATGATGTGTGCTACGTGATTCTCAATATCCATCACATAGCGTGTGACGGCTGGTCGATGCCGCTCATATGGCGGCAGCTGAGCCGATTCTACGATGCGCCGGATGCCGGGCACGAGAGCTCCGGATCCGCGTATGCGGAGTATGCGCGGTGGCAGCGCCGGATGATCACCGGCGAAGTCCTTGACACCCTCGTGGACCGCTGGCGGGATCGCCTGGACGGTGCGCCGCTGGTCCATGGCATGCCGGTCGACGGCGGGGTCCAGGGCACGCGAGGTCAGGCCGCCGGCATCCATACGCAGCGGATCACGGGCGATGTCTATGACTCGTTCACCAAGCGGTGCATCGCCGCCGGGGCGAACGAGTTCGCCGGGCTGCACTCCGTCCTCGCGATTCTGGTGGCGCTCGTCAGCGGCCGGCAGGAGACGGTCATAGGCAGCCCCATCGCCAACCGCGAGCTGCCGGACATCCAAGAGACCGTTGGCTTCTTCGTCAACATGATCTCGGTGCGCGGGGCGGTCCACCAGGACGACACGTTCGCCGACGTGCTGGCCACCAAGATGGTCGAGATCGAGTTCGGCTACGCCTTCCAGCAAGTGCCGTTCGAGCGCGTCGTGGCGGCCGTGACCGACGGACGCAACGACACAACGCCCATCTTCCAGATCGTCCTGGCCCTGCAGAATTTCGGCGCCGGCGGTCCGGCCCTGGACGGCACGCGGATCGAAGTGCTGCCGGACGTCCAGGACCGCAGCCGGTATGACCTCGAGGTCTTCGTCAAGGCCGACGGCAGCCGTGGACGGGAGCTGCTGTGGGTCTACGACGAAAGCGTCTTCGACAAGGCGACCATCGAACGGTGGGCCCGATGGTTCTCCCAGATGGTGGAGATCGCCTCCGAAAGCGTCGAGGTACCCGTCGCGGACCTGAGGACTTCACTGGCGGAGCGGACCCCGCAGGAAGCGGGCGGCACCGACGCCCTCGACCTGGACGAGAACATCGACGTCCTCGAGCGGATCGCGGCGCTTGCTGACGCCGAACCCGACCGGGTGGCGGTCAGCGACGGCACCCGGCAGATGACCTACGGCGAACTGATGCGCCGAGCCGGAGAGATCGGCGGGGCGCTGGCCGAAAGGTTCGGCCCGAGCGGCGTGTTCGCCCTCGACATGGAGCGGTCCATCGAGCTGGTGCAGACGATCGTCGCCATCATGTCCGTCGGCGGAACGTACGTCGCCCTCGACCGGAATGACAGTGCGGCCCGGCGCGCGATGATCCTCGGGGCCGCCGACCCCCGGTGCCTGCTGACGGACGGTGAGCACGGCCCGCTCGACAAGAGGGGGGACGTGGACGCCGTCGATGTTCGGACCCTGACGGCGGACAGCCGCGGCCCGCGGGGGCCGGTGTCCGCGGACGACGACCTCTACTACGTGTTCACGTCGGGTTCTACCGGTCGGCCCAAGGGCGTACGGGTCACCTACCGGAACCTGGCCGCCTACCTCGGGGGCGTGGTCGGAAGGCTGCGCCTGCAGCCCAAGGCGCGCTACTGCTGGCAGTCGAGTGTGGCGACCGACTTCGGCAACACGGTCCTGTTCGGCGCCCTCGCCACCGGTGGGCGGCTGGACATCGCGACTCGCGACGACATCCTCGACGGCGCCGCCATGAGAACGTTCCTGCGGCGGAACGAAACGGACGTCCTGAAGATCACGCCCAGCCATCTGGCCGCCTTGCTCGAAACGCACCCGATCACCGATCTGCTGCCGAGGAAGACCCTCCTGCTCGGGGGAGAGGCGGCCCCGCCGGCGGTCGTCCGCGCACTGCGCGACATTCCGGCGTCGGTCGCCGTCCACAACCACTACGGGCCGTCCGAGACCACGATCGGCGTCTTCGTCGCGGACGTGAACGATCCGGCGACTTCAGGAGCACTCCCGATCGGGCGGCCGTTGCCCGGCGTCGAGTTCACGATCGAGACGGCGGACGGCGCCGCGGTGCCTTTCGGGGCAGCCGGCGAACTGGTGATCCGGGGCGCACAGGTCGCCGCGGGATATCTCGGCGAACCCCAGGACGGGCCCGCGGCGTTCTTCGACACGGGCGCCGGACGCGGCTACCGGACGGGAGACTGGGTCCGCCGGCGCAACGACGGCCAGCTGGTGTTCCTCGGCCGGCAAGACGACCAGGTGAAGGTTCGCGGGTACCGCGTCGAGCTCGGGGAGATCAGGGCCGCGCTGGAGTCGACGGCCGGCGTGGGACGGGCCGAGGTCCTGATCGACGAAGACGCGCACGGCACGGCAAGGGTGGTCGCGTTCATCCGGAAGGACGACTCGGCCGAGGGTGCCGGACACGAGGGCACTCAGACACAGATCGACGCCGAAGCGGTGGTCGAACAGTGGCGGGAAGTCTACGACTTCGCGTATGCCGAGCGGGTCACCGGGGACATCGAGTTCAACGCGTCGGGCTGGATGAGCTCCTACACCGGTGAACAGATCCCTGAACAGGAGATGCGCTCCTGGCTTTCGAGCACACTCGAGCGGATCTCGACCGTCCAGCCGAAGAGCGTGCTGGAGATCGGCTGCGGCCTCGGCATCATCGCCTATCCACTCAGCCGTCGCGTGGACAACTACCTGGCCTGCGACTTCTCATCGCAGATCATCGCCATGAACGAACGAAACGCCAGGAAGATCAGCACGGGCCCGCTGTCGTTCTTCACCTGCGAGGCGATCGACATCGACCGGTATGCCGAGCGTGTCCGCGAGGCAGCCGTCGACACCGTGATCATCAACTCGGTGGTCCAGTATTTCCCCGGCCTGGACTACCTGGAAGAGGTACTGGACAAGGTCCTGGCCATCGACTGCGTCCGCAACGTCTTCGTCGGCGACGTCCGCAATCACGACCTGCTGGACGAATTCAGCCTGTCCGTGGTGGACGCCCAGGCACCGGACGGCGAAGCACGGCCGGACCTGGAACGTCTGCAACTGGCGTACGCGCAGTCCGAGCAGGTGACCGAGCTTCTCATCTCCGATGAGTACTGGACCGAGTTCGCCGCACAGCGGGAGAGCGTGGCCGGAGTAAGCGTCCTGCCGCGCACCGGCCCCATCTCGAATGAACTGTTCGACTTCCGCTATGACGTCATCCTGAGCAAGGATCCGGGCAGCCTGCATCACGTGGGTTCGGCGGGCCCGGTCGAAGTCCGGGACGCAGACCTCGCCGAGGCCGACGACCTGTGGCGATCACTCGCCACCGGCGAGAGCGGCACCGCCATCGTCCGAGGTGTCCGTAACCCCCGAACCGCCGATCACTGCGACACGCTGCGCACAGCCAAGTCGAGCGTGACAGCCGGCCCACGAGCCGCGCAGCCGGCCGAGCCGCAACCCCCGCAGGAGGTGCTGACACGGCTGCAAAGGGTGGCGGATGCTCATGGGCTGCAAACCAGCGCCCACTACGCCCGAGACGACAACGGCTCCGTCAGCCGCCTCGACGTCGTCGTCTTCCGGTCCGATCGCGCGCAGTACGCCGACAGCGCGGGCCTCGCGGCACCGTCGAACGGCGGCCGGACCGGGCCGCTGAGCACCACGCCGACAGCGGGTCGGTCCGCCGGTGCCCTGATCAGCCGGGTCGCCGAAGGCGTCGCGACCCTGCTTCCTCCGCACATGCGCCCGGACCAGTTCGTACTGGTGCCGGCCTTCCCCCTCAGCAAAACCGGAAAACTCGATCGCCACGCGCTGCGCCTGCTGGCATCCCGCCGAGAGGCGGCCGGCGGCCTCGGAGAACTGGCGGGAGAGACCGAATCCGCATTGGCGCAGATCCTGCGGGACCTGCTCGCGAACAGCGAGCGGATCGACCGGGAGAGCGACTTCTTCGCCGTCGGCGGGCATTCTCTGCTGGCCGCCCGGTATGTACACGCCGTCAACCGGGCCTTCGGCCTGGAGCTGCGCGCCAAGTCCGTCTTCGACCGGCCGAGGCTGCGGGACTTCGCCGAGCTCGTCGCGGCGAGCCGCAATGAGGCCGACCCGAGCGTCGCGCCGGGCGACAACCCCAGCCAGCAGATGGCGATCTCGCCGCTGCAACAGCGCTTCTGGACGATCGCGAAGTCATCGGGACCCTCGACCCTGTACAACACGACCTTGCTGCTCGAACTGACCGGCCCCCTGTCCGTCAGCGCTCTGCGGACGGCGTTCCAGCAGGTCGTAGCCCATCATCAGGTGCTCAGGAGCTATTTCGAGGAGGAAGGCGACACCGTCTTCATCCGGCTGCGCGACGCCTCCGACCTCACGCTGTCGTACATGGAGATTCCCGGCCTGAGCCCCGAGCGCGCCGAGCGGCTTCTCATCGAGCGGATCAACCGGCCCTTCGACCTCGCGACCGGCCCGCTCGTCGAGGCGGCGCTCGTCGCCGCGTCGCCCGACACCCACTACCTGATGCTGTGCATCCATCACATCATCACCGACGGCGCCGCCGAGGCGATCCTCATCGAGGACCTCCAGGAGTGCTACGAGGCGTCCCTGCAAGGCCGCGAGCCGCGCTGGCGCGACGATGGCGCCGCCTTCTTCAGGTACCTCGCCCGGACCGAATGGTCGGGCCCCGAGAGCCTGGACTTCTGGGCGAGGCAGCTGGACGGAGCGCCGATGAGGCACTCCCTGCCGCTTGACGGCGACCGCGCGACCCAGTCCGCTCACGACGGCGAATCCCTGTGTTCGGAGCTGTCCGTCAAGGTCACGGCCGTACTCGCCGGCCTCGCACGGCGCCACCGGACGACGATGTTCGTCGTGCTGAACGCCGTCCTCGGACTCTTCTTCTCCTTCCTGTCCGGCGAGGACGACCTCGTCGTCGGCGCCCCCTACGACTGCCGGGAGACGGAGGCCGACAGCGCGGCGATGGGGATGTACGTCAACACGGTTCCCTTCCGGCACCGTATCGACTGGGCGCAGACGCTCGATTCGCTGATCGTGGCGGAGTGGGAGTACTACCGGGAGGCGTTCGCGCACCGGCACGTGCCCTTCGACCGACTCGTCGAGCATGTCAACCCGGAGCGGGTCTCGGGCATGAACCCGATCCTCCAGATCGTGCTCGCGCTCCACCCGGAAGGGCGCAGCGTGTTCCCCTTCCACGACTGCCAGGCACGTCCGATCAAAGCGGCGGCGGTCGAATCGAAGTTCGATCTCCTGTTCAACTCCAAGGTGATCGACGACCGTCTCACGATCTACTGGGAATACAAGAAGAGCCTGTTCTCGGCGCAGCGCATGCAGACGATGGCGGAGCTCTTCGGATCCTTCGTCGAGACCGCGGTCGGCAATCCGGCCGTGCCGCTCGGCCGGCTGGATTTCGGTGGACGCGCCGGCGGCGAGCCTTCCCTGGCCTTGATGACCGGCCCGGCGGTACCCCTGACGGACCACAGCTATCTCGATGCCTTCGCCCGCGCAGCCGTCGCCACTCCGCAACGGCACGCGGTCCGCGGCACCCCCGGGGGCGCCGTCGACTACCGCAGCCTGGACGCGCGGTCGGACGCCATGGCCGCCCTGCTGCGCGACAAGGGCGTACGCAAGGGCGACCTGGTGGCGGTGTGCCTGAAGCGGTCCGCCGAGTTCCTGGTGACGATGCTCGCGGTGAACAAGGCGGGGGCCGCGTACGTCCCGATGGATTCGGAATATCTGCGGCGGAACCAGTCAGCTCTCCTGAGTGAGCACCGCATCGCCTTCGC
Source organism: Streptomyces sp. NPDC047079 (assembly GCF_040643755.1). Lineage (NCBI taxonomy): Bacteria > Bacillati > Actinomycetota > Actinomycetes > Kitasatosporales > Streptomycetaceae > Streptomyces > Streptomyces sp. NPDC047079. The sequence goes on from NZ_JBEYUZ010000021.1 coordinate 57,606, forward strand.
CGTCGTCGAGGACGACGATGCGCATGCGCATCCACAGGCCGTCACCGTGATACGGCGGCGGGAGATTCCGTCGACCGGCACCTCTACTCCCACAGCGCGGGCAGAGCTTCAGCACGCGGATCTGTGCTACGTCATCTTCACCTCCGGTTCCACCGGAAAGCCCAAGGGCGTCGCGGTGACCCACGGATCGGTGGTGAACTATCTCGCCCACTGCACCGCCACGTACCTCGACCGCGATCCGCAGGTCGCGGTCCTGTCCAGCCCGCACTCGTTCGACGCGACCGTCACCACCACCCTGTTCGCCCTCACCGCGGGCCTGACACTCCAGGTGGTCGAGGAGGACAACGAAATCAGCGAGCTGCGACAACTGCTCATGCGACACCAAGGCGACCGGCTCCTGCTGAAGCTGACTCCCTCACACCTGGTGGCGTTGTCGAACCTAGGGGTCACGCAGCAGCCGTCGGACGCCAGGCACGTCTTCGTCATCGGCGGCGAAGACCTCAAGGCCGCTGTCGTGGCGCCCTGGTACCGGGCCTTCGCGAAGAGCCAGTTCTTCAACGAGTACGGTCCGACCGAAGCCACGGTCGGATGCGTCGTCCACGAGATCACCGACCCGGACACCCGGACCGGCTCCGTCCCGATCGGGACTCCGATCTGCAACACGACGATAGCCGTGGTGCACCGGGACATGGCCTGCGTCCCCTACCAGCGCGGCGAGATCGTCATCATGGGCGCCGCGCTGGCCCGTGGCTACCTGGACAGCGGCCAGACGGCAGCCGCCTTCCGGGCCGTCCCCTCGATGGACGGCGCCGTCGGCTACCACACCGGCGACCAGGCATCGCTCATCGGGCCGGCGTTCCGCTATCACGGCCGCAGCGACGGCAACATCAAGATCCGGGGGTTCCGAGTCAGCCTGGCCGAGATCGAGGCGGTGATCGGCGGCGTCGAGGGGGTCGTCGACTGCGCCTGCGCGATATCCGAGGACGGCCAACGGCTCTCTGCCTACGTCGTGCCGGCGGCGTCGGCGCCACGGACATGGGAGAACGAAACCGAGCTGCGCAACGCCCTCCGGCAGCTTCTGCCGAGATACATGGTGCCGGACACCATCACGCTGCTCGCGGAACTGCCGCTGACCGCTCACGGAAAGGTCGACCTTCCCAGACTCACCGCTCCCCGGCAGGCACCGGCCCAGCAGGACGACGGCGCGGAGCAGCCAGATGAGATCATGAGCAGACTGAGCGCGATCTGGCGGAAGGTCCTGGGGGTCTCCGGCGAACTGCCGACGGATTCCTCGTTCTTCTCGCTGGGCGGGAATTCGCTCCTGGTGACGTTGCTCTTGATGCGGATGAACGAGGAGTTCGACACCGGCGTGACGCTCGACGTGCTCTATCGCCACGCGACGCTCAGCGAACAGTGCGCGCTCCTCACCCCCGACCCGGCAACCGCGGCCGCACATGACGTTCTTCCGGCGACGGCGCCGAGCGACCACGGCGAGGTCGGACTGACCGCTGCTCAGCGCCGGTTCTACTTCATGGAGAAACTGGGATCCGGGACGGATCACGCGATCTCACTGTGCTTCCACATCGACGAGGGCGTCGATGTCGATCACCTCAGGACTGCCCTGATCGCGCTGATGGACAGGCATCCCATCCTCAAGTCCCGGGTATCGCAACGATCCGGACTCCCGGTGCTCATGGCCGGTGAGGCCACGGCCAGTCAGGACTGCGTCGTGGTCGTCGCGTGCGGCGACCACGAGGAGTCACTGAAACGGATCCTGGCGCGGCGAAGCAGCGCGGTGAATCTCTTCACCGATCCGCTGTGCAAGGCATTCGTCCACGACAGGCAGGACGGCTCCGCCGATCTGCAGATCATCGTGCACCACATCATCTTCGACGACTGGTCGGAGAAGATCCTCCTGGAGGACCTGACGCGCCTGTACGCGGAGATCTCGGCCGGTAAGACACCTGAGGCAGGCCGCCCGGTGCCTTTCCAGCAGTATGCCGCCGGGCCGGCCGGTGACAGCGACACGGTCAAGGCCAACACCCAGTGGTGGATCGAGGCACTGAAAGGCGCTCCGACGACACACAACCTGCCGAGGACAAAGCGTCGAACCGCTGCCGGCGAGCCCGCCGGAGTACTGCAACTGGTCATCGAGGGGGAGACTCTCGACCGCCTGGACGGTGAGTGCCGGCGGCTGGGTGTCACCCGGTTCAACGCCCTGCACAGCGCCCTGGCGCTCGCCATGTGCACGGTGAGTTCCCAGAGGGAAACGGTCATCGGTGTGCCGGTCACCAACAGGGACGATGCGACCTACCGGGACACCATCGGGCTGTTCATGGAGACGCTCCCACTCAGGACGAGCGTCGGCGACGGTGACAACTCGTTCAGCGAGATCGTTCAAGACAGCCACGCGAGGTTCGCGGACGCTCTCGGGCGAACAGACTTCCGCGTCGAAGAGGTGATGAACGCCCGCGCGGCCGAGCAGGCCGGCAACAGCAGGGCTCTTTACGAGATCATGCTGACGCTCCACAACGAGGGCGGCACCACCATCGACTTCGCGGGCATCCAGGCACAGCGCATCCTGATGCCGCGCCAGGAGGCGAAGCTCGACCTGATCGTCGACGTCAAGCTCGTGGGCGAGCGGCTGCACACGTACTGGGAATACGACACCGCGGTGTTGTCGGCGGCGACGGTGCAGGGCCTCCTCGACGAATTCGGCAACTGGCTCATCTGGGGCCTGACACGACCGGACGAGCCTGTCCGGGCACGAGGCACCCTGCGGAAAGAACAGTGACGTGAAAAAATTCCCTGTCCCCGACCCCGGCGTACCGGACAACCGCTCGGCGGCCCGCTATCTGCTGTGGCTTGCCAGACGGCAATGGCAGCCGGTGGCACTGGGCACCGTGTGGGGCGTGATCTGGCTGGTCTCGCTCTCCTTGATGCCCGCGGTGCTCGGCCGGGCCATCGGTTCGGGCATCGCGAGCAAGGACAGCAGCGAACTGGTTCGCTGGAGCCTTGTGGCGTTGCTTCTGACCCTGCTGACCGCAGGCGCGGGCATCGGGCGGCACCGCAGTGCGATGGCCAACCTCTACGCCTCCGAGTTCCGCACGGTCCAGCTGGTCACCCGGCACGTCACGAAACTCGGGGCGACCCTGCCTAAGGTGGTCGCCAACGGCGAGGTCGTGACCATCGGCAGCGCTGACATCGCTTCGATCGGCGGAGTCTTCCAGCACCTCCCGGTCACCATGGGCGCTGCCGGCGCCATCATCGTGGTGGGGGTGCTCATGTTCAGCGCTTCCATCCCGCTCGGCCTGACCGTCTTCGTCGGCACGCCGGTCCTGATGGCCGTCACCGCCTTTCTGACGAAGATCCTGCAACAGCGGCAATCCAGCTTCCGTGCCCTGCAGTCGCAGCTGACCTCCATCGCCGTCGACATCGCGGCGGGCTTGAGGGTGCTTCGTGGCATCGGCGGAGAAAAGGCCTTCGAACAGCGCTACCGGAGAAAGTCGCAGAGCCTGCGCGAGGCGGGGGTCCAGGTGGCCCGCGTCCAGTCGCTGTTCGACGCCATGCAAGTGCTCGCGCCCGGTGTGTTCGCCGTCGGAGTGACGTGGCTCGCGGCCACCCTGGCGATCAAGCAGGAGATCTCCGTGGGCGAGATGATCGCCTTCTACGGCTACGCCACCTTTCTCACCCTGCCGCTGTCGATCATCGCCGCGGCGGCGAGCGCGACGACGAGCGCGTATGTCGCGTCCGGGAGAGTGGCGAGCTTCCTGCGCCTCGAGCCCGAGTTCGGCGTGGCGACACAGCCGTCCGACGGCGACGTCGACCTGCCGTCCGTGGTGCCGCCCGCAGCCATGGCGGCCACGGCTGAGCTCGCCGACGGCGAGTCGAAGCTGTCGGTTCCGCGCACGGGTGTGCTCGGCGTGGTCTGCTCGGACCCGGCCGAACCCGGCCGGCTCGCACTGCGGTTGGCGCGTTTCGCCGATTCCGGAAGCCCGACACTCGGCGGAGTGCCGCTGGCGGAGCTTCCGCTGCCCTGGCTCCGGCAGCGCGTCGTGCTCGTACGGAACGAGGACGCGCTGTTCGGCGGCCCGCTCAGCGGCGAGCTCACTGCTCCGGGACGCGAGATCGACCGGGCCGAGCTGAAGCGGTCCCTCCACGCGGCCTGTGCCGAGGACATCATCAGGGGCCTGGACGGCGGCCTGGACACGGTGCTCCAGCACGGGGCGAAGAACCTTTCCACCGGCCAGCAGCAGCGGCTCAGGCTGGCCAGGGCCCTGGCCGCCGAACCCGAGACCTTGATCTTGATCGACCCGACGAGCGCCGTGGACGCGCTGACCGAGGCACGGATCGGTGAGCGGCTCGTGCGGCATCGGGCGGGCCGCTCCACGGTGGTCTTCACGTCCAGTGCCCTGATGCTGGCCCAGGCCGACTCGGTCTGCATGGTGGAGGACGGCGTGGTCACGGCCGTCGGCAGGCACCGGGAGCTTCTCGCCGACTCCCCTGCCTATGCGGCCGTCGTGAGCCGCGGAGAGGCGTGATCCCTGTGCCCCCCAAGATTCTTCCCGTCTCCGATCCCGCAGCCGCCCGCAGGTACGGGTGGCACACGATGCGCCGTCACCCGAAGCTGCTGGCAGGCACCCTGGGACTGAACGCGGCCGCGGCCGCGGCCGGGCTGGTCGGCCCTCGGCTGCTCGGCGAGTTGGTGCAGGACGTGGCCGGTGGGACGACCGCCGGGCACGTGAGCAGGGTCGTCATCGTGCTGCTGTTCTTCGTCCTGGTGCAGGCATGGCTCATTCGTGGCGCGACGGTGCAGGGCGGCAAGCTCAGCCAGGCCGTCCTGGCCGAAATGCGAGAGAAATTCATCGAACGAGTGCTCGCGTTGCCGCTGTCCACGGCGGAGAGCGCCGGTTCCGGCGATCTGATCTCCCGGGCCTCGCGCGGCGTCGACGAGATGCAACGGACCGCTCAGTACGCGCTGCCGGCGATCCTGACCGCCGGCTTCACGTTCCTGCTGAGCGTCGTCGGCATGCTCGCGGTCTCTCCAGGGCTGACGCTGGTGATCCTGGTCGCGCTGCCGCCGGTCGTACTCGTCACCCGCTGGTATCTGAGCCGGTCGACGGATGCCTACCGCGCGTACAAGACGGCGGCGGCCGGCATGACCGAGGAACTGGCCGCCTCGACGGACGGCGCGGCGACGATCGAGGCCCTGGGACTGGCGAAGCGGCGCGTCGAGGCCGGCGACGCGTCGGTCGCGGCCACCTACGCCGCCGACATCGGCACCCTGCGGCTGCGGACGGTCTTCCTGCCGACCGCGGAGATCGGATACCGGCTGCCGACGGTCGCGGCCCTGCTGCTGGGTGGCTACTTCTACAGCAAGGGCTGGGCCAGCCTCAGCGCCGTCACCGCTGTCGTGCTGTACACGCAGCAGATGTCGGAGCCCATCTCGCAGGCGCGGGACTGGCTCACCGAGGTGCAGACCGCCACGACCTCACTGCAGCGGCTGCTGGGGGTGACGGAGGTCCCGCCGGACCGACAGGTCCGCGAGCACACGGTGGACAGCAGGCAGGGTCTCACCGTCGAGAAGGTCACCTTCGGCTACGGCGACGGCCCGGAGGTTCTGCACGGCATCGACATCACGGTCCGCAAAGGCGAACGGCTGGCGGTAGTGGGACCGTCCGGTGCCGGCAAATCCACCTTGGGCCGCCTGATGGCCGGGATCCACGGCCCCCGTTCGGGCTCGGTCCGGCTTGGCGACGCCCCCCTCGTCGAGCTTCCCCTGGAGCAGCTGCGCAGTGAGGTGGCTCTGGTCAGCCACGAACAGTACGTTCTGGGAGGCACACTCCGGGAAAACCTGGCATTGGCGGTCAGGGCCGGTGACTCCGCCGGCGACGAGGCGATCTGGTCAGCGCTGAAGGCGGTGGAGGCGAGGGAGTGGGTGCAGGCCCTGCCGGACGGACTCGACACGACCATCGGGTCCGGCGGCACAAGCCTGAGCCCGGCTCAGTCCCAGCAACTGGCCATCGCCCGGCTGATCGTCGCCGACCCGAAGGTCCTCGTCCTGGACGAGGCGACCTCGCTGCTGGACCCGAGCTCGGCACGCGACCTGGAGCGGTCGCTGAACGCCCTGCTGGCGGGCCGGACCGTGATCACCATCGCGCACCGCCTGCACACCGCCTACGACGCCGACCGCATCGCGGTCATCGAAGACGGCCGGGTCGTGGAGCTCGGCTCGCATACGGAGCTGCTCGCGAACGACGGCTACTACGCGCGGCTGTGGTCGTCGTGGCACGGCCGGCCGACGGACACGAAGACCGGCATGGAAGGTGAGCGATGCTCATAGTTCCCTACACCGTCGGCCCGGCGAGCCCCCTGCAGATCGCCGAGGCCTGCGACGGGCGGACGGACTTCGTGTTCCTCGTCCATGAACAAGACGCGCAAGCGGCTCCACTCGTGCCGATGCTGGAAGAACTGGCTCCAGTGGTGTCGCACGGCGGGAACCCATCGCGCGTGGTGGAGAGGCTCGCGCCGCTGAAGCCCCGTGGAGTGGTGACGTTCGCCGAATCGACGATGCGGCTCGCGGCGGCCGTCGCCGAAGCCTTCGGCCTTCCGCACAACAGCCAGGCGACCTGCGAGCTGCTCACGAGCAAGCTGAGGCAGCGGGAGCGTCTGAACGCCGCCGGCGTGGGCCGTGTCAGTACCTTCGCCTTCCGCCTCGATGACCCGGAATCAGTGTCCTTGCCGGCCCCGGCCGACTACCCCGCGGTCATCAAGCCGGAGGAAGGTGCGGCGAGCCGGAACACGGTGTTCGTCGAATCGGAGGACGAGCTGCCGGCCCGGCTCCACGAGCTTCCGCCCGGCCAGACCTATGTCTTCGAGGAATACATACGCGGCGCCGACATCTACGGCGCCGACTGGCTCGCCGACTACCTCTCCGTCGAGTCCGCCGTAACCGGGGGAGTGATCAGGCACCTCGGGGTGAGTGCGCGGCTGCCGTTGGCGGCGCCGTTGAGGGAAGGCGGCCTCGTCTTCCCGATGCTCCCGGAGGAGAAGACGGCGGCATCGGTCATCGATCTGGCCGAGCGTGCCATCACAGCCACGGGGATCACGACCGGTCTGGTGCACACCGAGATCAAGATGTCCCCTGACGGGCCGCAGATCATCGAGGTGAACGGGCGGTTGGGCGGCACCATGTCGCGCCTGATCCCGCGTGCTCTGGGGCTGGACCCGGTGCGCCTCGCCGTGGACATCGCCCTGGGAGTCCCGCTGCCGCGGGACTTCGGCGAGCCGAGCCGGCTGGCGATGCTCGTCTATGTGCAGGCGCCCATGGAGGCCACGGTGGTGGAGGCGACTCCCTCCGCAGCTCGTCTCCGCGCGCTTCCCGGTGTCTTCGGGGTGGACTTCTTCGCCAAGCGCGGCCGGCCCGTCGACTGGCGAAGCGGGTCGCTGGGACGCATCTGCGATGTGTGGATCGACGCCGTGTCACCGGAGCAGCTACGGGAGCGGTACCGGGCCGTCCTCGATGTTCTCGACAGCGGCATCACGTGGAGTGGCGCAAAGGTACCGACTCGGGGCGAGAAACGAGTGGAATGAGGAGACGATCATGGTGGACTGTCTGATAATCGGGCACAACGACGGGCACTTCCCGAGCGATGTCGAAATGGTGGAGCGAATGGGCGTCGAGTCGGGAGCCTTTCGCGATCTCGCCCTGAGCTACGTGCAATGGGACGGTACACCGATGCGCGCGCTGGACATCTTCAACCGCCTGAACGTCCCTGACTCCCACGGTGACAGGAGGCGGTACCACAATTTTGAGATGCTGTGGCCGGCCATCGCATATCTCGGCTCCTTCCTGAACCGGCACGGATTTTCGTTCGACTATGTCAACCTCTTCCAGCAGGAGAAGGAGGAGCTTCGGCAGAAACTGGCGGACAAGCCACTCACGGTGGCGGTGACGACGACGCTGTACGTCACGGCCGGCCCGGTCATGGAAGTGGTGAGGACCGTCCGGGAGCACTCGCCGGAGACGACCATCGTGGTCGGCGGGCCGTTCGTCCAGAACTATCGCAAGCAGCTGGAGAAGAAGGACCTCAGCGCCCTCTTCTCCATGATCGGTGCGGACATCTACGTGGACAGCAACGAGGGCGAGCTCACCCTGGCCCGGGTGTTGTCCGAACTGCGCGAGGGCCGGCAGCCGCGGGGCGTGCCGAACGCGATCTACCGCGACGGCGACGAATTCGTCTTCAACGCCACGGAACTCGAGTCGAACCCCCTCGACGAGAACCCGGTCGACTACGGCGCGTTCTCATCGCTCGGGAACTTCGTCTCGCTGCGCACCGCGAAGTCGTGTCCGTATTCGTGCGCGTTCTGCGGCTTCCCCGCGCGCGCCGGCAAGTACGTGTACCTCTCGCCCCAGCAGGTAGAGGCCGACCTGGATCGGATCAAGGAGTCCGGTTCGGTGACGAACCTGACCTTCCTCGACGACACGTTCAACGTCCCCAAAGGCCGCTTCAAGAAGCTCCTGCGCATGATGATCGACAAGCAGTACGGATTCCGATGGAACTGCTTCTACCGGAGCGATCACGGAGACCAGGAGGTCATCGATCTCATGGCGGAGGCCGGGTGCGAGGGGGTCTTCCTCGGCATCGAGTCGGGCTCGGACAAGATGCTGGAGGCGATGAACAAGACCGCGCGGCGGGCCGACTACCTCGCAGCCATCCCCGCCCTGAAGAAGAACGGAATCGTCACCCACGCGAATCTCATCGTGGGCTTCCCCGGCGAGACCGAGGAGACCGTCGCCGAGACGCGAAGCCTGCTGGAGGAAGCACGCCCGGACTTCTTCCGAGCGCAACTCTGGTACGCGGATCCGATCACGCCGGTATGGGAAAAGCGTGACGAACTGGGCATTCAAGGATCCATGTTCACCTGGTCGCACAACACGATGGACGCGAAGACCGCGATCGGCATCGTGGACGATCTCTTCGCGACCGTCCGCGAGCCGCACTGGCTGCCGCAGACGGGCTTCGAGCTGTGGAGCGTCTTCTACCTGATGCGCCGGGGGATGACCCTGGAACAGGTCAAGGGCGCGGTCGGGGCCTTCAACGGCGCGGTCGCCGAGAACATAGGCCGGGGCAAGCCGGCCGAGATCAGCGCCGGCGCACTGGCCAAGCTGCGCGAGGCCTATCAGTTCACTCCGGTGGGGGCGTGACGGGAATCGACGCACCGATGCCGTTGTCCCTGCAGCGGTTCGGCACCCCGTTCGACGGACGTCGTCGCTCGAACGGGGTGTGTCCGCCGTACTCCCACCGGCAGAAGGCCTCTTCATGTTCACCACATTCCGCCGTCCGCTCCGGCACCAGCGCCGCCTGATCTGCTTCCCCTTCGCCGGGGGCGGCGAAAGCCACTTTCGGGACTGGGCCGGGCGGATCCCCGATGCCGACGTCGTCGCAGCCCGCCTCGCCGGCCGGGAAAGCCGCTTCGCGGAGCCGGCCCAGACCGACTTCTCCGCCCTGCTCGACGAGCTCGTCGAGGCGATCGAGCCATTCCTCGGCGGCCGGACCACGCTGTTCGGCCACAGCCTGGGCGGCTTGCTGGCCTTCGAGGTCGCGAGAAGCCTCGAAGCCCGGGGGCACGCGCCGGCACTCGTGATCATCTCTGGATGCGACGCACCGCGGACGATCGTCTCCGCTCCCAAGCCGCAGGACCTCAGCGACGATGTGCTGCTCGCCGGACTGGCCGTGCACGGCGCGGTCCCCAGCGAGATGGTGGAGAACAGAGAACTGATGAACCTGATGCTGCCGGCGTTCCGAGCCGATCTCCAGGTCAAGGCGAGCTATCGCATGGATCCGGCGGCCCAGCCGCTCGGCCGGCCGGTCCGCCTCTACTACGGGACCGAAGAAGCCTTTGAACCGGAGCAGGCGCGGGAGGCGTGGGCTGAGGTGGTGTCAGGCCCGGTCAGCATGTCCGGATTCCCCGGAGGGCACTTCTTCGTGAACAGCGCGCGTCAAGACGTCCTTGACACGATCGGCAAGGACATGGCCCGAGCCCGGCTATGACCTCAATCGCCGGGCCAGGTGGTCGTCCAGTCGGCCCAGGGCCTCGGGGAGCATGGTGCGGCCCAGGCCGATGCGGAAGCGGTTGTCGTCGAGGTCGAAGACGGTGTCCGGGAGCAGCAGGACGCTCTGTTCGAGAGCGAGGTCCCTGACGAAGTCCTCGACCGGGACGGGCAGCAGCAGCTGCGGGAAGCCCATGGGGGTGGCGCGTGGCGGTTCCCAGGCGAGCGCATCAGAGTGCTGTCGGATGAACGAATCGACGAGCGCGAGGTTGTCGAGGATGATCCGCCTGCTGCGGGTGACCAGGTGCTCTCGCGCCCGCAGGGCTATGAGAGCAAGGATCTCCGACGGTGCCGAGGCGCAGACCGTGGTGTAGTCCTTGATGCCCCGGGCCGCCTGTGTCAGGGCTTTGTCGCGGGTGGCCATCCAGCCGACGCGCAGTCCCGCCAGGGCGTAGGCCTTGGACATCACCCCGATGCTGACGGCACTTTCGCTCAGGTCACTGGCCGCAGGCAGGGTGGTGCCGGGTTCGAATTCCAGGTAGCGGTAGACCTCGTCGGAGACGACGGTGACGCCGGCTTCGGTGGCCAGGGCTATCAGGGCTTCGAAGTCGCTGCGGCTGGGCAGGGCGCCGGTCGGGTTGTGGGGGAAGTTGATGAACAGCGCCCGGGTGGTCGGCCGGAGTGCGTCCTTGACGGCGTCGAGGTCAAGGCGCCAGCCGCGGCCGGCATCCAGCCGGACCGTGGTGATGTCGGCGCCGAGAGCGGGGATGACGCGGTGCAGCGCCTCGAACGCCGGCCAGATGACGACGGCGTGATCGCCGGGGCCCAGAAGGGCGTTGGTGACAAGGAACAGCGCTTCCACGGCGCCGCCGCCGCAGACGGTGACGTGGTCGGCCTCGGTCCTGGTGTACTGATCGACGATCGCCTCGCGCAGCAGGGGGTGCCCGCGGGGATCGGTGTAGCCGAGCTCGAGTCCTTCCCACAGGGCCAGGGACTCGGGGTCGGCGAGGTCCAGCAGTTCGCGCATGCGGTAGCTGTCGACGTCCGAGGCGCAGGCCACGTAGTCGACGGCGGACTCCCATTGCCCGAAGAAGTGCTCGATTTTGCAGCTCTGCGGGATCACTGCGCGTGGCCTCCTGCGTCTTTGGTTCCGGCAGGGCTCGAGGTGGAGGCGGTCGGGAGTGCCTGGGCTCTCGCGGGAGGGTCGGCGGGCAGCAACTCGTAGATCTGTCTCATCCCGCCCAGCACACCGTTCAACGGGGGCAGCGCCGCGTACACCGGATCACGGCGCAGAATCGCATCGACCTGACGGAGCCGCCACATGGGCGTCCGCGGGAACAGGTGGTGAACCAGGTGGAAGCCCTCGCCGTCTGCCTCCCCGAGCAGGAAGCGGGACGCGAGGCCGTACACGCGGTTCCAGGTCAGGTAGATGTCCACGCGCGGTGCGGTCTCGATCAGCGGGAAGTGTTCCATGAGCTCGGCAACGGCGCCGATCCAGACCTGCGTCGTGACCAGGGGCACGAACCAGAGCAGCACAAGCCAGGTCCACCAGCCGCCGACCGCCGCCCACACCAGCACCCCGGCCAGCACGGCCACCCGCAGCCACCGCTCGGCCGCTCGCTCGTCCTTGGTCACGATCCGGTGCCGCAGCAGGTAGAGCACGTACGAGGCGGTGGCACGGGGGCCCACGACCGTCCGCAGATACCGGCGCAGCGACGCACGACCGAGATTGTCGCCACACAGTCCGTTGTCCCGGTACTGCCGATAGTCGGGATCGAGCTCCGGATCCCCGAGCCGGCCGTGGTGATCGCCGAGGTGCGAGGCCCGATAGCCGGTGAAGCTCTGGAGTACCGGGTATCCGCCGAACAACGCCCCGACGACGTTGCCGGTGCGGTGGTGCGCCATGAACGCGCGGTGGACGGACATGTGCAACACCCCGGCAATGGCCCGCTGACGGCCGCCGATGAAAAAGACGGCGACGATGTAGACCGGGATGGCCGCCCACAGGGAGAAATGACGGAAGGCCAGTACCGATGCCGCGCACCACGCTGTGATCCAGAGCCAGTGTTCGATCACTTCGAGCGGCCCGTGCCAGTTGTCCAGACGCGACACAGCCCGGACTTCGGCGAGGATCTCCGGCGAGAAACGGAATCGTTCAGTGCGATGAGCTGTGGACACAGTCGTAGTCCTCCCCGGCGTGACCTTTCCACGGTGCCCCGTGCCAGTCAAGGCCTCATGGGGGTCTGAAGTGGTGCTCTGCTTGCGGCAGTTGGCCTCATTGGCGTGGTACGGGGCGCTTCGCCGGACGGATCGGACGGTTGCGGGAGAAGCCGGAGCGGTGACGCCGCGGTGGCAGGGCTGCGGGTGTCTCCACGGGGTGTGGGGTGTGCCCGCGGCGGTCTCGCCGAACGCGATGCGGGCGAGGAGCCGGACGGGCGGGTGCGGCGGCCGCGGAGGTGAGGCTTCGAGCGCCGCGGCAGGGCCCTGGACTTCGCCGCCTTCCCCGCGACTTCCCGCCGTGGGAAGCGTCTACAGATACTTCGCGAAATGGGCGAAGGGAGACGCGTTCCTCGGCGCCGCGGTTCTCGGCCTCGGCCGGGACCTGCAGCCTGCCGAGTCGTCGAAGTTGACAGAGCCTTGCTGAACCACTCTTCGGACTGTAACTTTATGATCGCATGTCGTTTTGTGATCGGCGCCTATATCGGCGCTTACGTTCGGCGCTTGCTTGGGGGGTTTGTTCGCCTTGTCACTGAATTCGCACTAGCCATTATTCCCCACGCCGACATCTTCCGGCAGCAGGCTCCACGGGTGGAGAACCGGAATGCGGCCGGTATGACGTCTCATTGCTCTCCACGTCGACTGAGGATGGTTGCATCGCATGGTCACGGTCATTGAGAACTGGCTGTTGAAATCCGAGTTCGCCGAGCAGGCTCTAGAGCTGATGCAGGACATGGACGACATTGTGGGCCCCAACGCGCATGATGACCCGGGATGGTGTGAACACGGGCGCTTCTACCAGCTGCAGAGCCGGCCTGCGGAAATCTGGATGATGTACACATGGAGCTCCCGGGAGGCGCACGAAGTCTTCATCAAGAAGGAAGAGGAACTTCTTGTCGACTTCTACGAGCGATTCTGCGAGCGGCCGCGCCAGATAATCTACTTCACGGAACTTCCGGTAGATGTGGAGGCAATCGCCGACCAGCACGGCGATGCATCCCATGGCTGACATCATGCATGACTGGTCACCGGACGAGTTCGAGGAGCACGGTACCGAGGTCCTGGCTGCGATACGCGAGCATTTTGAGCAGATTCGGCAGGTGCCCGTCAGCCGACCCTATGACGCCCAGCTCTTGCTCGAACAGTTCGACAGTCCGCTGCCGGATGAAGGTGAAGAATTCAAGGCGATTCTCGCGGAAACGCGCCAGAAGGTCGTGCCGAACCTGGTGCAGTGGAATCACCCGTCCTTCTTCGGCTATTTTCCCACCTGCGCCAGCTTCCCGGGCGTATTGGCCGAGACCGTCACGGCCGCACTGAACGTCAACACCATGCTGTGGAAGACGAGCCCCGCCGGCTCCGCGGTGGAGGCTGTCGTGCTTCGCTGGCTGGCCGATCTTGCCGGGTACGACACCGGCGCGGACGGCTTGCTGCTGGGCGGGGCGTCGTTGGCGAACATGTTCGCTCTGGGCGCCGCACGAGACGCCGCGTTGGGTCCGGGCGTTCGCGAGGACGGCCTCGCCGCCGCCGGCAGGCCGCGTGTCTATGCCAGCGACCAGGCGCATAGCTCGATCGAGAAATCAGTGATCGCTCTCGGATTCGGTTCGCGCAATCTGGTGCGTGTCGAATCGGATGAGCACTACCGCATGCGGCCCGAAGAACTAGAGGCCGCACTGAGGCAAGACCTGACCGCAGGAGCAAAGCCGGTGGCGGTCGTGGCTACCGTGGGCACGACGTCGACAGGTGCCGCCGACGATCTCACAGCGATCGCGCGCATCACCGAGCGCTACGGAGTCTGGCTCCATGTCGATGCCGCCTATGGGGGGTTCTATCGTGCCTGTCCCACCTTGCGTGACCGCGTCGAGGACGTCCGTCTCGGTGACTCGCTGGTTGTGAACCCGCAAAAAACCCTCCTCGTTCCATTGGACTCGACCGCGCTGTTCTGCCGCCGTAAAGGGGCACTCGCAGAATCGTTTCGTATAGTGCCGGACTACCTCACATCCGAGCAGCCTGCCGCATTCGACTACATGGACCTTTCACCGCAACTGGGCCGCGGATTCCGCGCGTTGAAGGCGTGGTGGGTGCTCCGCTCCTTCGGACGTGACGGGTTGACATCCCACCTGGAACGATCCCTCGAGATGGCCGACGAACTGCGAGAGAACGCGATCGGGCACGAGGACTGGACCGTCGTCGGATCGACGCCGTATCCTCTCGTATGCCTGCGCTATACACCGAAGCGAAATGGCAGACCATTGCGCCGGGACGAACGCGACCGGCTGAATACGGCGATCGTCGGCGCCGTCAACAAGAGCGGTCAGGCCTTCGTATCTCACTCGGTTCTGAAAGACGGCTATGTGATCCGCGTCGCTGTCGGAAATATTCGTACGACGTCGGCAGACGTGAAAGCACTGTGGCGGCTGCTCACGTCAACGGCCGAAGCCCTATATGCCGAGCAGCGGTTCTGACGGGAGTACCGGGCACATGATCCAGCACATCGTCCTCCTCAAACTGCGCCCGCCGTACCGCCCGGACGAACCACCACTTCAGGAACTCGAACGGGACACGAACCGCCTCCAGGACGCCATCCCGGCCATCAAGGAGATGCGGTTCGGTAGGAATGTGACGCAGCGGGCCGATGCCCACGACTACGCCCTCGTCGCCATGTTTTCAGACGAGAACGCGCTGGCTGGCTACCTGGATCACCCCGCTCACCGTGAGGTGTCCGCGCGGTGGGCGGCCGTCAGCGACCGCGCGGTCGCCGACCTGTTCGAAGCCCGATCCCCCCACGAGGAAGAGTAGGTCCCCTTGGCCGACCAGTTCTTCGATCTGACAGACGACGACCGCGCGCTGTTGCCTGACGACTCGGATATCGCGTTCTACGCCGAGCACGGTTGGTGGCTCTCGCCGAAGCTGCTCACCGACGATGAAGTCGATACGCTCCGCGAAGCGAGCGAGCGATTTTATGCCGGACACCGCGACCGTCACCTGCCGAGACGGCCGAAGCGTCTTTCCTACTGGGTGCCGGAAATGGGCGACATCCAGCGTCACAACGACTATATCCACTACGAGGACGACACCATCGGGGCCATCCTCCGTAAACCGCTGATCGGCGCGGTGGCAGCGCGACTGGCCGAGACCGACGCAATCCGCATCTTCCAGGCAACGCTCATCTACAAGCCTCCGCGCCGGGAAGAGAAGAGTAACGTGGTTCCTTGGCATTTCGACCGCGACTATTGGGCGACATCGACCAGTGTCGACATGCTCACAGCGTTCGTGCCGCTCCATGACTGCAATGTCGAAATGGGCACGATTGAGATGATCGACGGTTCTCATCGATGGAAGGAATTGGATCGGAGCGCCGTCACCGCCAGACACTTCGCCGAGATCCGGCACGAAGCCGATGCGGCTCTTCAGGCAACTGCCGAGTACAACGGCGCAACGATCAAGAAGGTCCCGGTAGAAATCCCCAAAGGTTGTATGAGCTTCCATCACTGCCGCGTCTATCACGGCAGCGGACCGAATCGTTCCTCGCAGCCGCGACGCGCCATCTCTCTGCACCTGCAGGACAGTGCCAACGAGTACCGAGAATGGAGCCTCGCTGACGGATCGACTGCGGAGTACAACCATGATGTCCTCGTCAGGCGCACCGCAGACGGCCGGCCCGACTATGCCGATCCTGAATTCTGTCCGACGATCTGGCGCGAACGTCGCGACAGCTGATTCATTGAGGTCGATGTCTTCTACGGAAATGGTCCGCCGAGCGCCGGGAATACCGGCTCCGAAAGGATGAACTGCCTTGCACGACATCGCCTACCTGGAGTTCTCTGCGACTGACCACGGATCGGTGGTGGACTACTTCACCCGGTCGTTCGGCTTCACCGAGGCGGCCTTCTGCGAGGAGCCGCACCGGTCGTCGACGCTGTTGCGACAGGGCGACGTCCGGATCGTCGTCACCTCAGGCCCTGCCACCGAGACCTATCTGGCAGCGCACGGCGACGGCGTCTCCGATGTCGCGTTCTTCTGTACCGACATACCGGCCGCCCTGGAACGGGCCGAGGCTGCCGGCGCGCGCCGGCTCGGCCCGACGATGCTGTCCGGATTCGGCGATGTACGGCACACCCTGGTGCAGCGGAGCCCGGAAACGGACGCGAACACCGGGTATCCCGACGACCGCGCCTGGGTCGCCTCGGCGGCCCGACCGGGCCCGGCGACCGAGGGCTTCATCCGGGAGCTGGACCACCTCGCGATCCTGGTCCCGCACGGGACGCTGCAGGACACCGTGCACTTCTACGAAAACGGATTCGACCTCAAGCAGTACAGCAGCGAATACGTGGAGGTCGGCGCCCAGGCGATGGACTCGATCGTGGTGCGCAGCGGCTCCGGCAAGGTGACGTTCACGATCATCGAGCCCGATGCGACGCGCCAGACAGGCCAGGTGGACGGGTTCCTGAGCCGCAACGCCGGCGCCGGCGTCCAGCACCCGGCGTTCCTCGTCGACGATGTCGTCGGCGCGGTCCGCCGCTTCCGCGAACGCGGTGTCAGATTCCTGAGCACGCCCGACGCCTACTATCAGGCACTGACCGAGCGGGTGGGCCATCTGCAGGAGACGATCGAGGACCTGCGCGACACAAACGTCCTGGCCGACCGTGACGAATGGGGCTACCTGCTCCAGCTGTTCACCGAATCCCCCTACGAGCGGAACACGTTGTTCTTCGAGCTCATCCAGCGACACGGAGCGCAGGGCTTCGGGGCCGGCAACATCAAGGCGCTGTACGAGTCGGTCGAGCGCGAACGGGGGAGCGGGGCATGACCGGGAAGGTGCCGGAACCGTCCGTCCTCACGCTCGCCGACTACGAGCGGCTGGCGCGCGGGCGTCTGGCCCCGGATGTATGGGACTGGATCGCGGGCGGGGCGGGGGAGGAGCGGACGCTCGCGGCGAACATCGAGGCCTTCGACCACGTCCGCCTGCTGCCGCGGTTGCTGACCGGGGCGCCGGCGCCCGATCCGGCGACGAAGGTGCTCGGCACGACGTGGAGCGCCCCGGTGGGCGTGGCTCCCATGGCGTACCACACGATCGCTCACCCGGAAGGCGAGCTGGCCACGGTGCGCGCAGCGGGCGACGTCGGGGTACCGGTGGTGGTCGGCACCTTCGCCGGGCGGACGTTCGAGGAGCTGGCCTCGCAGGCCCGGGCGCCGCTCTGGCTGCAGACGTACTGCTTCCGCGACCGGGCCGTGACCCGCGAGCTCGTGGCTCGCGCCGAGGGAGCCGGATTCGAGGCACTGGTGCTGACCGCCGACGCGCCGAGGCTCGGGCGGCGCCTGCGCGATCTGCGCAACGGATTCCGGCTTCCGCCGGGCATCGTTCCGGCGAATCTGCCGGAGGCGGACTACTCCTCGCCCGGCTCTCACGCCCGGACGGAATTCGACCCGGCCATGGACTGGTCGATCGTCGACTGGCTCCGCTCGATCAGCCGACTCCCGGTGCTCATCAAGGGGTTGCTGGCACCCGGCGACGCGATCCGTGCCCTCGAGGCCGGCGCCGACGGGATCGTGGTGTCCAACCACGGTGGTCGGCAACTGGACGGCGTCCCCGCGGCGATCGAGGCGCTGCCCGCGATCGCGGACGCTGTGGCTGGGCGGTGCACGCTGCTCCTCGACGGGGGCGTGCGACGCGCCACCGATGTCCTGGCCGCCCTCGCCTCCGGCGCGGACGCCGTCCTCATGGGACGTCCGGTGCTGTACGGCCTGGCCGTCGACGGCGAAGCGGGAGTGCGGCGCGTACTGGAGAGCGTCTGCGAAGAGTTCTGTGACGCCATGGCGCTGGCCGGGGCGGGTTCAGTGGAAGACCTCGACCCGGGGCTGCTCGGCCCGCCTCGGCCGGTCGCTACGCGCCGACAGTCCCCGCCCCGCGGCATCAGCGCGCCGACGCCCCCCGAAGACGGCCGGATGCGCAAGGAAGACCTGCATGCCAGCCTGGCCGACCCCGTGCTGGACACGATGACCTTCCTCAACGAGATCACGGCGCGATACCCGGACGCGGTGTCGTTCGCGCCCGGCCGCCCCTTCGAGGGGTTCTTCTCCGTCCAGGACATCCACGAGCACCTGGACCGCTACCTGGACCACCTGAGCCGCCAAGGGAAATCACCGGAGGACATTCGCACGTTCCTGTATCAGTACGGCGCCGCAGCGGGCCAGATCCGCGACCTCGTGGCCGACTCCCTTCGCGCCGACGAAGGCATCGACGTCGCTCCGCAAGCCGTCGTGGTCACCGCCGGCTGCCAGGAGGCGATGCTCATCACGCTGCGGGCACTGTTCCGCGGCCCGGACGACGTTCTGCTCGTCTCGATGCCGGCCTACGTGGGCATCACCGGAGCCGCCCGGCTGCTGGACATCCCGGTGACAGGGGTCGAGGAGGACCCGGTCACCGGACTGTCCTGTGCCGCCGTCGAGGCCGCCGTCCACGCCGAACGCGCGCGAGGCAGACGGCCGAAGGCCCTGTACGTGGTCCCCGACCACTCGAACCCGTCAGGGAAGACGATCGATGCGCAGACCCGGCGTGAGCTGCTCGACCTGGCCTCGCGTTTCGACTTCCTCGTACTGGAGGACAGTCCGTATCGCGGGGTGAGCCCGGGCGAGCGGGTCCCGACGCTGAAGGCCCTCGACCGAGACCGCCGGGTCGTGCACCTGGGCTCGTACTCGAAGACCGCGTTCCCCGGGGCCCGGGTCGGCTTCGCGGTGGCGGACCAGACCGTCGTCGACACCGACGGCTCCACCACTTTGCTGGCCGACGAACTCGCCAAGGTGAAGAGCATGGTGACGGTGAACACCTCGTCGCTGAGTCAGGCGGTCGTCGCGGGCATGCTGCTCGCAGCTGACGGCGAGCTGTCCAAGTTCAACGAACCTGCGGCCCGGCACTACGGCCACTCGCTGAAAACTCTGCTCGCCAGTCTGGAAGAGCACTTCCCCGCCGATCGCCGGAATGCCCACCGCGTCCATTGGAATGCTCCGACGGGCGGCTTCTTCCTCGCAGTCCGCGTCCCGTTCCCGGCAGACGAACAGGCTCTCGTACGCTCCGCCGAGGACTTCGGCGTCATCTGGACCCCCATGTCGTACTTCCACCCGAACGGCGGCGGAGAGAACACCCTGCGGCTGTCCTTCAGCCTCCTGACACCGGACCGCATCCGGTCCGGTGTCAGGAGGCTGGCCGAGTTCATCGAGGCCGAGACGGCCAGGACGAGTGTCTGATCGGGCTTCCCTCAAGGCCAGGCAGTCCGCGTTTTCACAGGTCACGCACGGTGTACCGAAGGGCACGCCGAGGTTCAGGACACCTCTGGCACAAGAAGGCAGAGGCAGGCGAGCTTTTGGCAAAGGCCTTCGGGTACCGGCGTCCCTGCAGATGCCGACGCCCCGCAGCCGCTGTACACCTCGTCCTGTTTCGCGAGGCGGGCCTCCGCCTCATGGGCTCGGTCCAGCAACGCGGCATAGGCGGCAGAGCTGGCCGCAGCGGCCGCGGGTGGAGATCCGCCGGGGGGAGACGGTCATCGGCCTCGTGGAAGGTTCTGAGGAGGAGATCGCGCGGGCGGTTCGGGCGCTGCAGGCCGCCGCCGGCGGGGAGGATGGCGATCGGTGAGTGTGCTGCCCGATCCCGGGGCCTCAAGGGCTGTGCTGGTGGGCACGGGCGGGTATGGGCATCTGGAGCAGTTGCCGGCTGTCGCGAACAACGTGCGGGCCTTGGCCGGTCTGTTGTGTGGGCCGTTGTCGCTGCAGTTGCCTGAGCGGCATGTGACGGTCGTGGAGGATCCGGTTGCCGCGCACGTGGTGGTGGGCGTGGTGAGGCAGGCGGCCGCCGAGGCTACCGACACGCTGGTCGTCTACTTTGCCGGGCACGGGCTGGTCGATGGGCAGGATCAGCTGTGTCTGGCTTTGCCGCACACTGAGGTCGGCCGCATCGAGACGGGTCTTCCGTATGACTGGGTGCGTCAGGTTCTTCTTCTGGATTCCAGGGCCGAGTCCTGGTCCGCGGGTACGGCATGACCCGCGAGGGCAAAGCGCCCGGCTGGCGCCAGATCGATCTCGACTGGCTCCGCCATCAACGGGCCGCCGGACGCACCTGCCGAGATCTCGCCGAGGAGACCGGCTTCTCGCTCGGAACGATCAGCTACCTGGGCCGGCAGCATGACATGCCCGGTCGACTGTCCGCTCGGAAGGTCTGACCTGCCGTGTCACGCGGCGGGGTCGTCGTCGAGCGCCAGCCCGGCAACCCAGTTCTGGGCGGCGGCAAGGTCCGGCGCGGTGCCGACCACCTGGTAGGTGAAGTCTGCCCGCGGCGAAGCGCCCATCGGACTGGCCGGCCCAGGTACCCCCGCCGCATGCCGCCGACTCCGAGCCGTCCCAGTGGCGCGAAGTGTCCGATCTGCCGCGGCACTGTCCCCATGCCAGTCACGGCTGCTTCCAGGAGCCGTCACCAACAGCCCTGCGATTGAGGTCATTTGAGAACCTCCAGTAGCAAGCTCATCACGATACTGTGGACCTGCTCGCCCCTTACGGTCACAGAGAGTTGTATGCGATGAAGGTGTACAAGATCATCGTGATTCACAACGGTGAGGCACCCCGGGCCGATGAGGTTCAGGCGATTGCCGACTACGTACAGAACAACTTGGGGCACGACACCGCAGGTGCCGGGCTCACCGTGTCCCGCATTCTTGCTCCGGTCCCGGACAACGACCTGATGATGGCGATCTTGGTCAGGATGGACGCGGAGGGAGAGCTTCCCGGCGGGGACATCTCCAAGGCTTTCCTGCAGGAGCTGAACACCACGAAAGGAAAGGTCGTCCTGGGGATCGTGCCGCAGGCGTAGGCCCCTCCGCTGCATGGGCATCCCGGTCCGCGGTGCGGCAGTGGGCAAGGCGGCGACCTCTCGGCGTGCTCTACGGGTTCCCCGTGTCGAAAGTGGTTGACCGCACGTCAATTACTATTGAAGTTTGTAGTGTTGGGTTTCAGGCTCGCATCGGGGGTTGCATGTCGTTGTCGGAGCGCAAGGAGGGCGACGGGCTTCCGGCCAGCGTTCGCTTCAAGCAGACCGAACGGACAGGCCAGGGCACCTACCACGTCTACGGCGGGCCGAGCCGGCGGGCCGCATTGGAATTTCTTCGTGGGGCCCATGTCAAGGACGAGCTGGTCTACAACATCGTGGAGACCCCGGAGGGCAACTTCGGGCGGGACCTCATCTACTTGTTCCACGAGGCCGACGGCAAGCCGATCGAGTTGGGGCAGCGGCCGCGGAGCCAGAGTCCTTCGCCGTCGGGCACGCGGTGTGCCTGGTGCGGCTTCTTCGTCGTGGCGTACAAGCTGCCGATCAATGACGAGAACGTCGGCTCGGTGTCGTTGTATCTGACCTACGACGAGCTCGCGGTCCTGGTGGAGACGGGCGGCGGGCTGCACTGCGGTGCGTGCTCGATGCTGCAGTGCGCCGTGTGCAGTGGCATCGCCCAGACCGGCGGTACGGCGCTTGCGACCGTCTGCCGGTCCTGCGGTGGAGAGATGGCGGTCCAGACCGTGGTCGGCCCTGTCGGGCGCGCGGCCGCGCCGGGCGGGCCAGATGAGGAGCAGATGGTCACTCTGCCCGCCGATCCGATGGGGGACGAGCTTTGGGGCATGGCACCGCTGCGTCTGCCCTGGAGTATCGATGTGGCACGGTTCTTCGGGCAGAGCACGCTGCCGTATGTGTGGCCGGACAACGGTCGTCACACGGGGTACATCGGCAGTGGGGAGCGGGCCCAGACGCTCCTGCGCGCCAGTTGGACCAAGGTCTTCCTTCATCACCCCAACCCCGAGGTGGCGCTGGGGTGTCTGCGCAGCGCACCTCCCGACGGGATGCTGACCCTGGCGTCGCTCGCCGATCTGCTGGCCTCGCCCACGGCGGAGCCACGGGTCAAGGAGGAGGCATCGAGGGCACTTTGGCGGCTGCGCGATGGGCTGGTCGGTTACACGCTCAACGTCCTTTTGTCGCGTGGCGTGATCGCGTCCGGCTATGACACGCACTCGGTTCACCAGGCGCTGGGGCATCTCCGTACGGCCTGTCCTCAGAGTCGGCGTGCATGGTTCGAGGAGCAGTTGGCGCGGTCCGAGGACGACTGACCTCCGGGGCGCCGGGTGTCAGATGCCGATGTGGACGTAGGACGCCCAGAGGAACGGGTTCTGGAGTGCGTTCGCCGGGCCGTCTGCGGTGCCGTCTCCTCTGCGGGCGCGGAGGGTCGCCCGATGGAGGGCCTGTGCTGCGCGGCTCACGTCCAAGTCGCCCTCCGGCGTGCGGAGTCGGGCGTAGAAGCCGTCGGCGATGCGTACCGAGAGCTGGTCGTCGATCTCCCACAGCGTGCTGATGACATGCGGGAAACCGGCGATCTGGAACGCCGAGGCCAGATGGATTGACTCGTCGAGCAGGCGCACCGGCTGGATCGCCGCGGTGTTGCACGCCGACAGGTAGGCGAGCTGTGCCTGGTCCAGCGCGACTGGGGCCAGGCTTGCGGCGGTCATCGGGTCGTGCTCGTGGTCCCGCAGCAGGAGCCGGCTGCGTGAGGGCTGGTGCGGGTCGGTGGCGCCGTGGCAGGAGAAGTGGGCGATCGGGTGGTGGGCAAGGTGGGCGAGGACGGAGGCTTTTGTCGGCTCCGCCGTGGCGTCCAGCGCGGCCTCTTGGTCGGCGAGCACGGTGAGTTCGGGCAGGTGGCTGCGCAGCACCCCGACCTCTTCCGTGACGTACGGCAGGCGGCCCAGGCTGGGTAGTCCCGGCGTGGCCGGCATCGCCACCACCAGCGCCGGGAGCGTCGGCCCGCGTCGCGCGGGTGACGTGGTCTGCCTGGTGTGGATGAGTGTGCGCAGGGACGGGGCGTAGGAGGAGACCACGCGGTCGATGACCGTGCGCGGGCACCGCTCGCGGGCCGCGGTGGTGTGGTGGCCCGCGGCGTGGATCGGCAGCAGGCTCAGCAGGCCGCAGGGGACCCACCAGACGCGGGGCCAGGGTTCCGTGTCGGCAGAGGGTCTGGTGCGGTGGCCGAGTGCCTCCAGCACCGGGGCCGCGATGGCGTCCCACAGCCACTCCAGTACGGAGAGCATCCGGGCCCCGCCTCGCTTCTCCGCCGCCGCGTCCCCCATCAGGATCGACTGCCGGGCCGCCAGGAACGCCGAGGCCTTGGTGGCCACGCCATCCTCGTCGGCCTGCGGGAGCGGCAGCGCCGTGACCCCGTCCCGGGTGACCAGGAGGGCATGGCTGCCGTACGAGCTGACGTTGAGCACGACCACCGGCCCTGCCTGCGCCGCGCCGAGCAACTCGTCGGCGACGGGCGGCAGACCGAACGAGCCGAAGCCATTGAGCGCCCTGATCCTGGCCTGCGTGGCGGCGAACTCCGCGGCGAGTTCATGCCGTTCGCGGCCGCCGCCGGGCTGTGGTGCGGCCGTGGGAGTGCCGAGCTCTGCACCGCCCGACGACGGGCCGGCTTCCCAGGGCTGGTCGAGCAGATCGCGGAGTTCGACAAAGCGCGCGGCGAGATCCGGGTGTCTGAGGCGCAGGGCGGACAGGTCGTCGCGGCCGTCGAGCGCCTGGCTGATGAGGACCCCGCGTCCCGTCTCCAGCAGGCTCAGGGCCCGCCGCGGCCGGTCCGCCGCGGGCAGCCGCGGATCGGCCAGGACGAGCGAGGCCGCCTCGCCGGCCAGCCCCGCCAGGCCGCCCAGCGCGTACTCCTGGTCGCTGCGGGCCAAGCGGCGGGGGCTGACCTCCGGCAGGAGCCGTACAGCGTTCTGGAGCAAGTCCGTCGCACGCAGCACTTCGGATGCGGCGACCAGGTCGGCGGCGGCTGCCCTCGCGGATCCGAGGCGTTGCCACACCGGCGCCGTGTCCACGGTCGACGCCTCGACGTCCGCCGCCGTCGCGGCGCTCCGGTCGTCCGGGTTGCCCGTGGACGCGTGGCGGGCGCGCAGGGCGGCACTCAGATTGGCGAGGAACCGGGCGCGTTCCGGGTTGCTGCCGGAGATCAGCGACACGCTTCTGCGGCCCGCGGACACCGCCTCTTCCACATCCTCGGGGCGCCCAGTCCGTGTGTGCCTCTGGGTCAGGGCGTGCGTCAGGTTCGCGAGGTACCGGGCCAGATCATCGGCCTCCCGACCGGTCGACGCCGCCACCGCGCGACGCGTCACGTCGATCCCCTCGTCCAGATCCTCGGGCCGGCCGGCGTACTCGAACCGCGCCAACAGGACGTTGCCGAGATTGGACAGGGGCATCGCCCGGTCGGACCTGTGGATCCCGGTCGCCACCGCCTCACGGCAGAGGGCGATCGACGCCTCGATGTCGTCCCGGTCCCGCGTCCGCCGGGACCGGGCCCACAGCAGCAGGCCCAGTGCATTGAGCACCGTGGCACGCCGCCTGCGGTCGAGGGCCGGGTCCTGCAGCTGCGCCCGCTCGTGGCGGATCGCCTCATCCAGGTCCGCGAGCGCCCCGGCCTGCCTGTGGCGCAGGAACAGCAGTTGGGACAGTACGCCCGAGAAATGCGCGTGTCCGGGCCGGTAGTCCTGCCTCCGGGCCAGACCGGTGCGGGCGAGCACGATGGCCTCGTCCAGGTCCGCGACCGTGCCGGTCGCCTGGTACCTGTTCACCAGGGCCGCCACGAGGATCAGTTCGGCGGGCGCCTCGGTGCGTGCGCGGGCGCTCTCAGCGGACGCGCGTGCGAGGCGCACGGCTTCGTCCAGATGCTCGGGGCGCCCCGAGAGACGGGCCTTGAGGCCCAACTGGACCACCAGACTGACCAGATACGTCTGCCGCTCGGGATGGTCCGCGGGAGTCATGTCGAAGGCCGCGAGGCTGCAGGCCAGTGCCTCATTCAGGCCCTCCGGGTCGTGGGCCAGCTCGCAGCGGTCCGCCAGAGTGGCGCCGAGACCGTTCAGGCTCATGGCCTGGGCGCTGCCTTCGCGCGGGCGGGCGTTGACCGTGCGCCGGGCGACGGCGACGGCCTCCTCGAGCGGCTCAGGGCGTCCGGTCTCCATGACGAGCAGACGCAGGCTCTGGACCAGATTGTGCAGCGCGTGCTTGCGCGAGGGGCCCGGCCGACTCAGCGTGACCGCCGTGCGGTTGAGGCCGATCGACTCCTCCAAGTCCTCGACCGATCCGAGGTACTTGAACCGCTCGTTCAGCGCCGAGCCGAGATTCACCAGTGCGGCGGCGCCGTCCGGCGGTCGCGAGGGCGGCAGGCCCGCCGCGGTACGGGCCACCTCGATCGCCTCGTCGAGATCCGCCTTCCGCTCGGCCACCTTGAACCGCTCGAGGAGCAAGGCCGCGAGCGCCGAGAGGCAGACGGTGTCCCTCCGGGCCAGGGAGGTGGCCTCGCGCCCGGCGGCGATCGCGGGTTCCAGGTCCGCCGCATCCCTGGTCTCCTTGAAGCGCAGATGCAGCGCGCTGAGAAGCCGGTAAAGATGCGGTACGCGGCCGGGATCGTCGGCCGGCAGCGCTGCGACGGCGGCGCGGAACGAGGAGATCGCGCTGTTCAGCTCCGCCGGGGAACGGGTTCGCTCGAACCGGTCCCAGGCGGAATCGCCCGCCTCCGCATACGAGTTCGCCTCATCGGAGGGGTACACCCAGGGCAGCCCTTCGCTTCACGGCAGGAGGATCCGCTGGGGTTCCTCGCGGATCAGACTGAGCATCCGGTCCAGTTCGGCCGGTTCGACGCCCGCCGGTACCTCGAGCCTGGCCCCAGACGCGAGCTCAATCACGATGCGCTGCCCCTCTTTGGCCGCGCCGCGCCCCAGGATGCCGGTCACCAAGGCGGTCAGGGCGGAACTCGCAGCAGCGATGGTGGCCACGAGGATCGCAGCGTCCCCCGTCCGGAACCTCGACGCCGGCTGTTCCAACTCCACCGAGATCCCGGAGTCCCAGGAACCGTTACCGCTCAGTTCGCCGTGCACGTCCTCCGCCGCACGCGAATCCGACGCGACGATCACGCGCCACTTGGGCAACTCCAGCACCATCCCCCCGTCCCTTCGCCAACGTGATAAACACAGGCTGCACAAAAGCCAGTTGGTGGTTGAGTATGGCACGCGGGCGGTAATCCCCGATCACAAGACGTTTCCATGACGCAGAGCCAGGCTTGACCCCGGCCCATGCGGGCTGTTCCGTGGAGAAGTCGGGGCGTCACACTCGGGGATGGCCTGCGTGACCATGTCGGTCAGCAGTGTCTGCTGTCTCGCCAACAACCCGCCGTACGGTACGGCGGGGCACCGCCCTCGTCGTCCACGCTTCCGTCGCTCGTGGTGCGGAAGTGGGCCGACACCGAGGTCACCGAGGGGCACGCGGTGCTGGGGATCGGCACCTGGACCAGCTACTCGACCGCTCTCGCCTGCGAACGCCTCTGCTCCGCCGACGTCACCAGCATCGAGGCCGACCAGCACCGGCTGGAGCAGGCGGCGAGTGCGCTGTACGGCTGTGGCTACACACCGACCCTCGCCGTGGCGGACGGCCAGTACGGGTACTGGCCCGAAGCGTCCTTCGGCCGGATCGTGGCCGCCTGCTCCTTCCGCGCCGTCCCGCGCGCGCTCATCGCGCAGGCGCGGCCGGGCGGGAAGATCCTGCTCACCCTGTCGAGCTGGTTGTACGGGTACGCCGGCGTGCTGCTGACGGTCGCCGAGGACGGCGCCGCCCAGGGACAACTGCTGGGCGGCACGGTGTCGTTCAGATCCACAGCCCGGATCCCGCGAATCCCCCGAAGGGGAGTGGTTCCACTCTGTACGCCACTTCCTCGGCCATCCTCTGGTCCACATGAGCTACTCGATGTTCCCGCTCTGTGTCAGAGGTCTTCGTCGTCGACGGGTTCGGGTTCACGCATGTAGGCGAGGTCGAGGACGTAGCGTTCGGTGACGGGGCAGTTGTTCCAGGCTTCGGTGAGCCAGCCGTCGGGGGAGTCGTCGGGGAGTCGGGCGAGGGTGGTGTTGTAGTAGTCGGCGGCGGCTTGGCGGTTGGTCCACCACGCGTGGCCTTCGTAGACGCCGGGGCGGGGCAGGGTGATCTCGTCGGCGGGGCCGCGGTCGAGTTGTCCGATGACGAGGATGCCGGTCTCGGATTCGAGACTGACGGTGATGTGGCCTTCGGCGTCGGTTGGCGGGGTGGGCGGGGTGTCCCAGATGCGGATGGTGATCTGGACGGGGATGTCGGGTTGGAGGCTGAGGAGGTACAGGTGGTAGCCGTTGCCGGCGACCACCTGTACCTCTGCGGCGTCCAGGGCGGCTTCGTCGCCGAGGTAGGCGTCCGCGTCGTAGACCTCCAGCACGCGCCGTCCGGGAGTAGCGGTGACGTTGTGCTCGGCGAGAAGAACCATGGGGGCCAGGGCCTTTTCTGCTAGTCGGTGATCTTCACGTAGAAGGGGTCGCCGTCCAGGATGCGGTTCAGGGTGTACACCTGGTTGAGGCGCTCCCCGCCTTTGCGGTTGTCCTTGCCATCGATCAGCCGGACGGAGAAGCGGTTGTCACCCTTGGTGGATCCTTCCTTGGTGGAGGCGAAGGGGTACTCGTCGCACTCCAGCCCGCTGCCCGTGTAGTCGCCCCAGACCTTCTTGCACTCTCCGATGGACTTCTTACGATTTTCTGCAGGACCGCCTCCAGCCAGTGCGCCGGCATCGTCGCCCGGGTGAAGTGCAAGGTCGCCCGTACCTCCGACGGCAGTTCCGCCGCGAGCCGCTGGTTGATCTCCGCGCTGAACAGGGCCTGCCGACCCAGCGCCGGATCCGACTTGGCCGTGCGCCGGGCCGTGAAGAGCTCGCTCTCGCTCATGCTGTTGCTCCCCATCGGGTCACCAGCGCCTTCCAGTCGGCGGCGGCCCGCATCGCGGTGTCCTCGGTGACATGGGCGTAGGTGGTCATCAGCGTGTGGATGTCCCGGTGCCCCAGGCGCCGCTGGACCACGTGTTCCGGCACCCCGGCCAGAAGCAGCGCGGTCGCGTGCGTGTGCCGGAACCAGTGGGGAGTCCTTGCCATAGTGCGACTTGAACGCGATCCACCGGTCGGCCTCCACCCTGGCCCAGTCTTCTGAGCCCCCTTGCAGGGCACTTGCCCCGACTTGCCCTGCCCGGGCCTTGCGACGCCGAGCACGCCGGCCACGGTGGGGTGCTCGGCCCGCCGTCCGACACCCCGTCCAGCAGGAGCGCAGCGGTCTCGAATCGGCGAGCGCCTCGCTGACCGGTACGCGTACGTGGCAACCGGGCAGCCCGTGTCCCTGGCCACCGCCGGCGGCAGGCCCCATGGGAGGCCGGCTGGTCGACCACGACGAGCACGGTGTCGAGTGCCTTCTTCCCGGCAGGGGTGACGGCGGTGGCGCGGTGTCCCCCCTTGCCGACGTCCAGGCCGAGGAAGCACCCATCCCGCCGACGTCGATCACGTGCGTCCTCCGGTCGTCCCCACCCGGTCGTCCCCACCCGGTCGTCCCGCGCAGTCATGCCGGACCCGGAGGCCGGCCGCCCCATGGCGGGGTCACCAAGAAGGTAGTGGGGGCGGCGGAGGCGAGCCCCGTGCGGGTGCCGCGCGGCGGGAAGCCGTGGGCTCATCCCCGGTCGACCCCGGCCCGGCGGGGGTGGCGGAATACGCGCAGCAGCACGCTGCCGAGCACGCTTGAGTCGGAGAAGTAGCCGATCTGCCGGGAATCCAGGCTCTGATCAGGGTTGTCCCCGAGGAGGACGAGTTTTCCTGAGGGCACTTGCTGCTCCTGGACGTGGGACAGGGCCGCGACGCGGTCTCTCGGTACGGGATCGCCAGGAGTGGCGAGTACCCGCTTGATGAGAAAACCCTCGTCCTCACGCGGGTCGGCGACCACGATCACCCGGTTGCGGAGGGCCGTGGTTCCCCGTACAACCAGGACTTGGTCCCGGTTGTAGTAGGTGGGTTCCATGCTTCTGCCCCGCACGGTGACCAGCACCAGGTGGCGCCCGAGCAGGTGGGCAAGAAAGTCGGTGAGGCGCCCCGGCCGGGTTCCATGCGATGGCGTCACCTTGTGGGAAGGCCATGAGGCCACAAGTGTTTCGAGCTCTTCCCGGGTCGGCATCTCCCCGGCCGCCGGTTCGAAGGATTCCAAGGAAAGGTGGCGACCCGCGTGGGCCGGGCGCGGCGTCACCGGGGTACCGCCACGTCAGAGACACCGGGCGTGGTGTCCAATGGCTGGTCCTGGTAGTCCTTGGCCTGCAGGGTGAACAGCCCGGCGTACGTCCCGTCGGCCGCCAACAGCTCGTCGTGGTCACCTTGTTCCACGATCCTGCCGTCCCGCAGGACAACGATGACGTCCGCCTCCCGCACCGCCCCGAGCCGATGGGAGATCAGAACGCTGGTCTTTCCGGAGCGGAAGCGCCGCAGGGAGGCATGGATCTCGTGTTCGGCCTCTGCGTCGAGGCCGGAGGACGGCTCGTCGAGGATCATCAGTTCCCGTTCCTGACGCATCAGTGCGCGGGCCAGGGCGAGCCGCTGCTGCTGCCCCCCGGACAGGAGCACTCCGACGGCAGGATCGGACTCCTCCGGCGTCATCACGAACTTCCGTGAGAGCAGCGTGTCGTAACCCTGCGGCAGTGCGGCCAAACAGGCGTGGATCCCCGCACCGCGAGCTGCTTCCTGGATACGTGACTGGTCGGTCAGCGCGTCAAGGTCACCCAGTCCGATGTTCTCGGCAGCGGTGAGGTCGTAGTGCAGGGAGTCCTGGAAGACCACGCCGATCCGGGACCGCAGTTCGGCCGGGTCGATCTCCCGGATGTCGACCCCGTCCCACAGGACCGCGCCCCGAGTCGGGTCGTAGAGCCGGCACAGCAGTTTCACCAAGGTCGACTTGCCCGCGCCGTTGAGTCCGACCAGAGCCAGAGCCTGCCCGTGTGGGAGGAAGAGGTTTACCCCGCGCAGCACCCACGGCAACTGGTCGGCGTACCGGAACCAGACGTCGCGGAACTCGATTCCACGCCGCAAGGAAGGCAGCGGCCTGGGCCGGTCGGACACGGGCAGGTCGGATCCCAGAACCGTAACCGCCCGGTAGCGGTCGAAGAGGAGCAGGGCCTGGGCTGTCGCCGCCGTCTGTGTGGCCAGCGCGGCGAGGGCGCCCTGGACCGCCGTGACGGCGGCGGCGAACAACGCGATCCCGCCGACCGACAGGCTGCCCTGACGTGCGGCGACCACCGCCCACAGCAGGCCGGCGCCCGAGACCGCCGCGGCCAGGTTCTCCAGGCAGAACTGCACGGACAGTTCTCGGCGGTCCATACTCCTGCGGGCCGCGTTGTTGGCAAGGCGCTCGCGCCGCATCGAGGTCCTGAAGAACCCCCCCAGGCCGAAGATCCGCACCTCCTTCGCGCCCTCGGCCGTGCTCAACAGTTGGCTGTAGAAGAACTCCTTGCGTTCGATCGGGCTGACGTGCATGACGAGCTGCGCCCGCCGGCGCGCGAGCAGCCCTTCGGCAATCACCGTCGGTATGGCGGCCCCGAGGACGATCAGGGCCATGACCGGGTTGAGCACGAAGAGCGAACCCGCGAAGCCGAAGATCGGAAGTACTTGACCGACGATGTCGAGGCCCCCGCTGACGATCTGGATCGGGGCGCTTCGGCTCGCCGCCTGAGCGAGCCTGAGTTCGTCGAGGAACCGCGGGTCCTCGAAACGAGTGATACCGACGAACCGGTTCACGGCTGCGAACAACCGGTCCATGGCCGCCACCCCCGTCCGGCGGTCCAGTTCGGCATGCAGATACTGCGCCAAGAGCGGGACGACCGCCGTCGCGATGCCGACCGCGGCCAGGGCGGTCGCCAGTCCTGCCAGGACGGACAGCCCGGCTCCTCTTACGAGGTCGTCCAGCAGAATCTTCATCAACCACGCGGAGCCCAGGGGGAGCGCCCCACGGCAGAGCGTTGCCATGGCGAAGGCAGACAGATGCCAGGGTGCCGTCTTGCACACCAGAAGCGATGCCCCTGCCACTAGGCGTACCGTCCGGGAAAGCCCGGCTCGGACCGTCGGGCAGGCCTGCCTCCACGACCGTGCGCGCATACGGTCACCCCCGGTCATACGGCGGCTTCGGCGGGCATGGCCAGCACTCGGTCGGACGTCACCACGGTTCGGCCACGGATGGTGCCGACCCGTAGCACCGTGGGTGTGGCGGACGTACGGAAGGCGGTGCTGACCGTGCCCAACGGCTCCTCGACGACGACGTGGGCCACGGGGCGGAGCATCGCCACCAGTTCACTGCACGCCGATGCGTCGCCGATCACGACCGCCATCCTGCGGTTCCTGCCGTTCTCGTCGGCTTCCGCCCAGCGGATGAAGTCCGGGAGCAGTGCCTCGCACGCCCGGCAGTCGGGCGCGAAGAAGGCGACGACGCTGTCGTGGGTCAGGGATGCGCGGTCCAGCCGCTCTCCATCCACGCCGAGCACGCTGAAGTCGCCCACCTCGTCCCCTGTTCGGATGCCGGCCTGCTGCCGGATGGGAGCGATGATCTCGGCGTGCTCGCGAAGGCGCTTGATCACTCCGATGGTCAGCAACAGGTTGAGCAGACAGAGCGCCGCCACCAGCAGGAGGGCGGCCGTCAGAACGTACATCAGGACTCCTGGGATTCGGTCGGGAAGTGAGCGGAAGAGCCGGACGCGTCAACGTCCGAGAGGGGCCGGAAGAGCGCGAAGATCTCATCGAGAGCTGCCGTCACCAGGCCCATGGCCAGACCCGCGACGGCCGCCACCGCTCCCTCACCGGCACTGGCCGAGCCCGAGACCGGCGCCAGGAGGCAACTGAGCGCCACCGTTGCCAACAGGGCGTTGCGCGCGAGGTGCCGGACACCCAAAGGTGTGGCGGAGGCGCCGAAGCAGCGGCATGCCACAGCGGAGCGACGTCGCATGGTCTGTGCGATTCCGACGGTGAACACAGCGAGCAGCCACGTCGCCAAGAGCTGTCCCAGTCTCCCGGCTTGGGCTGTCGGCACGGCCAGGAGCGCCCACACCGCGAACTCCGCGATCACGACAGCCCGAGTGGTGAGTCCTTCCAGTGCCAGGGGGACTACGCGCATCCGAGCCAAGGAGTGCGCGAAATGCTGGTATGCCTCCCGGCTGCGCGCTTTGCTCAGGGACGAGATCAGGAAGACCGTACCGATGAGGCTCCGTGCCGCGATCTCCAATGAGGACAATTCCGTTCCCTTCGGCAGCGGATCCGACGGCCCACGGGCCGGGGGGGTGCCCCCGCCACCAGAAGCTCCGGTGGCGGGGGCGGTGTTCACGTGGGGCCCGCCGACGGCTCAGCCGCAGATGCCACGCGTGAACTTGGAGCCGTTCCAGTACGCCTCGCAGGGCGCGTTGTAGCCGAAGTGACCCCACGGGCCGTTGTTGCATTGCCAGCACTGGGCGTAGTGGTACCAGCCGGGGGCCGCCGCGGCGTCCGCGGTGACGCTCGGTACAACGCGTTCCAGCAGGGCGGTGCCCAAAGCTTCGATCTTGGCGAGCATGGTTCTCTCCTTCTCGAGTGGCTATGCCAACCCCGCATGGTGCGGGTCGTGGCCTTCGTTTGGAGCTGACTTGCTTTTGCTGTGAGGGATACCGGGCAACCCGCACGGCGTTCCCCCCGTAGCAGTCCCCCCTCACCGCTCGCATCACCGATTTGAGTGGCTGCCGCATTGTTCGGCAGGGCTGTTGTGGCGGCCGAACAATGGCCGGGCGTGATCTTCCGGCCGGGTGGCGGGGTGTGTAGGTTGACGGGCCGGAGCGCAGGCGGCCTCGGAGGGGGTGAGGGTGTGGCGGGGCGTCGTGAGGTTCCAGTCGATCCGGGGGCGGGTCCGGTGCAGCGATTCGCGTTTGAGTTGCGCAAGCTACGCACCGAGGCGGGCGGGATGACCTACCGCGTGTTGACCCAGCGGGCGGGGTATTCGGTGACGACGTTGTCGCAGGCGGCCTCCGGCGAGCAGTTGCCGACGCTGCCGGTTGTCCTGGCCTATGTAGCGGCGTGCGGGGGCGATCCGGCGGATTGGGAGGCGCGCTGGAAGCAAGCGGTGGAAGAGGTCGCATCCGCCGGTTCGGCGGATGCGGAGGAGGGCCGGGTATCGCCGTACCGGGGGTTGGCGCGGTTCGAGACCGGCGACGAGGGCCGGTTCTTCGGCCGCGATCGACTCACCGCCGACCTGCTGGAGCTGCTGCGCCGCCGCCGGTTCGCCGCGATGTTCGGACCGTCCGGCAGCGGCAAGTCCTCCCTGCTGCGCGCTGGCCTCATCCCAGCCCTCCAGCACACCCAGGACGCGGGTCTCCGCCCGGCCGCCATCCGCATCCTCACTCCCGGGGTACGCCCGGCCCACACCCACGGCCGGGTTTTCGAACCCACCGGCATCAGCGCTGGCGGTGCCGGAGCCGACACGTTCGTGATCGTCGACCAGTTTGAGGAGATCTTCACCCTTTGCCGCGATCCGGCCGCTCGCGCCCGCTTCCTCGACCTGCTGCTGGCCGCCTGCCGACCCGAGAGCCGATTACGGGTTCTCATCGCGGTGCGGGCCGACTTCTACGGGCGCTGCGCTGAATACCGCGGCCTGGCCGACGCGCTGCGCGAGGCCAACCTGCTGGTCGGCCCGATGAGTCCGGCGGAGCTGCGATCCGCCATCGTCAAACCGGCCGCAGCCGATGGCCTGACCGTTGAGCGCGCTCTGACCTCCCGCCTGGTCGCGGAGGTCGCCGGGGCCCCGGGCGGGTTGCCACTGCTGTCGCACGTACTGCTGGAGACCTGGCGCCGTCGCCGCGGCAAGACGATGACCTTGGCCGGCTACGAGGCGGCCGGAGGCGTGGAGGGCGCGGTCGCCAAGACCGCCGAGGATGTCTATCGCCGGTTCACCGAAGGACAGGCGGCCGCGGCTCGCCGCCTGCTGCTGCGCCTGGTCGCCCCCGGCGAGGGCACCCCCGATACCCGCAGGCCCGCCGACCGGGAAGAGCTTGAGGCCTCTGGTCGGCAGGAGACCGCCGAGGCGCTGGAGGCTCTGGCCCAGGCGCGACTGCTCACCCTCGACGGCGACACCGTTGAACTGGCTCATGAGGCTCTGCTGACCGCATGGCCCCGCCTGCGCGCATGGATCGACGAAGACCGTGAACACCTGCGCAGTCACCGCAAACTGACTGAGGCCGCCCGCACCTGGGAGGAACTGGGCCGTGATCCGGGGGCTCTGTACCGGGGAAGCCGTCTCGTCACCGCCGAGGAACGCTTCAGCAGCGCCCCTGCTGAAGATCTGACCGCTCTGGAGCATGATTTCCTCACTGCCAGCACGACTGCACGTGATCAGGAAGAGCACGCAGCGGCGCGTACCACCCGACGTCTGCGCACCCTCCTTGCCGCCTTTACCGCCCTGCTCGTCCTCGGACTCGGCGCGAGTGTGATTGCCTGGCAGCAAAGCCGGACCAGCGACCAGCAGCGACAGGCTGCCGATTCTGCCCGGAAGGTCGCCCTGTCCCGGCAACTCGCCGCGCAGTCCGCCGCCCTCCTCGGCACCGATTCCGACCTCGCCTCGCTGCTGGCCGTACAGGCCTACAGGACCAGCCCGACTTCCCAGGCCACGGAAAGCCTCTACGCCGCCGCCGCTGTACCTCTCCGACACAGACTCACCGGACACCCTGGCTCTGTGGTCACGCTTGCGTTCAAGCCGGACGGCCGAACCCTGGCCACCGGCGGCAACGACGGCGCGGTGCGGCTGTGGGACACCCGCACCGGCCGCATCCGCAAGAAACTGCCCGGAGACGACGCCCATTTCGCGGCGGTCTTCGCTCCGGACGGCCGCACCATGGCCGTCGTAGGCCCCGACGCAGTGGAACTGCGGGACACCAGCACTGGCCGAACCCGCAAACGGCTGGCCAAGCAGATCATTGAGGCAGGTCCCATGGCCTTCAGCCGGGACGGACACACTCTGGCCATCAGCTGCGGCGGACAGAAGGTGGAGTTATGGGACACCACCACCGGGCGCATCCGTGCATGGCTGGCCGAGCAGACCAATGATGTGAGCTCGTTGGCATTCGGTCCGGACGGGCGCACTCTGGCCACCGGCGGCTTCGACGGTGCAGCGGAGCTGTGGGACGCAGCCACCGGACGTCTCCGGCGAAGTCTGCCCGGACACCACACCCCAGTCGTCGCGTCAGCGTTCAGCCCGGACGGCCGCACCTTGGCCACCAGTTCCGACAGCGGGGTGAAACTGTGGGACACAAGGACCGGCCGTCTTCGCAGGAACCTTGCTGGGTACACCGCCCCGGTCGTCTCGATGGTGTTCGGTCCGGACGGCCGCTCCCTGGCCACCGCCAGGATCGGCGACGACACTGTCCGGCTGTGGGAGACGGACACCGGCCGTCTCCGAAGGAGCCTTCCCGGACACACCGGCCCAGTCCGCGCGTTGGTGTTCAGCCCGGACGGGCGCACCCTGGCCACCGGGGCCGAGGATCGCAGCGTGCGACTGTGGGACGTGGTAGCCGACCAGCCCCGGATCGCCTTCTCCGATCCCCTCAAGAAAACCGCCTCGGTGGCGTTCAGCCCGGACGGCCGAACAATGGCCACCGGGAGCATCGGCGATCCAGCAGTGCACTTGTGGAATATGATCAACGGCCGTCTCCGCACAGACTTACCCGGGTCCGCCGACGACACCAGGCCCTCCTTGGCGTTCAGCCCGGACGGGCGCACCCTGGCCACCGGAAACCTGGTCGACGGCGGGGTGAAACTGTGGGACGCGGCCACCGGCCAGTACCGCAGGAGCTTGGCCGGATACAGCGCTGACGCCAGAAGGTTGGCCTTCAGTCCGGACGGGCGCACCTTGGCCACCGTCAGTACTGCCCGCGGAGTGGAACTGTGGGATGCCGCCACCGGTCGTAGGCGCAAGAACTTTCCCGGATACCACGGTGCTGTGTTCTCGGTGGCGTTCAGTCCGGACGGCCGCACCCTGGCCACCGGCAGCGACGACAACATCGTGCGGCTGTGGGACTCGGTCACCGGCGTCACACGGGTCACGCTCGTGGGACACACCGGCGCTGTGTTCTTGGTGGCGTTCAGTCCGGACGGTCGCACCCTGGCCACCGGCAGCGAGGATCGCACCGTGCGACTTTGGGACACAGCCACCGGCCGCAGCCGCAGAAGCCTGACTGGCCACACCGACGTGACCGGCGCGTTGGCGTTCAGTCCGGACGGCCGCACCCTGGCCACCGGCAGCGACGACAACACCGTGCGGCTGTGGGACTCGGTCACCGGCGTCACACGGGTCACGCTCGTCGGACACACCGGTGCTGTGTTCTCGGTGGCGTTCAGTCCGGACGGCCGCACCCTGGTCACCGGCAGCACAGACCAGACCGTACGCCGGTGGAACGTGAACCGATCCACACCCACCACAGCGATCAGCAAGATCTGCCGCGCCATTGGCCGCGACATCACCGCACATGAACGCTCGGTGTATATGCCGGATCAGCGGCCCCACGCCGTGTGTCCGGACTGAGCCTGGAGCAGCCGATCGACATTGACATGGCACATCAGAAACGGGCGCTGACCGTCCGTCGGGCACGTCTTGGTCAGCCCTGGCGGCAGGGCCGGATTTCCAGGAAGTCCAAGGCGCGCCGAGCAGCTGGCGGGCGGTCTGGATCAGGTCGCGGTAGTCCTGAGTAGGACCTCCGCATCGGCCCGCGCCCCGCCACCGTCTCGCCGGGCGGGGTGAGTTGCGGCACGTCCACAGCCCCAGCACGCTCCCGGCGGCCAGATCGTAGCGGGCCGCCACCCGGTCGATCAGCGACGGGGTCAGCTCCCCGGCTAACGGCACTGTCCGCAACGCCCCTGCCGGCACCCTTCCCCCTGATGCTCGTCTGCTGCCGCTCCGGGCAGGAACGCCCCGGACCCAGCCACCGGGCCGTGCCTGCTGCGCGGTCCCTGAAGCTTGACCGCAGTAAGGTCACCGATTTTTGTTCGGCATGCTCACAGCAATGATCGCGCCAGCGGCAGCAATGACGACGGCGGAGATCGGGTAGGGCGGAGCGGCGTCCTGGCACCCAGGTCATCGGTGAGAAGCCGCAGAGACCGCCGACCCACATGAACGGGTGACACCATCCACCTCGCTGGTGAAGCGAACGGGAAGTAGGGCGACGATTGCGGCCGCAGCGCCTGTGGCTATGGCGACGACCTTAGCGCGGGTGCGAGGTGGCACTTGTTGTCCCCCAGTGGTGCTCCGGGGCCCCCTGAACGGGCAAACACAGCGATGGTAGGCGAGAGCGCCGGTCAGAGTCGGCGAGACAAGGACACAGGGCAGGACTCCAGCATCGACGTCCACCGGTGGCACTTCGTACGCCACTCGTACGGCAACCGTACGGTCAGCGTGCGTAATTCGTGCGGTTCATGGGGTAGTGTGACGGTCAGGAGGTGTTTCATGTCCGGGTTGTTCGACGCGGTCGACGCGCTGGTCGCATCCCGCTCACCGCTGCCGCCGGCGCAGGAGCGCAAGCGACTGCGTCAGGCGCACGGCCTGACGCTGGACGAGGTGGCCGCCGCACTGAAGGTGCGCCGGGCCACAGTGTCTGGGTGGGAGTCGGCCAAGAAACCGACCGAGCCGCGCGGCCCGGAACGTGAGGCGTACGCGCGGCTGCTCAAGCAACTCACGCAGCTCTACCCCGCGCCCAGCGCGAGGGAGGAGCCGGCCGCCACGGTAGCGGTGCCTGCCCCGTTCACCGGCACGGCCGCTCCGGCGGAAGCGGGGACTTTGTCCATAGGCCCGGCCGCCGAGGCTGCGGCCATGACTGCAGAGGAGAACACCGAGACCGCCCTCGATCCTGCCGCGGCGAAGGCCGCGCCGCGTCCGGCGCGTACCGCCAGGAGCACGTCGGCGTCGCGCCGCCCTGGTGCGCGGAAGGCGGCCCCGGCCGGAACCGGGGCGGGCGGCGCCGATCCGCGCTTTGAGAACGGACCGCTCGCGGTCGTCGACGTCGATGCCGACGGGCAGGTGGTGGCGTACTGCACCGGCGGCTTGGTCTTGGACGTGCCCGCCAAGTCTCTCCCGTCCCTGGTGGAGTGGACGCTGAAGGAGGCGAAGCTGGGGCAGCCGAAGCTGTCCGGCCCGGGCAAGGACGCCGACCCGCTGCTCGTGCTCACCGAGGCCGCGCTGCAGCGCTACGGCCTCCCCGTGATCCTCACGGATGAGGAGCGGCTCGCCGGGCGTATCCCGGAGGGCCACAAGGTCATCAAGCAGCTGGCGCGCGCCGACTGGGAGCTGACGAAGCGTGGGTTCGGGCCGTGGGCGAGGATCTACCGCCCGGCCCAGGGCTCGGAGCGTACCTGTGTGCAGCTGTGCATCCCGTCCTGGCACGCGCTTGACTCCCGTCACTGGGGCAACGCCGCGCAGCTTCCGCCGGCCGAACTCGCCCGGCTGCTGGGCGTGTACGCGTCCCGGGTGATGACGCCACGCGGCTCGACCGCTGTGACCGGCCTGGAGCTGATGACCGCGCTGCACCCGCCGACCCGCGCCTCCGAGCCCGACGAGGCGGGGAAGCGGCACTCCGAGCACAACCCCGGCAGCTTGGGCAAGGACCCGGTGGACTGCGCCCCGTGCGAGGCCCCCGATGGGCACCCGCTGCTGAAGGATCTGCCGCGCTTCCACGTCCGCGGCCCCGGCGAGAAGCTGTTCGAGGAGGCCTACGACTGGGCGCGGCCGATGACGGACGCCGAATGCACCCTGCG
>NZ_JBEYUZ010000022.1:0-93673 GCF_040643755.1 Streptomyces sp. NPDC047079
ACCCGCTGGAACAACTCCCACAGCTCATCCGGCACCAGCCGCTCTACGATCCCCACACCCGCAGACTACCGAACGAGCCAAATGAGATGACTTCTTAGCTTGCCGAGGATGCCGGGGACGTGGTTGGAAGAGCGTCGGCTCCCGTACGGCGCTGGCGCTCTCCGTTGCCAACGACCGGCCCCGTGCCACGGCGAAGCGGCGCTGCCTCGACTGTGACGGCAGCGGCAAGGAGTGAGTGCACGGATGACCTTCGCAATCGATCGCTACTTCGGTCCCGGCTCAACGCGGCTCGGGGCAATGACCCTGCATCCGGCCCCGGAATCGGTGCCTCGCGCCCGGCGCTGGTTCCGAAGGTTCATCGCCCCGCATAACCCGATCTGCTCGGTCGACGACTGCACATTGATGATCTCGGAACTCGTGACCAACGCCGTCCTCTACGGTCGGTCGGATGAGCCGTGGTTGGTGCGTGTGGAGTGGTACCGAGAGGGGACCTCGCTGCGGGTGGAGGTACACAACCCGGGGTTCCCCGCCAACGTACGCATGCGGCACCCGGAGGCGAACGACGCGCACGGGCGGGGGCTGCTCCTGGTCGACTCCATCGCCGACTCCTGGCACGCCGGCCCCAGTCGCCTCGGCGGAACGATGGTCTCCTTCGCCCTGGCCGATGCCTGGCCGCAGTGAGGGGATGCACCCCCGCTTCTACTGCCACAGTGGAAATGTCGCTAGTCTGGTTGACCAGTTGACTTGGCCAATACCGACAGGCGGCGCCCATGGCGTATGAAGTGGCGGCACCGAAGTACGTGCGCCTCGCGCAGACGCTCCAGCGCCGCATCGAGGACGGTACCTACCCGCCGGGGACCCGGGTTCCGAGTGAGAACCAGTTGGTGCAGTCGTTCGGGATGTCCCGTCCCACTGTCGTCCGAGCCCTGGAACTGCTGAAGCGGGACGGATGGCTGGAGTCCCGGCAGGGGTACGGCACGATGGTCCGCGGCCGTCCGGAAGTCGTCGAGCAGAAGGACCAGCGGGGCCGTGAGGCTCTGGAGCGTGACGAGTCGCAAGCCTCCGGGCGTCTGGTTCAGGTCGAGCGCGTGCCCGTTCCGGCTCGCGTCGCGTCGGCCCTCGGACTCCCGAAGCGGGCCGAGGTTCTGATGCGTCGTTTCCTCGTGGAGGAGGGTGGCGAACCGGTCGAGCTGGTCTCCTCCTACTTCCCCGCCGGCATGGCCGAGGGCACCGACCTGGGCGTCCCCGAGCCCCTGAACGGCGGTATGAGGGAGCACTTGGAAGCGCGGAAGAAGGTTCGCTTCGACCACGTCACGGAGCGCGTCTCGGCTCGACTGCCCGAGGACGATGAGGCCGCGCATTTGGCGCTACCGGACGGTCTTCCCGTTCTGAGCGTGCTGGTTGTGGCGTGTGACGCTTCAGGGCGAGCGTTGCAGGTCTCTGACGTGCTGCTTCCTGCCGATCGGCAGGAGCTTGAGGACACCTATCGCCTCAACTGACTAGGCCTACCGGGTGAGTTGGCCCCACTTCTCACTTGACAAGTCAACCTGGCATCCTTAGCTTCGAACTTGCTAAGTCAACCTGTCAGGTGGCGGGTTGATCCACTCAGAAGGAGAGATCTCTGTGCGTGTAATCCGCGTTGACGCCTCGACCGCCACGATCCTGCTCACCGAAGCGCCCTCGCCGAAGGTGCGCGATCGGCAGACCGGTGAGATCGCCAAGGACACCGTGAGCGGTGAGGCGCTTCTGGCTCTCGCACACCTTCCTCGCCCCCGTCATTGAGTCCGGCACCCGCGGCGGTGTCGGAGTCGTCAACGGCACCCACGACTGACAAGGAGTCCCCGACGTGTTCCGTCCCAAGCTCCCCGACCCCGCGCCCCTGCCCACCAGCGTCACCACTCACCTGGCCATCCGCCAGGACCAAGCCCCGGCCCCGTCCGCCGGCCGTCCGGTCGCCCCCTTCGTAGGGCTCGGAGTCGGCGTGGTCGGCGCTGTGGTCGTCGTCGGCGTCGTCCTCACCGCGCTCCTGGCGGCCGTCGCCATCTCGGCCGTGTCCGTGGCCATCGCCGCCGTGGTCCTGCGCTCCCTCATCAGCAACGCGCACAAGCACTGACCGGCCACCGGGGCGGCAAACGCCGCCAAGCATCCCGCCGCCCCGGGGCCATCCCTTCCAACCGCAGCAACGGCCGAAAGGAACACCATCATC
Organism: Streptomyces sp. NPDC047079; assembly: GCF_040643755.1. Taxonomy (NCBI): domain Bacteria; kingdom Bacillati; phylum Actinomycetota; class Actinomycetes; order Kitasatosporales; family Streptomycetaceae; genus Streptomyces; species Streptomyces sp. NPDC047079. The sequence goes on from NZ_JBEYUZ010000022.1 coordinate 2,207, forward strand.
CCCCGGCACACCCCGCCCCCGCTGGCGGAACTCACCATGCTGGCCTCGCTCGGCACCATGCCCGAGCTGGCCCGCCAACTGTCCGGCCTGGGCGGCTGCACCCGCCCCGTACGCCTCGACGGCCACCGCACCGAATACGAGGTCAACCAGACGACCGGAGAGATCGGCGGCGTCCTGCACCACCTTGACTCGACCACGCTCCCCGCCGGTCAGCTCCTCGTCCGCTGCAACAACCGCCGCGCCACCCGCTGCGCGGCCTGCGCCGAGACCTACCGCCGCGACACCTACCACCTGATCAAACGCCGGACTCCGCGGCGGCAAAGGCACCCCCGAACAGGTCGCCACACACCCGCGCGTCTTCGCCACCTTCACCGCCCCCAGCTTCGGCCCCGTCCACAACCGCCCCTCCAGCGGCCGGGCCTGCCGCTGCGGCATCCGTCACGAGGAGGATGACCCTGGGCTCGGCATGCCCCTGGAGCCGGACACGTACGACTACGAGGCGGCCGTGCTGTGGAACGCCCACGCCGGAGCCCTGTGGCGGCGCTTCTCGATCTACCTCCGCCGGGAGGTCGCCAAGCGCGCCGGACTCACACAACGCACGTTCCGGGACCACGCCCGGCTCTCCTTCGCGAAGGTCGCCGAGTACCAGAAGCGAGGCGCCGTCCACTTCCACGCCGTGATCCGCCTCGACGGGCCCGAAGGAGGCGACTCCTCGCCCCCGTCCTGGGCCACGGCCGAGCTGCTGACCGACGCCATCCGGGCCGCTACCGCCGCCGCGTGGGTCGACGGTCCGGTGATCGACGGCCGTGCGCACACCTTCGCCTTCGGCCGTCAGCTGGATGTCCGGACGATCCGCTCGGCGCACTTCGACGACGGCCAGGAGCTGACCGAGCGGGCCGTAGCGGCCTACATCGCCAAGTACGCCACGAAGGGAGCAGAGGCAGCGACCGGCACCCTCGACCGGCCGATCCGCTTCCTCGCCGAGCTGGCACAAGCCCAGATCACCGACCACGCCCGGCGGATGATCCGCACCGCCTGGAACCTCGGCGCACTACCCGAGCTGGCAGACCTCCGACTCAGGGCCTCGGCCCACATGCTCGGCTTCCGCGGCCACTTCTCCACCAAGTCCCGCCGCTACTCCACCACCCTCGGCGCCCTCCGCGACGCGCGCGCCGACTGGCGCCGCGCTCAGACGAGCCCCCCCACCGCGCAGGACGGCGAAACGACGCTCGTCCTCGCCCACTGGGTCTTCGCCGGAACCGGTCTGTCCTCCGCTGAAGCCTGGCTTGCCGCATCCCTCGAACCCGCTCCTGGAACGGAAGGAGAGCCCACGTGGACAGCCGACGCGACGAGTTGATGACCGTGAGTCAGGTCCTCGATGAGCTGGGTGGTGTCTCTCGGCGGACCTTCTACCGGTGGCGCGAGCTGGGGCTGGGGCCGGCCGCGTTCAAGTTGCCCAACGGCGAGCTGCGAGTCTGGCGGAGCGACTTCAGCGCATGGTTGCGGCAGCTGGAGGCGGCGGCGTGAAGTCTCTCGATGTAAAGGTCTGGGGCGTCCGGAAGAGGAACACCAAGAAGTCGTCCTATGACGTCAGGTGGACCGTGGCTGGGAACGTCTTCTCCGAACAGTTCCGCACCAAGGGGCTGGCTGACCACTACCGATCCAAGCTCCTCCGAGCCACCCATACAGGGGAAGAGTTCGACACGGTAACCGGGCTGCCCGACTCGGTGATCGAGAAGGCTCCCTCGATGACCTGGTACGCGTTCGCCTTGAAATACCTGGCCATGAAATGGCCGCATGCGGCACCGAACACGCGCAACGGGATCAACGAAGCACTGACCGCCGTGACGGTGGCGCTTCTCGACGAGCGTCCGGGGCGGCCGACTGACGAGCTGCTGAGGAGGGCACTTCGCAACTGGGCCTATGTCCTGCCCAGCCCTGACGATCGCGAGTTGCCGACCGACGTCGCAGACGCCTTGCACTGGGTGGCCAAGGCTTCGCGGCCGCTTTCTGACCTTGCCGACGCAGCGATCGGCAGGGCGGTTCTGGACTCATTGAAACTCAAGCTGGACGGAACGGTGGCCGCAGCGGAGACCGTACGGCGCAAGCGGCGGACCCTCGTCAACGCAGCGAACTATGCCGTCGACCTGGGGGAACTGCGCGAAAACCCGATCACGGCCGTCCGCTGGCAGAAGCCGAAGGTCTCCAACCAGGTCGACCCTCGCGTTGTCGCGAACCCCGAGCAGGCTCGCAATCTCCTGGCAGCCGTCTCCTACGTGGGCGGCTACCGGCGGGCCCGTGGTCGGCGCCTGGTGGGTCTCTTCGCCGCCATGTACTTCGGCGGTCTCCGGCCGGCTGAAGCGGTCGGCCTCGTTGAGACGGACCTGAACCTCCCCGAACAGGGGTGGGGATCGGCGCTGCTCCACCGCACTCGTCCGTCGGTCGGCAAGCAGTGGACCGACTCGGGAAGACCCACGACGACCGCGGGCTGAAGAACCGGCCCGTTGAGGACGTCAGACGGGTGCCGATCCCGCCCCACCTCGTCGCCGCACTCCGAGAGCACCTGGCGACGTTCGGCACGGCGGACGACGGACGGCTCTTCTTCAGCGAGAAGGGCTCGGTCGTCCCCTCCTCGACGTACTACCGCGTGTGGCAGGAAGCCCGTCTCCTCGCGCTTCCGCCAGCCGTGGCCTCCTCGCCGCTCGCGAGCCGGCCGTACGACCTGCGGCACTCGGCGCTGTCGACGTGGCTCAACGCGGGAGTCGACCCGACCGAGGTGGCCGAGCGAGCCGGCAACAGCGTCGAGGTCCTGCTGACCCGCTACGCGAAGTGCCTCGACGGGCGGCAGGACGTCGCCAACCGGCGTATCGAGGATCTGCTTCGCGAGTACGAGTGAGACACGCTGCGCCCCACCCAGGCCCCGACTGGCGGATCCGCAATCCAGCTCAGACCGTGCCATGGCGGAGTGTGAGAGAGATCTGGTCGCCGAGGTTTGGTCGAACCGCCGGTGCCACCCGCTCCGCCCCGGTTGGTCTGGGCAGGTACCAGAAGCTCCAGGTAGAGCCGACGCTTGGTCAGATGAGGGGTACACCTATATAACCCATGAAGATCATGTGAACGATGAACTCTCAAGGTGCAATGTGTCTCGACGTTTCCTTCGCTTCGCCCCGATGGCGCTGCTGGTAACCCTGCTCGCAGGGTGCACTGCGGGGCAGGCGGGTACCCCTGTGGCGGCAAGCCCCAAGAGCAAGCCGACTGCGGTGGCAACTACGCGGGCTCCCTCTGTGAAGCCGTCCCCGGCGAAGAAGCCGCACTCCACGAAGAAGTCGCGCTCTCGCTGTGTCAAGGGCTCTGCCACCGCTCGCCTCAAGTGCCTGAACCCCGCCATCAAGAGCGTCCGGGTGCTGGGCAAGGGGAAGAATCTGGACGTGACGATCTTCGTCAATTCGGGCGCCTCGCAGGCATTGTTCGGAGTCGAAGCCACGGTCCATGGCGAGAATCAGGATGTCGTCCGGGCGGCAGCGAAAGTCTTTGGGCAGTCCTCTGTTGAAGGACTGTCAGTCATCGGGGTGGGGCCGGTCGAGGACAAGTACGGCAACACAAGTACGCAGCCGCTTTGGGTCTGGGGCGCGTATCACGGTCATTTTTCCCAATTCAACCTGGGTGTGCTGGAGATGAAGACCCTTTGGGATGCTGGCGACAAGTCGGGGTTCATGCCGGGGCTCACCTGATAGCACAGTCGGCCTGGGGCTAACAGCTCACCGAGCGGGGAAGGCGAGTCGCAGAACGATCTCGCCGTCGTCGATCTCCCCGGTGGGCTCGAACCCGAACTTCTGGTAGAAGGGCCACGGCTCGCCGTCGCCGGGCTCGTAGCTGGTCAGCAGCTCGGTGGCGCCGTCCGCGCGCACCAGGGCGGCGACCTGCGTGAGCGCCTCTCGGCCGATCCCTCGCCCCTGGTACCGCTTGTCGACGAGGAGGCGCCAGAGGAAGTGTCGCCCTTCGTAAGGACCGGCGGGCGGTTTCCACGACAGCATCACGAAGCCGACTGGCTCATCGCCGCGGTACACGGCGCGGTACCAGGGATTGGCCTCCGGTTTCTTCGCCGCCTCCTTGAGGGAGTGGGACACGGAGGCGACGAATTGCTTCTGGTCACGTCGGACGCGGAGGGCACGGACGGCATCGCGGTTGTCGTCGGTGATCTCCCGTAGGTGCACGCTCGGGGATCTCATGCCACACCCCTTCCGCATCCGGCAGCTGCGCCGTCCCGGCCTACGTGAAGAGCCGATACCGGGCGGCATTCCCGCGCATCCGCGTTGTCGAGGCCTCCAGGTCGGACGTCTTCGCAGCGTATTCGACCCAGGCGATCGGGAGCGGGACTGGCACGCCGGGCTGTGACCGCGCCCAAGGCAGCTCTTAGGAGAGCAACCTGGCCTGACGCGGCGATGCGCATGCGCAGGCCCCTTCGTCGCTAGATGGGCTGACCTGGGTAATCGCTCGGCCGCGACCGGCTCCCCGTCGACCCGCGGAGGAGCCGGATGCCGCAGTCGAACGTGATCGCGAGAGGTTTCATTTGAAACCTACCGAAAGCCTATTGACTTATGACATCTGGCATGCATCGTGATTAGTAGGCCATAACACCGAAAGAGTTGCAAAGTCGATGAGGACGTCTAGCCGGCTAGTGACTTGGACAGGATGTGGTTCAGGCCCCCAGCAAGCCGGCGCGATACCGAGGCGACAGTGACGACTGAAGCTTCAGGACACGAGCAGTACTACTGGGGACTGTTTTCTGCCCTCAGGGCGCGGCCACTGCACTGTGCTCTACCGCGACGATCAGCCGACCGAGATCGGCTACTGCGGGGCACCGCCGATGAACCGACCCTCAGGCCCCTGGACTTGTCCCGGGGCCTTGCCGTTTGTCGGGGCTGACCTGGGCAGACGCCTCAAGATCCCGTCCACGCCTCGTCCACAGACCCCGACATACGCCCGCTCCGGGCCGCACACGCCTGCACATACGCGAAGACCCCGGCCTCAGCGTTTCCGCTGGTGACGGGGTCTTTGGGCACCTCATGCTGGGTGCCCCCGGCAGGATTCGAACCTGCGCACACGGCTCCGGAGGCCGTTGCTCTATCCCCTGAGCTACGGGGGCGTGTCGCGCGGTGTTCGCGGCGACGGGTAGAACCCTACCAGCTCTTTCCGGGTCTTCATGAACGGTTTGCCGGGGGCCCGTCGAGGGTGGGTCCCCCGGTCGGGGTGGAAGTCGGGAAAACGCGGACGCGGCCGCCTGGGCGGACCTACTCTCGAGTTGTGCCAGGGGCGTCCGGCCGGGTTCTTGTTGTGGACGACAACAAGGTCATCCGGCAGCTGATCAGGGTCAACCTCGAGCTGGAGGGTCTCGAGGTCGTGACCGCGGCCGACGGTGCCGAGTGTCTGGACGTCGTCCATCATGTGCAGCCCGATGTCGTCACCCTTGATGTCGTCATGCCGCGGCTCGACGGGTTGCGGACCGCCGCCCGGCTCCGGGCCGACCCCCGAACCCGTGGCCTGCCCGTCGCCATCATCAGCGCCTGTACGCAGCGCGAGGTCGAGAGCGGCCTCGATGTCGGTGTCGACGCGTTCCTCGCCAAGCCCTTCGAGCCGTCCGAACTCGTACAGCTCGTGAAGGAGCTGATGGAGCGTCGTGGTCGGGGGAGGGGCCATCGGGGAAGCGGCAATCCGGGGGGCGGGAATCCGGTAAGCGCCAATCCGGTAAGCGGCAATCCGGTAAGCGGCAATCCGGGAAGTGGCAGTGTCAGCGGCCATATCGGCCATGACGACCACCGCAGCCTTAATGGCCACCCTGGGCTCAGTGGCCATCGCGGCCTCGACGGCCTCATTGGCCACATTGGCATCACCTGCAACAGCAGTGCCAGTGCCACCAGCGGCGCCAGCAGCAGTGCCACGAGCAGGGCCACCAGCAGTGGCAACACCAGCAGTGCCACCAGCAGTGGCAACAACAGTTCCCGCAGCGTGGGGCAGGTAGGGCAAGTTGGATCTCTGGGTCAGCTCGGTCCGGCCGCCGGTAGCTGACCCGTCTCCTCACCGGCCGCAGGGCCCCTCCAGCTCTCAGCCCAGACCCAGCCCTCAGCCCAGCCCCACCCCCCAGCCCAGCCCTCACCCCTCACCCCTCACCCCTCACCCCTCAGCCCCACCCCTCACCCCCAGCGCACCCCCACAACAGGCCCCGCCGCCCCACCCCCGTCCACATCCCGGACCCCCGCCCAAACCGGCTCGCGTACCCACCCCCTGCCTCCCCTACCCTTGTCCCGTGACCCCCTTCGAGCTCTCCCGTACCGTGCTGCGCGCGGTGCGTCGTGCTGTGGAGGACGGGGAACTGAGTGTGGCCGTGCCTGCGCGTGCCGTGGTCACTGCTCCGGGGCCCGGTGGTCGTGGTGACTACGCCACCAACATCGCGCTCCAGCTGGCGCGTCCCGCCGGGCGGGCGCCCCTGGAGGTCGCCGAGATCCTGCGGCCCCGTCTGCGGGACACCGACGGGGTCGCCGATGTCGAGATCACCGGGCCGGGCTTCCTGAACATCCATCTCGAAGCGGCCGCCGCCACCGCCGCGCTCGTCCGGGAGATCGTCGACGGGGGGCACGGCCTCCGTGCCGACGGCAGCACCCCCTACGGCCACACCGCCAGGCTCGCCGACCAGGTCATCCCCCTGCGCATTCCCTACGACATCCGTGCCGAGGTCGTCGCCGACACCCTCGTACGGATCATCGCCACCCAGGGCGGGCGCGCCGAGGTCCATCACGCGCGTCCCGGGGAAGCCGTCGACCTGCGGCCGGTTCCCGCTCCGGAGGATCCCACCCCCCTCGGACCCGACGCCGCCCGCTGGGCACTGCTGTATCCGGCCCCGCACGACCGGCCCCGGATCACGGCCGATCATCTGCTCCAGCGTGAGAGCAATCCGCTCTTCCGCATCCGCTATGCCCACACCCGCGCCCGTGCCCTCGGCCGTAACGCCGGTCGGCTCGGATTCGACGCGGTCCCCGGTGACGTACCCGATGTGGCACCGCTGACGCGCGCCCTCGCCGAGTACCCCCACGCCCTCACCCAGGCGGCGGCCCACCGCGCTCCCGACCGGCTCGCGCGGCAGCTCGTGGCCGTGGCCGACGGGCTGCTGGCCTTTCAGCACACCGTGCTCCCGCTCGGCGACGAGAAACCCTCGGCCGCCCACCGTGCCCGGCTCGCCCTCGCCGAAGCCGCCGGGGCGGTGCTGGCCGGCGGCCTGTCCCTGCTCGGCATCAGCGCACCCGACTACCTCTGAGACCCGAGAGAGCCCAGACCTCATGAGCCGTTCCGCACATCCCGCCGGGCCCCGCCACGCCGACGTGCTGCCCGAGGGCCACTACTCCGCGCCGCCCGCCGACCTCAACGCCCTCGACCCCAAGGTGTGGGCGCAGACCGTCGCCCGGGACGACCAGGGCGTCGTCACGGTGGGCGGGGTTGACGTGAAGACGCTTGCCGAGCAGTTCGGCACGCCCGCCTACTTCCTCGACGAGGCCGACTTCCGGGCCCGGGCGCGTGCCTGGCGCACCGCCTTCGGGCCGGACGCGGACGTGTTCTACGCCGGGAAGGCGTTCCTGTCCCGTGCCGTCGTGCGCTGGCTGAACGAGGAGGGGCTCAATCTCGACGTGTGCTCCGGGGGCGAGCTCGCCACCGCGCTCGCCGGCGGTATGCCCGCCGACCGCATCGCCTTCCACGGGAACAACAAGTCCACCGAGGAGATCACCAAGGCCGTCCAAAGCGGTGTCGGGCGGATCGTCCTGGACTCCTTCCAGGAGATCGTGAGGGTCGCGCACATCGCCTCGTCCCTCGGCAAGCGGCAGCGGGTGCAGATCCGGGTCACCGTCGGGGTCGAGGCGCACACGCACGAGTTCATCGCCACCGCGCACGAGGACCAGAAGTTCGGGATCCCGCTGGCGGGCGGCCAGGCCGCCGAGGCGGTGCGCCGGGCGCTCCAGCTCGACGGGCTGGAGGTCATCGGCATCCACAGCCACATCGGGTCGCAGATCTTCGACATGTCCGGGTTCGAGGTCGCCGCGCACCGGGTGGTGGGGCTGCTGAGGGACATCCGCGACGAGCACGGGATCGAGCTGCCCGAGATCGATCTCGGGGGCGGCCTCGGGATCGCGTACACGAGCGATGACGATCCCCGGGAGCCGCACGAGATCGCCAAGGCGCTGACCGAGATCGTCTCCCGCGAGTGCGACGCCTCCCGGCTGCGCACCCCGCGCATCTCCGTCGAGCCCGGGCGCGCCATCGTGGGGCCCACCGCCTTCACGCTCTACGAGGTCGGCACGATCAAGCCGCTCGAGGGGCTGCGCACCTACGTCTCCGTCGACGGCGGCATGTCGGACAACATCCGCACCGCGCTGTACGACGCCGAGTACAGCGTCGCCCTGGTCTCCCGCACCTCCGACGCCGAGCCGATGGCGGCACGGGTCGTCGGCAAGCACTGCGAGAGCGGGGACATCGTGGTGAAGGACGCCTTCCTGCCCGCCGATCTGGCGCCGGGCGACCTCATCGCCGTACCGGCCACCGGCGCGTACTGCCGTTCCATGGCCAGCAACTACAACCACGCGCTCCGCCCGCCCGTCGTCGCCGTGAACGACGGGGAGGCCCGGGTGATCGTGCGCCGGGAGACGGAGGAGGACCTTCTCCGTCTCGATGTCGGGTGACGATGGCCGGGGGGATCACGTCGGTGGGCTTCGAGGGTTCGGGCGGCGCCCCGGGGCCGGTGGAAGATCTCCTGCTTCCGCCGCTGACAAGATGAAATAGATGTCTCACGATTCGGACAAAGGGAAGAAAGTCCCGTCCGGTGAGTGAGACTGGTCCAACCGTAGACCGGATGAGGAAACGAGGTCGGATGATGCGTACGCGTCCGCTGAAGGTGGCGCTGCTGGGCTGTGGGGTTGTCGGCTCAGAGGTGGCGCGCATCATGACGACGCACGCCGACGACCTCGCGGCCCGGATCGGGGCCCCCGTCGAGCTGGCGGGGGTCGCGGTCAGGAGGCCCTCCAAGGTGCGGGAGGGCATTCCCGCCGAACTCGTCACCACCGATGCCACCGCCCTCGTCAAACGGGGCGACCTCGACGTCGTCGTCGAGGTCATCGGGGGCATCGAGCCCGCCCGGACCCTCATCACCACCGCCTTCGAGCACGGCGCCTCGGTCGTGTCGGCGAACAAGGCGCTGCTCGCCCAGGACGGGGCGGCCCTCCACGCGGCAGCGGAGGACAACGGCAAGGACCTCTACTACGAGGCAGCCGTCGCCGGTGCGATCCCGCTGATCCGGCCGCTGCGCGAGTCCCTCGCCGGTGACAAGGTCAACCGGGTGCTGGGGATCGTCAACGGGACGACGAACTTCATCCTCGACAAGATGGACTCCACGGGGGCCGGCTACCAGGAGGCCCTCGACGAGGCCACCGCACTCGGATACGCGGAGGCCGACCCCACCGCCGACGTCGAGGGGTTCGACGCGGCCGCCAAGGCCGCCATCCTCGCCGGGATGGCCTTCCACACGCGTGTGCGTCTGGACGACGTCTACCGCGAGGGCATGACCGAGGTCACCGCCGCCGACTTCGCCTCGGCGAAGGAGATGGGCTGCACCATCAAGCTGCTCGCCATCTGCGAGCGCGCCGCGGACGGGGGCTCGGCCACCGCGCGCGTGCACCCCGCCATGATTCCGCTGACCCACCCGCTCGCCTCCGTGCGCGGTGCGTACAACGCCGTCTTCGTGGAGTCGGACGCCGCGGGGCAGCTGATGTTCTACGGGCCCGGGGCGGGCGGTGCGCCGACGGCCTCCGCCGTGCTCGGCGACCTGGTGGCCGTGTGCCGCAACCGGCTCAGCGGGGCCACCGGACCCGGCGAGTCCGCCTACGCCGCTCTGCCGGTGTCGCCCATGGGTGACGTCGTCACGCGCTACCACATCAGCCTTGACGTCGCCGACAAACCGGGTGTTCTCGCCCAGGTGGCGACCGTGTTCGCCGAGCACGACGTCTCGATCGATACGGTTCGCCAGCAGAGCCGGAATCCAGGCGGCGACGCGGTCGCCGTCGATCAGGGTGCCGGCGGGCGACGGGAGGGCGGGGAGGCCTCCCTCGTCGTCGTCACCCACCGTGCGTCCGACGCCTCGCTCAGCGGGACCGTCGAGGCGCTGCGCAAGCTCGACACCGTGCGGGGTGTCGCCAGCATCATGCGGGTTGAAGGAGAGTAACCAGCAATGACCCACCAGTGGCGCGGAATCATCGAGGAGTACCGGGACCGGCTGCCTGTGTCGGACAGCACGCCGGTCGTCACGCTCCGTGAGGGCGGCACGCCGCTCGTGCCCGCGCAGGTGCTCTCCGAGCGCACGGGCTGTGAGGTCCACCTGAAGGTGGAGGGTGCCAACCCCACCGGGTCCTTCAAGGACCGCGGTATGACCATGGCCATCAGCAAGGCCAAGGAGGAGGGCGCCAAGGCGGTCATCTGCGCCTCCACCGGCAACACCTCCGCCTCCGCCGCCGCCTACGCCGTACGCGCCGGGATGGTGTCGGCCGTGCTGGTGCCGCAGGGCAAGATCGCGCTCGGCAAGATGGGGCAGGCCCTGGTGCACGGCGCGAAGATCCTCCAGGTCGACGGCAACTTCGACGACTGCCTCACCCTCGCGCGGGAGCTGTCCGACAACTACCCGGTGGCGCTGGTCAATTCGGTCAACCCGGTGCGTATCGAGGGTCAGAAGACGGCGGCCTTCGAGATCGTGGACATGCTCGGCGACGCCCCCGACATCCACGTACTGCCGGTCGGCAACGCCGGCAACATCACCGCCTACTGGAAGGGCTACCGGGAGTACGCCGCCGACGGCGTCGCCGGCCGGACCCCGCGCATGTGGGGCTTCCAGGCGTCCGGTTCGGCCCCGATCGTGCGCGGAGAGGTCGTCAAGGACCCCTCGACCATCGCCACCGCGATCCGTATCGGCAACCCCGCGTCCTGGAGTCACGCCCTGGCGGCGAGGGACGAGTCGGGCGGCGCCATCGACGAGGTGACGGACCGTGAGATCCTGCGCGCCTACCGGCTGTTGGCCGCGCAGGAGGGCGTGTTCGTCGAGCCCGCGTCCGCGGCGTCCGTCGCCGGTCTGCTGAAGGCCGCCGAGCAGGGCAAGGTCGACCCCGGGCAGCGGATCGTGTGCACGGTCACCGGCAATGGGCTCAAGGATCCCGACTGGGCCGTCGCCGGCGCTCCGCAGCCGGTCACCGTCCCGGTCGACGCCGCCACGGCGGCCGAGCGGCTCGGGCTCGCATGATCCCCGGCGGCTCGGCGCGCCCCACCCGGCTCCGACCCGCGTAGCCCGGCCCTCATCGGGGCACAACCCTGACAAGGGCAACCGGCAGAGGGGGCACAGGGGGCTTACGACACGCATCGTGCGCCTCCTGTGCGCCCTATGTCGCCACAGAACCTTCCTTCGATAGGCTGTACTGAACCCGCCCGCCGCATATGCCGCGGTGCCGCGGCATATGCGGCCTCCGGGTCTTCCGTACGCATCGAATTCGTTCGACCATCACGCAGCTCAAGGAGAGTCATCGAGCGATGGCCGGTCCAGCGTTCCGCGCCGCCGCCGTCCGGGTGCGCGTCCCCGCCACCAGCGCCAACCTCGGCCCGGGCTTCGACGCCCTCGGCCTCGCGCTGGGGCTCTACGACGACGTCGTCGTCCGGGTGGCCGACTCCGGGCTGCACATCGACATCGCCGGCGAGGGCAGCGAAACGCTTCCGCGGGACGAGAGCCACCTGCTCGTGCGGTCCCTGCGTACCGCCTTCGACGTCCTCGGCGGGCAGCCCCGCGGCCTGGAAATCGTCTGCGCCAACCGCATTCCGCACGGCCGTGGGCTCGGCTCCTCCTCCGCCGCCATCTGCGCCGGCATCGTCGCCGCCCGCGCCGTGACCATAGGCGGTGACAGCCGCCTCGACGACACCGCGCTGCTGGAACTCGCCACCGAGATCGAGGGCCACCCGGACAACGTCGCGGCCTGTCTCCTCGGCGGTTTCACCCTCTCCTGGATGGACCGCGGTGCCGCCCGGGCGATCCGCCTGGACCCCGCAGATTCCATCGTTCCGGTGGTTTTCGTGCCCGGAAAGCCGGTCCTGACCGAGACCGCGCGCGGACTGCTCCCGCGCATGGTGCCGCACGTCGACGCCGCGACCAACGCGGGCCGCGCCGCCCTGCTCGTCGAGGCGCTCACCAGGCGCCCCGAGCTGCTGCTGCCGGCCACCGAGGACCGTCTCCACCAGGAATACCGCTCCCCGGCGATGCCCGAGAGCGCCGCGCTCGTGGAGCGGCTGCGGGCCGACGCCATCCCCGCGGTGATCTCCGGAGCGGGACCCACGGTGCTGGCGCTGGCCGACGACGCGAGCGCCGACAAGGTGGCCGATCTGGCGGGCGAGGGCTGGGCCGCCAACCGGCTGGAGATGGACAGCCAGGGAGCGAGCGTGCTGCCGCTTGCGCCCTGACACACGGTCGCCGGATTTCGAGAGGGGGAATGTTTGTTGGATCCGGTAGTGTTAACCTCAAGTCAGCACCCGACCCCGCCATGGCGAGGTGCTTCGTGTCCCCGTCCGGGACAACCATTCTTCCGGGAGCTTCCCAAGCCGCACTGTGTTCCGTATCACGTACGTGAGCCGTATGTCGTACGCGAACACTGAGCTGGTTGCCGAGCATGCTCCGGAATCGGCGTGACCGAGCCCCGTGACACAGAACCGGGTGCCACGGCTCAGGGAAACGCCAATCACCAGATATTTCCTCCGCCGCTTTGGCGGACCACCGCCCCGGCACGGTCCCCACAGATGGGGCCGAAGCCGGACAGCACAACCGGTCGCCGAGCCAGACAGGCCGACGTCCGCTCCAGGGAAGGACCCTTCGTGAGCGACACCACCGATCTGATGGGCGCACGTGTCGAGGAGACCGCTGCCGCGCCCGCCACGGACGCCTCCGCGCCTGCCACCGGTGCCGGCTCCCGGCGGCGCCGCGGTACCGGCCTCGAGGGCATGGTGCTGGCCGAGCTGCAGCAGGTCGCATCCGGCCTCGGTATCAGGGGCACCGCGCGCATGCGCAAGAGCCAGCTGATCGAGGTCATCAAGGAGGCGCAGGCCGGTGGCGGTGCCCCGGCCAAGGCCGAGGCCGCCGCCGAGACCAAGCCGAAGCGCCGGGCCACCGCCCGGACCCGCACCGGCGACGACGGTGCCCCGGCCGAGCCCACGGCAGAGAAGGCCCCCGAGCAGTCCGCGGCCCCGCAGCAGATCGAGATCCCCGGCCAGGGAGCCGGCGACGGCGCTCCGGCCGAGCGCCGCCGGCGCCGCGCCACCGCCGAGGCCGGCAGCCCCGAGACGGTCGCCGCCGAGGCGAAGAGCGAGCCGAAGGCCGAGACCCCGGCCGCCCCGGCCCAGCAGGCGCAGTCGCAGGGCGAGACCAAGTCCTCCGAGTCCGAGCAGCAGGGCGCCTCCGCCGGTGACGGCGCCGAGGGCCGCCGCCGCGACCGCCGCGAGCGCGGCCGGGACCGCGACCGCCGCGGCAAGGGTGACGACCAGCAGCAGGGCCAGGGCGGCCAGCAGCGTCAGCAGCAGGGCCAGCAGCAGGGCGGCGGCCGTCAGGACCGCCAGCGGCCCGACGAGGACGGGGACGACTTCGACGGCGGGCGCCGTGGCCGTCGCGGGCGCTACCGCGACCGCCGTGGCCGCCGTGGCCGCGACGACATCGCCGAGCCGCAGGTCGCCGAGGACGACGTCCTGATCCCCGTCGCGGGCATCCTGGACATCCTCGACAACTACGCCTTCATCCGTACGTCGGGCTACCTGCCGGGTCCGAACGACGTGTACGTCTCCCTCGCCCAGGTCCGCAAGAACGGCCTGCGCAAGGGTGACCACGTCACCGGCGCGGTCCGTCAGCCCAAGGACGGCGAGCGGCGCGAGAAGTTCAACGCGCTGGTCCGTCTGGACTCCGTCAACGGCATGGCGCCCGAACACGGCCGCGGCCGCCCGGAGTTCAACAAGCTCACCCCGCTGTACCCGCAGGACCGGCTCCGCCTGGAGACCGACCCCGGCGTGCTCACCACCCGCATCATCGACCTCGTCTCGCCCATCGGTAAGGGCCAGCGTGGTCTGATCGTGGCCCCGCCGAAGACCGGCAAGACCATGATCATGCAGGCGGTCGCCAACGCGATCACGCACAACAACCCCGAGTGCCACCTGATGGTCGTCCTCGTCGACGAGCGTCCGGAAGAGGTCACCGACATGCAGCGGTCGGTCAAGGGCGAGGTCATCTCCTCGACCTTCGACCGTCCGGCCGAGGACCACACCACGGTCGCGGAGCTGGCCATCGAGCGCGCCAAGCGCCTGGTGGAGCTGGGCCACGACGTGGTCGTGCTGCTCGACTCGATCACGCGTCTGGGCCGTGCGTACAACCTCGCCGCGCCCGCCTCCGGCCGCATCCTGTCCGGTGGCGTCGACTCGACCGCGCTCTACCCGCCGAAGCGCTTCTTCGGCGCCGCCCGCAACATCGAGGACGGCGGCTCCCTGACGATCCTCGCCACCGCGCTGGTCGACACCGGCTCGCGCATGGACGAGGTGATCTTCGAGGAGTTCAAGGGCACCGGCAACATGGAGCTCAAGCTCGACCGGAAGCTCGCCGACAAGCGCATCTTCCCGGCGGTGGACGTGGACGCGTCCGGTACCCGTAAGGAAGAGATCCTGCTCGGCGCCGAGGAGCTGGGCGTCGTCTGGAAGCTGCGCCGGGTGCTGCACGCGCTCGACCAGCAGCAGGCGATCGAGCTGCTCCTCGACAAGATGAAGCAGACGAAGTCGAACGTCGAGTTCCTGATGCAGATCCAGAAGACGACGCCGATGCCGAACGGCGACTGACGTCGTCCCGAGGACCGCACGCGCAACGCGAAGGGCCGCTTTCCCCGCACGCCGGGGGAGCGGCCCTTCGCGTTTCCTCGGACAGTGTGCGGGTACGGCTGTCCGGGTGTCGCGCGGGTGCGGGACGGTCCGCATCCGAGACCTTCGCCACAGGTGCAGAAGACCGCCACGGCCCCCGGCGAGGGCACGCCCGCGAATGAACGCCCAGGTGAGGCGGCTTCTCCCGGAATTCGCGGTGACTGTGTGCGTTCATCTACATACGTACTGACCTCGGCGGGTTGTGCAACCCTTTCCCCGGTTTCTCCGTCTCATCGAACAGAGTGACCATGGAGCGACGGGAGTCTTTGCCCGAAGCCAGGGGGTAGCCGACCGGACGAGGACTGAGGGAGCACATGCCTGCCGAGAGCACGCCGGACGCCGGAATAGCCGGCGACGCCACCGCGACGGACCCGCACCGCAAGGCGAAGGGCCGCCGCCGCAAGCCGCGCGGAAAGGGGCGCACGGCCCTCCTCGTCACGGCCTGGACCGCCGGGGGCATCCTCGTGCTGGGCGGCACCGGAGTGGGCTACCTGTACTTCAAGCTCAACGGCAACCTCAAGAGCGTCGACATCAACCAGGCCCTCGGCACCGACCGGCCCGCGAAGGTCGACAACGGCTCGGAGAACATCCTGGTCCTCGGCTCGGACACCCGCTCCGGCGGGAACGGGAAACTGGGCGGCGGCGCCGACGACGGCAGTGCCCGCTCCGACACGGCGATGATCGTGCACCTCTACAAGGGCCACAAGAAGGCCGCCGTCGTCTCGGTGCCCCGCGACACCCTCGTCGACCGCCCCGAGTGCACCGACGCCAAGGGCGCCGTGCAGCCGGCGGCCTCCGGGGTGATGTTCAACTCCGCGTACTCCACCGGCGGCGCCACCTGCGCCGTGAAGACCGTCGAGTCGATCAGCGGTGTCCGCATGGACCACTACATCGAGGTGGACTTCTCCGGCTTCCAGAAGCTGATCGACGACCTCGGCGGCGTGCGGGTGACCACCACCAAGGACATCGCGGACAAGGACAGCCACCTCGACCTCCAGGCCGGCACGCACACGCTCGACGGCCGGCAGGCGCTCGGGCTCGTCCGCACCCGGCACGGTGTCGGCGACGGCTCCGACCTCGGCCGCATCCAGCTCCAGCAGGCCTTCGTGAAGGCCCTGGTCGCCCAGGTCAAGCAGATCGGCATCCTCACCAGCCCCACCAGACTGGTGGAACTCGCCGACACCGCGACCAGGACCGTCACCACCGACTCCGACCTGGGCTCCGTGAACAGCCTGGCGTCCTTCGCCGGCGGGCTGAAGGGCATCAGCTCCTCCCACATGGACATGGTCACGGTGCCGGTCCAGTACGACGCGACGAACCCCAACCGCGTGCTGCTGGAGAAGGCCAAGGCCCAGCTCGTGTGGGACGCCCTCAAGCACGACCGGCCGATTCCGGCGAGCGCGACGAAGGGAACGGCGAGCGGCCAGGCGGGCGGCGTGGTCTCCGCGTCCTGACCCCGGCCCGGCGGGGCGTCGCGCGGCCAGGGGAATAGATCACGTGTGCCCCCGGTTTTGGGGGATGCGGCCAGTCCTGGCAGACTGGTACGTCGGCTCCGGTTCACGCACCCGCATCCCGCGGCTGCGACCCGGCGCCCTCCCGAAACCTAGGAGACACCTTGAAGCGCGACATCCACCCCGCGTACGTCGAGACGCAGGTCAGCTGCACCTGCGGCGCGTCGTTCACCACCCGCAGCACGATCGAGTCCGGCACGATCCGGGCCGAGGTCTGCTCCGAGTGCCACCCGTTCTACACGGGCAAGCAGAAGATCCTCGACACCGGTGGCCGTGTGGCCCGCTTCGAGGCCCGCTTCGGCAAGGCTGCCGCTGCCAAGAAGTAGCGAGCCCACAGCGCCGGTCTCCGGCGCTCCCGTGCACGCATACGGGGGCGCCGGGACCGGCGCTTTGCGGTGCAGCCCACTCATTGTCGTACGTACGTCCCCCACGCCCCGCAGGGCGGGGACACCCCATGGGAGCCGGAGATGTTCGAGGCGGTCGAGGAACTGGTCGGGGAACACGCCGACCTCGAGAAGAAGCTCGCCGATCCGTCGGTCCACGCCGACCAGGCCAACGCGCGCAAGCTCAACAAGCGCTACGCCGAGCTGAGCCCGATCGTCGCCACGTACCGCTCCTGGAAGCAGGCCGGCGACGACATCGAGACCGCTCGGGAACTGGCCGCCGACGACCCGGACTTCGCCGCCGAGGTCAAGGACCTGGAGCGGCACCGCGAGGAGCTGACGGAGAAGCTGCGCCTCCTGCTCGTCCCGCGCGACCCCAGCGACGACAAGGACGTCATCCTCGAGATCAAGGCGGGCGCGGGCGGCGACGAGTCGGCCCTGTTCGCCGGCGACCTGCTGCGCATGTACCTGCGGTACGCCGAGCGCGTCGGCTGGAAGACCGAGATCATCGACTCCACCGAGTCCGAGCTCGGCGGCTACAAGGACGTCCAGGTCGCCGTGAAGACCCGCGGCCAGACGGAGCCCGGCCAGGGCGTGTGGGCCCGCCTGAAGTACGAGGGCGGTGTGCACCGCGTGCAGCGCGTGCCCGCGACCGAGTCCCAGGGCCGCATCCACACCTCCGCGGCCGGTGTGCTGGTGACCCCCGAGGCGGAGGAGGTCGACGTCGAGATCAGCCCCAACGACCTCCGCATCGACGTCTACCGCTCCTCCGGCCCCGGCGGCCAGTCCGTCAACACGACCGACTCCGCCGTGCGTATCACGCACCTGCCGACCGGGGTCGTCGCCTCCTGCCAGAACGAGAAGAGCCAGCTCCAGAACAAGCAGCAGGCGATGCGTATCCTGCGTTCCAGGCTGCTCGCCATGGCGCAGGAGGAGGCGGAGAAGGAGGCCGCCGCGGCCCGTCGCAGCCAGGTGCGCACCGTCGACCGCTCCGAGAAGATCCGCACGTACAACTTCCCCGAGAACCGCATCTCGGACCACCGGGTCGGCTTCAAGGCGTACAACCTGGACCAGGTCCTGGACGGCGACCTCGACGCGGTGATCCAGGCATGCGTCGACGCGGACTCGGCCGCCAAGCTCGCGGCCGCGTAAGCGCGAGCACGGCCCCCACCAGCACCGGACACCAGCTCAGCCCCGGAGGACCAGCGTGAACCTGCTGCTCGCGGAGGTGGCCCAGGCCACCCAGCGGCTGGCCGACGCCGGCGTGCCCTCGCCGCGCAACGACGCGGAGGAGCTCGCCGCGTTCGTGCACGGCGTCAAGCGAGGCGAGCTGCACTCCGTGAAGGACGCGGACTTCGACGCCCGCTACTGGGAGGTCATCGCCCGCCGCGAGGCACGCGAGCCCCTCCAGCACATCACCGGGCGCGCCTACTTCCGCTATCTGGAACTCCAGGTCGGTCCCGGCGTGTTCGTACCCCGTCCGGAGACCGAGTCGGTCGTCGGCTGGGCCATAGACGCCGTACGGGCCATGGACGTCGTCGAACCGCTGATCGTGGACCTGTGCACCGGCTCGGGCGCCATCGCGCTCGCCCTGGCGCAGGAGGTGCCGCGCTCACGCGTGCACGCCGTGGAGCTGTCCGAGGACGCCCTGCAGTGGACGCGCAAGAACATGCAGGGGTCGAGGGTCGACCTGCGCCAGGGGGACGCCCGTACGGCGTTCCCCGACCTCGACGGACAGGTCGACCTCGTGATCTCCAACCCGCCGTACATCCCGCTGACCGAATGGGAGTACGTCGCCCCGGAGGCCCGGGACTACGACCCGGAGCTGGCCCTGTTCTCGGGCGAGGACGGCCTCGACCTCATCCGCGGCCTGGAACGCACCGCGCACCGGCTGCTGCGCCCCGGCGGCGTCGTCGTCATCGAGCACGCCGACACCCAGGGCGGCCAGGTGCCATGGATCTTCACCGAGGAGCGGGGCTGGGCCGACGCGGCCGACCACCCCGACCTCAACAACCGCCCGCGCTTCGCGACCGCCCGCAAGGCACTGCCGTGAGCGCGCCCCAGCATCTCTTCCCTCAGCAGTACGCGTACGAGGAGGCCCTCTAGACATGGCACGGCGATACGACACCAACGACTCGACCGATCGCGCGACGGGTCTGCGCGAGGCCGCTTCCGCCGTCCGCCGTGGCGAACTCGTGGTGCTGCCGACCGACACCGTGTACGGCATCGGCGCCGACGCGTTCTCCTCGGAGGCCGTGGCCGACCTGCTCCAGGCCAAGGGCCGGGGCCGCAACATGCCCACGCCCGTTCTGATCGGCTCCCCGAACACCCTGCACGGCCTCGTCACCGATTTCTCCGAGATGGCCTGGGAGCTGGTGGACGCGTTCTGGCCGGGCGCGCTCACGCTGGTCGCACGCCATCAGCCGTCGCTCCAGTGGGACCTCGGGGACACCCGTGGCACCGTCGCCGTGCGCATGCCGCTGCACCCCGTCGCCATCGAGCTGCTGTTGGAGGTCGGACCCATGGCCGTCTCCTCCGCGAACCTGACCGGCCACCCGGCGCCGGAGAACTGCGACGCCGCGCAGGAGATGCTCGGCGACTCCGTCTCCGTGTACCTGGACGGCGGCCCGACCCCGGGCAACGTCCCGTCGTCGATCGTCGACGTCACGGGCAAGGTGCCGGTCCTGCTGCGCCAGGGAGCGCTGTCGGCGGAGGAGCTGCGCAAGGTCGTACCCGACCTCGAGGTGGCGAATTGACAGCCCCTGACTCCCCCGAGCCCGCGGCTGTCGTCGCGCTCTCGGTCTCGCTCGAGCGGGGGCACCCCCATGAGCAGGGGGGACCCCTATGCGTGGCATAGGCAACGGGGACGCGACGGGAGGCCCGGTGGAACCGGGCCTTTCGGCCGACGGCTTCCGTATCCTCCACGTCAGCACCGGCAACGTGTGCCGCTCGCCGATCACCGAGCGGCTGACCGTGCACTTCCTCGCGGACCGGCTCGGCTGTCCAGCGCCCGGCGTCGCCGGCAGGACCGCCATGGGCGGGCTGATCGTGGAGAGCGCGGGCACCTGGGGCCACGAGGGCGCGCCCATGGAGGCGAACGCGGAGGCGGTCCTCGCGGAGTTCGGCGCGGACGCCTCCGGCTTCGTCGGCCGGGAACTGCTGGACGAGCACGTCATCCGTGCCGACCTGGTCCTGACCGCGACCCGTGACCACCGGGCCCAGGTCATCTCGATGGGGCACTCGGCGGGCCTGCGCACCTTCACGCTGAAGGAGTTCACCCGTCTCGTACGGGCGATAGACCCCGCGACGCTGCCGCCCCTGGAGGACGGCGTCGTGGCCCGCGCCCGCGCCCTGGTGCGGGCGGCGGCGGCCCTGCGCGGCTGGCTGCTGGCGCCGACGGCGGAGGCCGACGAGGTGTACGACCCGTACGGGGCGCCGCTGACGTTCTTCCGCTCGATCGGGGACGAGATCCACCAGGCCCTGGACCCGGTGGTGACGGCCCTGACGGGGGTACCCGCACGGGCCTGACCCGGCGCCGGTGACGGGCTCGCCGGGGCCGTCCGCCGGGGCCCGGTGGTCGTGGCGACCGGGCGCCGCGGGGAGCGCGGGCCTACATTGGACGTACGTCCCCCACGCCCGGAGCCCCGGAGCCCACCATGGCGGTCACCCACACCACCGAGGCCGACGTCCTGCACCGGCAGGACCCCGAGCTGGCCGAGATCCTCCTCGGGGAAGTCGCCCGGCAGTCGACGACATTGCAGCTCATCGCCGCCGAGAACTTCGTCTCCCCGGCGGTGCTCGCCGTCCTCGGCTCCCCGCTCGTCAACAAGTACGCCGAGGGCTACCCCGGCGCCCGGCACCACGGCGGCTGCGAGATCGTCGACGTCGCCGAGCGCCTCGCGGTGGAGCGGGCCAAGGCGCTGTTCCGGGCAGAGCACGCCAATGTGCAGTCGCACTCGGGATCGTCCGCGGTGCTCGCCGCGTACGCCGCCCTGCTCAGGCCGGGCGACACCGTGCTCGCCCTCGGACTGCCGTACGGAGGGCACCTCACGCACGGCTCTCCCGCGAACTTCTCGGGCCGCTGGTTCGACTTCGTCGGCTACGGCGTCGAGGCCGAGTCCGGGCTCATGGACCATGTGCAGGTGCGCGCCCTGGCCCGTGCGCACCGCCCGAAGGCCATCGTGTGCGGGTCGATCGCCTACCCGCGCCATATCGACTACGCCTTCTTCCGGGAGGTCGCCGACGAGGTGGGGGCGTTCCTGATCGCCGACGCCGCGCATCCGATCGGTCTTGTCGCCGGGGGAGCGGCGCCCAGCCCGGTGCCGTTCGCCGACATCGTGTGCGCGACCACCCACAAGGTGCTGCGCGGCCCGCGCGGCGGAATGATCCTGTGCGGTGGCGAACTGGCCGAGCGCGTGGACCGGGCCGTCTTCCCGTTCACCCAGGCCGGCGCCCAGATGAACAGCATCGCCGCGAAGGCCGTCGCGTTCGGCGAGGCGGGGACCGCGGACTTCGGGGTGTACGCCCACCAGGTGGTGGCCAACGCCCGGATGCTCGCGACGGGTCTGGCCGCCGAGGGGCTGCACGTGACCACCGGCGGTACCGACACCCATCTGCTGACCGTCGATCCCGCCCCGCTGGGCGTCGACGGCCGCACGGCCCGGGGGCGGCTCGCGGCGGCCGGGATGGTCCTCGACATCTGCGCGCTGCCCCACGGTGACGCACCGGGGCTGCGCCTGGGCACGGCCGCGCTGACCACGCAGGGCATGCTCGAGGCGGAGATGGCGCGCGTCGCCGCCCTCCTCGGGGCCGTGCTGCGCGAGGAGGTGGACGCCAAGCGGGCGCGTGAAGAAGTGCGGGAGCTGACCGACGGATTTCCGCCGTATCCCGGCCGTTGAGGGGTACGGGGAGCGGCGTGCACAGGCACACGTGCAACCATCGTCGCTACCCGTGTGTCCTCAACCGTATGCACGCGAAGCTAGGGTGTGGGGCTGAGGACGCCCAGCGAGACTTGTGGGGAAGCCCGTGCGTGAATACCTGCTGACGCTCTGCATCACGGCCGCGGTGACGTATCTGCTGACAGGGCCGGTACGCAAGTTCGCGATCGTGGCCGGAGCCATGCCGGAGATCCGGGCCCGGGACGTGCACCGGGAACCGACACCCCGGCTCGGCGGTATCGCCATGTTCTTCGGCCTGTGCGCGGGCCTGCTGGTCGCCGACCACCTCAAGAACCTCAACGAGGTCTTCGCCAAGTCGAACGAGCCCCGGGCCCTGCTCTCCGGTGCCGCGCTGATCTGGCTGATCGGTGTGCTGGACGACAAGTTCGAGATCGACGCCCTGATCAAGCTGGGCGGTCAGATGATCGCCGCGGGTGTGATGGTCATGCAGGGTCTGACCATCCTGTGGCTGCCCGTCCCGGGTGTGGGTCTGGTCGCGCTCACCCAGTGGCAGGGCACCCTGCTGACCGTGGCCCTGGTCGTCATCACGATCAACGCGGTCAACTTCGTCGACGGCCTCGACGGCCTCGCCGCCGGCATGGTGTGCATCGCGGCCGCCGCGTTCTTCATGTACGCGTACCGCATCTGGTACGGCTACGGCCTGGAGGCCGCCGCCCCCGCGACCCTGTTCGCGGCCGTGCTGATGGGCATGTGCCTGGGCTTCCTGCCGCACAACATGCACCCGGCGCGGATCTTCATGGGCGACTCGGGGTCGATGCTGATCGGGCTGGTGCTCGCCGCGGGTGCCATCTCGGTCACCGGCCAGGTCGACCCGGACGCGATGAACCTCTTCTCCGGTTCCGAGCGTGCGACGGTGCACCAGACCGTCCCCGTCTACATCCCGCTGCTGCTCCCGCTGACGATCATCGCGGTCCCGGCCGCGGACCTGATCCTGGCGATCGTGCGCCGTACCTGGCGCGGTCAGTCGCCGTTCGCCGCCGACCGGGGGCATCTGCACCACCGGCTGCTGGAGATCGGGCATTCGCACAGCAGGGCCGTGCTCATCATGTACTTCTGGTCGGCGCTCATCGCCTTCGGCGCCCTGGCCTACTCGGTCAACTCGGCGTCCCTGTGGATCGTGCTCGGCATCGTCGCCCTGAGCGCGGTCGGTCTGGTGCTGCTCCTGCTGCCGAGGTTCACCCCGCGCGCCCCGCGCTGGGCCGAGTCCTTCGTGCCGCCCCGCTACCGCCGCGGGCGCCGGACGGGGGCCGGGCCGGTGTCTGCCGAGTCGTGCGAGGAAGGCCTGGAGCCGGCGGCCGGGGAGCCGCACCGCACCCCGGTGGGCGCGGGTGTCTCAGGAGTCAACGGGGCCACAGCGCTCGGCTCCCGTGCGCGTCTGGAGCGGCGCGGGGCCGAGTCCTCGCGCTGACGCCCAAGGTAAGAATCTGACTAATGCGTTGCCAATTCGTGGGGGTGCATAGCGCCCCAATACCAGACAAGTGGGCGGCTCAACCGCACAGACGCGCAGGTTCACTCTCATGTGTGACTGCAGGCACACCCTCTAGGTAAAGACCGCATCAAATAGTTTGTGATACGGTTCACGAGAACCCCGGGATAGAGCCGAAGGGCCCCTCTGTGGTGACCCCTCGGCGTGAGGTCCCCGCTCGGCCCGGGACTACGCTCGTCCATGACGACACCCTGCCCCCTTCAGTAAGCGGAGTTGCCGCCATGCCCTCCAATGACGCCCGGAACCTTCTGCAGACCGCTGCGCCCACAGCGGCCGTCGGCGTGATCGCCGTCGCCGTCAGTGGTGCGGTCGCCGGGGGCAAGGGAGCGCTGGGTGCGGCTGTCGGCACGGTGCTCGCCCTTGTCTTCATGGGGGTCGGCCTCTACGTCCTTCAGTGGACGGCAAAAACGCTCCCGCAGCTGTTCCAGGCCATGGGGCTGATGTTGTATGCCGCTCAGCTCCTGCTGCTCCTGATCTTCGTGGCTCTCTTCAAGGGCACTTCTCTCTTCGATCCGAAGACGTTCGCGATCGCACTCGTGATCGCGACGGTCGTGTGGATGGCGGCGCAGGCACGTGCGCACCTGAAGGCCAAGATCTTCTACATTGACCCGGACGCCCAGAAGAGTGAGAAGCCCGAGAAGACAGGGTCAACATCGTGAGGGGTAGGGCCGGGATAAAGACGTGCGGGAGATCCTGCTATCGTCCGGTGCCAACTGCGGCATCGCGGGCGCGGGCATCTGAGCTGACGCCTGCTCAATCGCGAGGCTTGATCCCCGAAGGCCGCCCCCACATCCGTATCACCAGTCCGGTGCCGATCCGCGGCTGCGCGCCGCGCCGACACAACGAGGTTGCCGTACCTATGCGTCACGCCGAAGGAGCCCGCGGTGAGTGCTGACCAGACCCAGCTCGCCTTTGACTGGAGTTGCCGGATCCTGTCCGACAACGGGTGCGGCTTCCCGGCTCCGGGCCTGCACTCCTTCCTGTTCAAGCCGATCGCCACGGTCGGCGGGTTCGAGTTCAACAAGGTGATGCTGCTCGCGCTCATCTCCACCGTGCTCGTCGTCGGGTTCTTCTGGGCGGCCTTCGGCAACGCCAAGGTCGTCCCGGGCAAGCTCCAGATGGTCGGCGAGGCCGGTTACGACTTCGTGCGCCGCAGCATCGTGTACGAGACGCTCGGCAAGCGCGAGGGCGAGAAGTGGGTGCCGCTCATGGTCTCCCTCTTCTTCTTCATCTGGATCATCAACATCTGGTCCGTGATCCCGCTGGCGCAGTTCCCGGTCGCCTCGGTCTTCTCCTTCCCCGTCGTCCTGGCCGCGCTGGTCTGGATCCTCTGGGTCGGGCTGACCTTCAAGCGCCACGGCTTCGTCGGCTTCTTCAAGAACGTGACGGGCTACGACAAGTCGCTCGGCGCGGTGCTGCCGCTCGTCATGGTCATCGAGTTCTTCTCGAACCTCTTCGTCCGCCCGTTCACGCACGCGGTGCGACTCTTCGCCAACATGTTCGCCGGTCACCTGATGCTGGTGATGTTCACCGTCGCCTCCTGGTACCTGCTGAACAGCTGGATGATCCCGGCCGCCGGTGTCTCCTTCGTGATGACCATGGCCATGATCCTCTTCGAGCTTTTCGTGCAGGTCGTCCAGGCGTACGTCTTCGTACTGCTGGCCTGCTCGTACATTCAGGGCGCTCTCGCCGAGCACCACTGAGCCCCTCCCACACCCCCCGGTCGTCCGGTGGCCAACCCCCACCGGTCCGTAAAGAGAAGGAAGATTCAGCATGGCTGCCACTGAGACCCTCGCCGCTGTCTCCGGTTCCATCGGTTCCGTCGGTTACGGCCTCGCGGCTATCGGCCCCGGCATCGGCGTCGGCATCATCTTCGGCAACGGCACCCAGGCCCTGGCCCGCCAGCCCGAGGCCGCCGGTCTGATCCGTGCCAACCAGATCCTGGGCTTCGCCTTCTGTGAGGCGCTCGCCCTCATCGGCATCGTCATGCCGTTCGTGTTCGGTGTGAAGTAAGACCTCCGTACCGACACGTATCGACGAAAGGCACTGATGTGATCGCCAACCTGGCACAGCTGGCGGCCGAGGAGACCGGGCAGAACCCGCTCATCCCGGCCGGCCCCGAGCTGCTCGTCGGCACCATCGCCTTCGCCATCGTGTTCTTCTTCTTCTGGAAGAAGCTGCTTCCGAACATCAACAAGGTTCTGGAGGAGCGTCGCGCGGCGATCGAAGGCGGTATCGAAGAGGCCGACGCCATGAAGGTCGAGGCCCAGAGCGTGCTCGAGCAGTACAAGGCTCAGCTCGCCGAAGCCCGGCACGAGGCCGCGCGGCTGCGCCAGGAGGCGCAGGAGCAGGGCGCCACGCTCATCGCCGAGATGCGCGCGGAAGGCCAGCGGCAGCGCGAGGAGATCATCGCCGCCGGTCACGCGCAGATCGAGGCCGACCGCAAGGCCGCCGCTCACGCGCTGCGGCAGGACGTCGGCCGGCTGGCCACCGAGCTGGCCGGCAAGCTCGTCGGCGAGTCCCTCGAGGACCACGCCCGGCAGAGCCGCGTGATCGACCGCTTCCTCGACGGGCTCGATGAGGCCGCTTCGAAGGCCGAGGCCGCACGATGAACGGAGCGAGCCGCGAGGCCCTGGCGGCCGCACGCGAGCGTCTCGACGCGCTGACGGACAACACGTCCGTGGACGCGGGGCAACTCGCCGACGAGCTGGCCGCCGTCACCGCGCTGCTCGACCGCGAGGCCGGCCTGCGCCGGGTCCTCACCGACCCGGCACAGCCGGCCGAGGCCAAGGCCGAGCTGGTCCAGCGCCTGCTGGGCAGCCAGGTCACCGGGCCGGTCGTGGACCTGGTGGCGGGCATGGCCCGCTCGCGCTGGTCCCAGCCGCGCGACCTGGTCGACGCGCTGGAGGAGCTGGCGAACCTCGCCGACCTCACCGCCGCCGAGAAGGCGGGCGCGCTGGACGACGTCGAGGACGAGCTGTTCCGGTTCGGCCGGATCATCTCCTCCAACACGGAGCTGCGCGCCGCGCTCACGGACCGTACCGCGGGCGCCGCGGCAAAGACCGAGCTGCTGCACCGGCTGCTCGGCGGTCGCGCCAACGTCACCACCGAGCGTCTGGTGCAGCGCCTTGTGACTGCGCCGCGGGGACGTAGCCTGGAGTCGGGAATCGAGTCCCTGTCCAAGCTGGCCGCGGAGCGCCGGAACAGGATGGTCGCCGTCGTCACTTCGGCGGTCCCGCTGAGCGACACGCAGAAGCGGCGCCTCGGCGCGGCACTGGCCAAGATCTACGGCCGGCCGATGCACCTCAACCTGGACGTGGACCCCGAGGTCCTCGGCGGGATCCGGGTGCAGGTCGGTGACGAGGTGATCAACGGGTCGATCGCTGACCGACTCGAGGAAGCCGGCCGCCGCCTGGCGAGCTAGCAGCAACTCCATACGCAGTACTACGGCCCGAGTTGGGCCGTGCAGAGGATTCCTGGGGGTCGCCCCCAGACCCCCACAGAAACTTCGGGCCCAACAAGGAGAGCAGGGAACCCAGATGGCGGAGCTCACGATCCGGCCGGAGGAGATCCGGGACGCGCTGGAGAACTTTGTCCAGACGTACAAGCCGGACGCGGCCTCGCGCGAGGAGGTCGGTACGGTCACCCTTGCCGGCGACGGCATCGCGAAGGTCGAGGGCCTGCCCTCGGCCATGGCCAACGAACTGCTGAAGTTCGAGGACGGCACCCTCGGCCTCGCCCTCAACCTCGAGGAGCGCGAGATCGGTGCCATCGTCCTCGGTGAGTTCAGCGGCATCGAGGAGGGCCAGCCGGTGCACCGCACCGGTGAGGTGCTCTCCGTTGCGGTCGGCGAGGGCTACCTCGGCCGTGTTGTCGACCCGCTCGGCAACCCGATCGACGGCCTCGGCGAGATCGAGACCGACGGCCGCCGCGCCCTCGAGCTGCAGGCCCCCACGGTCATGCAGCGCAAGTCGGTGCACGAGCCGATGGAGACCGGCTACAAGGCCGTCGACGCGATGACCCCGATCGGCCGTGGTCAGCGCCAGCTGATCATCGGTGACCGCCAGACCGGCAAGACCGCCCTGGCCGTCGACACGATCATCAACCAGCGCGACAACTGGCGCTCGGGCGACCCGAAGAAGCAGGTCCGCTGCATCTACGTCGCCGTCGGCCAGAAGGGCTCCACCATCGCGTCCGTGCGCGGCGCACTGGAGGAGGCCGGCGCGCTCGAGTACACGACGATCGTCGCCGCCCCGGCGTCCGACCCGGCGGGCTTCAAGTACCTCGCGCCCTACACCGGTTCGGCCATCGGCCAGCACTGGATGTACCAGGGCAAGCACGTCCTGATCATCTTCGACGACCTGTCCAAGCAGGCCGACGCCTACCGCGCCGTGTCCCTGCTGCTGCGCCGCCCGCCGGGCCGCGAGGCCTACCCGGGTGACGTCTTCTACCTGCACTCCCGTCTCCTGGAGCGCTGCGCCAAGCTCTCCGACGAGATGGGTGCCGGCTCGATGACCGGTCTGCCGATCGTCGAGACCAAGGCCAACGACGTCTCGGCGTTCATCCCGACCAACGTCATCTCCATCACCGACGGCCAGTGCTTCCTGGAGTCCGACCTGTTCAACGCCGGCCAGCGCCCGGCCCTGAACGTCGGTATCTCGGTCTCCCGCGTCGGTGGCTCCGCCCAGCACAAGGCGATGCGCCAGGTCTCCGGCCGTCTGCGCGTGGACCTCGCCCAGTTCCGTGAGCTGGAGGCGTTCGCCGCCTTCGGTTCCGACCTGGACGCCGCGTCGAAGGCGCAGCTGGAGCGCGGTCAGCGCATGGTCGAGCTGCTGAAGCAGCCGCAGTACCAGCCGATGGCCACCGAGGACCAGGTCGTCTCCATCTGGGCCGGTACCAACGGCCGTATGGACGACGTTCCGGTCGCCGACATCCGGCGCTTCGAGCGTGAGCTCCTGGACTTCCTGCACCGCAAGCACCAGGGCCTCATGACCTCCATCAAGGAGGGCGCCAAGATGTCGGACGACACCATCCAGGCGATCGACGACGCCGTCGCCGAGTTCAAGAAGCAGTTCGAGACCTCGGACGGCAAGCTGCTCGGCGAGGACGTTCCTGCCGCTGCCGCCAAGTGACGTAAGGAAGGGACCTGACTCATGGGAGCCCAGCTCCGGGTCTACAAGCGTCGCATCCGATCCGTCAGCGCGACCAAGAAGATCACGAAGGCGATGGAGATGATCGCCGCCTCGCGCGTCGTCAAGGCGCAGCGCAAGGTGGCGGCCTCCACGCCGTACGCGACCGAGCTCACCCGCGCGGTCACGGCGGTCGGCACCGGCTCGAACACCAAGCACCCGCTGACCACGCAGGCCGAGACGGTGACGCGGTCCGCGGTGCTGCTCCTGACGAGCGACCGTGGTCTGGCCGGCGCATTCAACTCCAACGCGATCAAGGCGGCGGAGCAGCTGACCGAGCGGCTGGAGCGCGAGGGCAAGCAGGTCGACACGTACATCGTCGGCCGTCGCGGTGTCGCCCACTACAACTTCCGCGAGCGCAAGATCGCGGAGTCGTGGACGGGCTTCACGGACGAGCCGACGTACGCGGACGCCAAGAAGGTCGCGGCTCCGCTGATCGAGGCCATCGAGAACGAGACGGCGAACGGCGGCGTGGATGAACTCCACATCGTCTACACCGAGTTCGTCTCGATGATGACGCAGACGGCGGTCGACGCCCGCCTGCTGCCGCTCAGCCTCGAGGAGGTGGCACAGGAGGCGCCCAAGGGCGAGATCCTGCCGCTCTACGAGTTCGAGCCGTCGGCGGAGGACGTCCTCGACGCCCTGCTGCCGCGCTATGTGGAGAGCCGTATCTACAACGCGCTGCTCCAGTCGGCCGCTTCGAAGCACGCCGCCACGCGGCGCGCGATGAAGTCGGCCACCGACAACGCCGGAGACCTCATCGAGAACCTCACCCGGCTTGCCAACGCGGCCCGCCAGGCCGAAATCACCCAGGAAATCAGCGAGATCGTCGGTGGCGCCAGTGCCCTGGCCGACGCGACCGCGGGGAGTGACTACTAATGACCACCACTGTTGAGACGGCCACGGCGACGGGCCGCGTCGCGCGGGTCATCGGCCCGGTCGTCGACGTGGAGTTCCCCGTCGACGCGATGCCGGACATGTACAACGCCCTTCACGTCGAGGTCGCCGACCCGGCGAACGCGGGCGAGAAGAAGACGCTGACCCTCGAGGTCGCCCAGCACCTGGGCGACGGCCTGGTCCGCGCCATCTCCATGCAGCCCACCGACGGTCTGGTCCGCCAGGCCTCGGTGACGGACACGGGCGCCCCGATCTCCGTCCCGGTCGGCGACTTCACCAAGGGCAAGGTGTTCAACACCATCGGTGAAGTCCTGAACGTGGACGAGAAGTACGAGGGCGAGCGCTGGCCGATCCACCGCAAGGCTCCGAACTTCGACCAGCTCGAGTCGAAGACCGAGATGTTCGAGACCGGCGTCAAGGTCATCGACCTGCTGACCCCGTACGTCAAGGGCGGCAAGATCGGTCTGTTCGGCGGTGCCGGCGTCGGCAAGACGGTGCTCATCCAGGAGATGATCTACCGTGTCGCCAACAACCACGACGGCGTCTCCGTGTTCGCCGGTGTCGGTGAGCGCACCCGTGAGGGCAACGACCTCATCGAGGAGATGAGCGACTCGGGCGTCATCGACAAGACCGCTCTGGTCTTCGGCCAGATGGACGAGCCCCCGGGCACCCGTCTGCGCGTGGCCCTCGCGGGCCTGACGATGGCGGAGTACTTCCGCGACGTCCAGAAGCAGGACGTGCTGTTCTTCATCGACAACATCTTCCGCTTCACGCAGGCCGGCTCCGAGGTCTCCACCCTGCTCGGCCGTATGCCGTCCGCGGTGGGTTACCAGCCGAACCTGGCCGACGAGATGGGTCTCCTCCAGGAGCGCATCACCTCGACCCGCGGTCACTCGATCACCTCGATGCAGGCGATCTACGTCCCCGCCGACGACCTGACCGACCCGGCCCCGGCCACCACGTTCGCCCACCTCGACGCGACGACGGTTCTGTCCCGTCCGATCTCGGAGAAGGGCATCTACCCGGCCGTGGACCCGCTGGACTCCACGTCCCGCATCCTGGACCCGCGTTACATCGCGCAGGACCACTACGACGCCGCCATGCGCGTCAAGACGATCCTGCAGAAGTACAAGGACCTCCAGGACATCATCGCGATCCTCGGTATCGACGAGCTGGGCGAGGAGGACAAGCTCGTCGTCCACCGGGCCCGTCGTGTGGAGCGCTTCCTGTCCCAGAACACCCACGTCGCCAAGCAGTTCACCGGCGTCGACGGGTCGGACGTCCCGCTGGAGGAGTCGATCGCGGCCTTCAACGCGATCATCGACGGCGAGTACGACCACTTCCCGGAGCAGGCGTTCTTCATGTGCGGTGGTATCGACGACCTGAAGAAGAACGCGAAGGAGCTGGGCGTCTCCTGACGGTCGCCTGACGCGGGCCCGAACCGGGCCCGTGACAGGTACCGCCTCTTGGTGAGAGGGGTGGAGAAGCATCCGCGCGGGCTTGTCCCGTGGGGTGCGGTCCGCCCCTCTCCTCACGCCTACTAGAATTCAGACCAACACCCGGCGCCCGCCGGGTGGTGACCCGAGGAGCCTCTCTTGGCTGCTGAGCTGCACGTCGAGCTGGTCGCCGCCGACCGCCAGGTCTGGTCCGGCGAGGCCACCCTGGTCGTGGCGCGCACCACGTCCGGCGACATCGGCGTCATGCCCGGTCACCAGCCGCTGCTCGGTGTGCTGGAGTCGGGCCCGGTGACCATCCGTACGAGTGATGGTGGGACGGTCGTCGCCGCGGTGCACGGCGGTTTCATCTCGTTCGCGGACGACAAGCTGTCGTTGCTGGCCGAGATCGCCGAGCTGGCGGACGAGATCGATGTCCAGCGCGCGCAGCGGGAGCTCGAGCGCGCGAAGGCGGAGGGCGACGCCCTCGCCGAGCGTCGCGCGGAGGTCCGACTGCGTGCGGTGTCGGCCCACTGACCGTGGGGGTACCTCCCAGGCCCTTCGGGCACTGGGGGAGCGCCGTGTGAAGACGTGCCTCAGCCGCGGCTGGGACCGGAGCGATCCGGCCCCGGCCGCGGCTGAGGCGAATCCGGGTGTTTTTTCCGTTCCGTTACCTAGGAGACGAGGAGGTCGGTGTCGATGGTCCTCGCTCTGAGTGCGTGCGGATTGGTTGTGGCACTCGTGGTGCTGGGGCTGTTCGTCTTCGGCCTCCGGCGCCGGCTCATCCAGCGGTCGGGCGGCACCTTCGACTGCAGTCTGCGGTGGAACGTCCCCGAGGAACCCGACACCAGCGGCAAGGGCTGGGGCTACGGCATCGCCCGCTACAACGGCGACCGCATCGAGTGGTTCCGTGTCTTCTCGTACGCGCCGCGCCCGCGCCGGGTCCTGGA
Organism: Streptomyces sp. NPDC047079; assembly: GCF_040643755.1. Lineage (NCBI taxonomy): Bacteria > Bacillati > Actinomycetota > Actinomycetes > Kitasatosporales > Streptomycetaceae > Streptomyces > Streptomyces sp. NPDC047079. The sequence goes on from NZ_JBEYUZ010000022.1 coordinate 34,020, forward strand.
GCGCTCGGCGATCGAGGTGGCCGGCCGGCGCGCCCCCGAGGGCGAGGAGGAGCTGGCGCTGCTCTCCGACGCGGTGATCCTCGCCTGCCACCACCGGGGCACCCGCCTGGAACTGGCGATGAGCGAGGACGCGCTCACCGGGTTCCTGGCATGGCTGGAGGCAGCGCCGCCCGGACAACGAGTGAATGTGGCGTAGCCACATTCACTCGTTGTGTCATCCCTCGGGCAGGGTTACGACAGACCGTTGCTCAGGGCACTCACCAGCTCGCCGTTGCCGGTGTCTCCGCTGAACTCCCAGAAGAAGGCGCCGCCCAGGCCCTGGGATTTGGCCCACGCCATCTTCGTACCGATGGTGGCCGGGGTGTCGTACGACCACCAGTTGCTGCCGCAGTGCGCGTACGCCGTGCCCGCGACCGTGCCGGTGGCGGGGCAGGACGTCTTGAGCACCTTGTAGTCCTCGATGCCCTGCTCGTACGTGCCGGCCGCCGGCCCCGTGGCCGTGCCGCCCGGGGTGTCCTGGGTGACGCCGGTCCAGCCGCGGCCGTAGAAGCCGATGCCGACGAGCAGCTTGCTCGCGGGCACCCCGGTCGCCTTGTACTTGGCGATCGCGTCGGCCGTGGTGAAGCCCGCCTTCGGGATGCCGCTGTACGAGGTCAGCGGGGAGTGCGGGGCCGTGGGGCCCTGGGCGTCCCAGGCGCCGAAGAAGTCGTACGTCATGACGTTGTACCAGTTGACGTACTGTGCGGCGCCCGCGTAGTCGGCCGCCTCGATCTTGCCGCCCGAGGAGCCGTCGGCGGTGACGGCCGCGGTGACCAGGGCGGAGGAGCCGAACTTGGCGCGCAGTGCGGCCATCACGTTCTTGAAGGCCGCGGCCCCGCTGGTGTCGCAGGACAGACCGCAGGCGTTCGGGTACTCCCAGTCGATGTCGATGCCGTCGAAGACGTCGGCCCAGCGGGGGTCCTTCACCATGTCGTAGCAGGACTGGGCGAAGGCGGCCGGGTTCTTGGCCGCGTCCGCGAAGCCGCCGGACCAGGTCCAGCCGCCGAATGACCACAGCACCTTGATGTTCGGGTACTTGGCCTTCAGCTGGCGCAGCTGGTTGAAGTTGCCGCGCAGCGGCTGGTCCCAGGTGTCGGCGACGCCGCTGACGGACTGGTCGGCGGTGAACGCCTTGTCGTAGTCGGCGTACGAGTCGCCGATCGCGCACTTGCCGCCGGTGACGTTGCCGAAGGCGTAGTTGATGTGCGTGATCTTCGCGGCGGAGCCGGACGTCACCAGGTTCTTGACGTTGTAGTTGCGGCCGTAGATGCCCCACTCGGTGAAGTAGCCGAGCTTGACCGCGGATCCGGAGGGCGGGGGCGGGTTGGTGCCACCGCCGGTGGTGTGCACGGCGACCGCGGCGCTGACCGGGCCGGTCTGGTCGGCGGTGTCACGGGCCTGCACGGTGTACGAGTAGTCGGTGCCGGCGGTCAGACCGGTGTCCGTGTACGAGGTGGTCGTCACGGTGGCGACCGTCCTGCCGTCGCGCAGGACGTCGTAGTTCTTGACGCCCTTGTCGTCGGTGGCCGCCGCCCACGACAGCTTCACCGAGGTGTCGGTGACGCCGGACGCGGTGGGAGTGCCCGGTGCGGAGGGCGGGTTGTCGCCGGGGACGGTGGTTCCGCCGTCGCAGCCGCCGCCGTTGAGCTTGCAGTTGGAGGGGGCGCCGGAGCCCGCGCCGTTGAAGCCGAAGGAGACGGAGGCGCCCGGGGCGAGGGTGCCGTTGTAGGACTTGTTCCTGGCGGTCCAGTGGTTCCCGGAGTTGGTGACGTCCGCGTCCCACGCGGAGGTGACCGAGGTACCGGAGGGGAAGTCCCACTCGATCGTCCACGAGCTGATCGCGGCGGTCCCGGTGTTCTTGACGGTCCACTTGCCCTCGAAGCCGGTGCCCCAGTCCTGGGTCTTGGCGTAGGTGGCGGTGGCCGACGTGGCATCCGCCGCGGCCGGGGCCGGGCTTGCCAGGCCGACCAGCCCGGCCAGCGGGAGCAACAGGGTCGCGAACCCTGCCGCGGCTCTGTGTCTGAAGCGCATGCTGCGCCTCCTCTTGTCGATGTGCGCCGCAGTGGCGTCACAGCCGGTGTCGTGGGCATGACTGAGCCTTCAGCCCACAGTGCGGCGAGGATAGAAAGGTCTGGACCATAGGTCAATAGGTCTGGACCAGTACCCGGGGTGGGGCGCTAGATCCCCAACTCCTGGGCGAGCACGGCGGCTTGGACCCGGCTGCGCAGCCCCAGCTTTCCGAGAAGACGACTGACGTGCGTCTTCACGGTGGCCTCCGCCATGTCCAGCCGGGAGGCGATCTCCGCGTTGGACAGCCCCTCACCGAGGCACGACAGCACCTCCCGCTCGCGGCGGGTGAGAGCATCCAGGACCGCCGGGTCCGCCTTCGGCTCCCGTACCGCTCCCGCGGCGAACTCGGCGATCAGCCGCCGGGTCACGGCCGGCGCGATCAGTCCCTCCCCGCGCGCCACCGTACGGACCGCCTCCACCAGATCCGCGGCCTCCGCGTTCTTCAGCAGAAACCCGGCCGCCCCCGCGCGCAGCGCCCCGAACACATACTCGTCGAGGTCGAAGGTGGTCAGCACGAGGACGTCGGCGAGCTTCTCCCGCACCACCTGCCGGGTCGCCGACACCCCGTCCAGACGCGGCATCTGCACATCCATCAGGACCAGATCCGGCCGCAGCTCCCGGGCGCGCGCCACCGCCTCCTCGCCGTCCGCCGCCTCCCCGACCACCTCGATGCCGGGCGCACCGCGCAGGATGAGGACCAGCCCGGCGCGCACAGCGGACTGGTCCTCGGCGACGAGCACACGGATCATGCGGACTCTCCTTGGGCGAGGGGAAGCAGGGCGCGCACGGACCACAGCGCCCCGTCCGGGCCGGCGTCGAACGTACCGCCGAGCAGCGCGGCCCGCTCCCGCATCCCGACGAGGCCGGACCCGGAGCCGGGGGCGCGCGGCCCGTCCGGGCGGCCGTAGGGGCTGGTCACCCGCACGGAGAGGACATCGTCGTCCTGGGCGAGGGACACCGTGACGCGGCCCGGGCGGGCGTGCTTGAGGGCGTTGGTGAGGGACTCCTGCACGATCCGGTACGCGGCCAGCTCCACCGGCGCGGGCACTTCCCCGCACCGCGCGTCGAGCGTGACGTCGAGGCCGTTGGTGCGCGCGTTCTCCACCACTGCGCCCAGCCCGTCGAGGGTGGGGGTCACGGCGGGCGCGCCGTCGTCCGCGCGCAGGATGCCGATCAGCCTCCGCATCTCGGCGAGCCCCGCCACGCTGTTCTCGCGGATGACACCCAGCGCGTCCCGGGAGGTGTCCGGGTCGTCGAGGGAGAGGGCCGCCGTGGAGTGAATGGCGATCGCGGAGAGGTGGTTGGCGACCATGTCGTGCAACTCCCGTGCCACCCGAGCACGTTCGTCGGTGACCGCCTGGGCGCGGTCCATCTCGGCGAGCAGGGCGGTCTGTTCGGCGCGCAGCCGGGCCGCCTCCGCGGCGTCGCGGTGATTGCGCACCACCCAGCCGGTGGCGGCCGGCGCGAGGGTGACCACCCCGACCCCGACGCCGATCAGCAGCCCCCGCGGGTCGCGCCACAGGGTCAGGGGCAGGACCCCCCCGATCACGGTCAGCAGACCCGTGATCCAGGGCAGCCGCCGGGCGGAGGCCGGGGTGCCGTACAGGACGGCGGCGTACATCAGGTCCGTGAACATCACGGCGGTGGCCACATTGCCCTGGGTCACCGTATCGGCGCTCAGCGCGGCCGTCCCGATCAGCACGGCGGCCTTCGGGTGGGTGCGGCGCAGCAGCTCGCAGCCGGCCGTGACGACGAGCGGCACCAGCAGTGCCCACCGCCCCGTCCACAGCACGACGGGGTCGTGGACCCCGCGGGGGCTGAGCCCGAGGGCCCACAGCAGCACTCCGCCGAGCAGCCCGCCCACGGCGATGAGCACGTCGTCACGGTGGGGGCGGGGGAGTCGAAGGGCCATGACTCCATCCAACACGGCATGCGGGGCGCCCGCGTGCGCCCCCGGAAGGGTCCCGGACTGCATCTTTCGATGTACCGCGACCTCGTCACCGCCGCCGACGACGCGTGCGGCTCGCGGCGGGAGCCTGGTGGGACGAGCGAGGGGAGCGAACCGTGATCGTCACACTGATCGTCGTCTGCGAGGTCGGCTTCTGGGTGCTGCTGGCGGCGGGTCTCGCCGTCCGGTACGTGCTGAAGCGGCGCCGCGCCGGGGCGGCGCTGCTGCTGTGTGTGCCACTGCTGGAGGCGGCCCTGTTCGTCGCGACGGCCGCCGACCTGAAGAACGGCGCCACGCCGGGCTGGGAACACGGGCTCGCGGCGCTCTACCTCGGCTTCACCGTCGCCTACGGGCCTCGTCTGATCCGGTGGCTGGACGGGCACGCGGCCCACCGGCTGGCCGGGGGACCGCCCCCGTCGCAACCGCCGCGGTACGGCAGGGCCCGCGCCCGGCACGAGGCGAGACTGTGGCTGCGGGCGGTGCTCGGGGCGGCGGTGGCGCTCGTTCTGCTGGAGCTCGCCGTCCTGTACGTCGGCGACGACGGCGATGTCGGCGCCCTGCGCACCTTCCAGTGGGTGGCGGTGCGCGCGGTCGGCGTCTACGGCCTGATCGTCCTGTCGTATCTGCTCTTCCCCAAGAAGGCCCCGGCCGCCGACACCCGGCAGAAGGGGGACCGTACGCTGACCGAGCGGTAGCCGGAGGGAGCGGGGAGGACGGATGAGCGAGGGAATACGGCCCGGCGCGGTGCTGGTCGTCGACGACGACCCGGCCATCCGCCGCTCGCTGGAGCGGGGGCTGCGACTCGGCGGCTTCCGCGTGAGCACCGCCGCAAGCGGCGCACAGGCGCTGGCGGCGATCCGGGACACACCGCCCGATGTGCTCGTCCTCGATGTGTCGATGCCCGGCATGAGCGGCATCGAGGTGTGCACACGTCTCCGGGACGACGGCCAGGATCTGCCCGTCCTCATGCTCTCCGCGCTCGACGAGACCGCCGACCGCATCGCCGGACTCCAGGCGGGAGGCGACGACTACCTGGTCAAACCGTTCGCCCTGCAAGAGCTGGTCCTGCGGCTGCACGCCCTGCTGCGCCGGCGGCCGCCGGCGGATCCGGACGTCCTGCGGGCGCCGGACCGGGATGTTCTGCGGGTGGCGGACCTGGTGATCGACCCGGCGGCCCGCACCGCCCACCGGGGCGGCAGGCGCCTGGAGTTGACCCGGCGCGAGTTCGAACTGCTGGAGGTGCTCGCCCGCAACGCCGGCCTCGTCCTCACCCGCGACCAGCTCCTGGACCGGGTCTGGGGCTACGACTTCGAGGTGCGCACCGACGCCGTCGACACCTTCGTCAGCTATCTGCGGCGCAAGCTGGAGGCGGACGGCGGGAAGCGGCTCCTGCACACCGTGCGCGGAGTGGGCTTCGTCCTGAGGGAGGAGCCGTAGCCGTGCGACTGTCCACCCGCATCGGGCTGGCCGTGGGACTCACCGTCCCGCTGCTCGTGCTCGCCTCCGGCTGGCTGCTGCTGCGCCTGGTGGCCCAGGACCTGCGCCACGAGGAGGACGGCCATCTACGCGAGCGGGCCACCGCCGTGGCCCCGGACGCGCGCGCCCTGCTCCGGGCGGCCGCCGCCGGCCGGCCCAGAGCCGCCGACACCAGGGAACGGCAGCTGTACAGCGCCGCGCTCGACGTCGGCGTCCGCGTCGTCGGACCCACGACGGCCTTCAGCGGTGGACCGCAGCCCGGTGCCTCGGTCGCCCTGCCCGCGCGAGCCGCCGGGCCCGTCACCGTGCGGGACGCCGGGCGCGGCTGGCGGGCCCTGGCCGTGCCGATCGAGGGCGCCCACGTCAGGGGCACCCTCTGGGTGTTCCGGCCCGACACCGCCGACCGCACCCAACTCCGGCTCGTGCGGCGGCGGGTGGTTCTGACCGCCCTGCTCGCCGCCCCGCTGTCCGGGCTGCTCGCCTGGGGCGTCGCCACCGGTGCCACCGGTCCGCTGCGCCGCCTCGGCCGCCGCGCCGCGGGCCTCGACCCGCGGACCAGTGCCGCCCGGCTGGACCACGAGCCGACCGGCGTGCGGGAGGTCGACGACCTCGCGGCCGCCCTGCGGACGGTACTCGCCCGCTACGACGAACAGGCCGCCCGCACCGCCGAGGCCCTCCAGACGGCCCGCTCCTTCTCCGCCGCGGCCTCGCACGAACTGCGCACCCCGCTGATGAGCATGGGCACCAATCTGGACATCCTCATGGACCACCCCGCTCTCCCCGAGCCCGACCGCACGGAGGTCCTCGCCGATCTGCGCCGCGAGCACGCCCGCCTCCTCGGTCTGCTGGTGATGCTGCGTGAGCTCGGCAGGGGCGATCTGGTGGAGGCGGAGGCGTTCCGGACGGTGGACGTGGCGGAGGCCGCGGACGCGGCGGTCGCCGAGGTCCGGCGCCGTGATCCGGACGCCCGGATCACCCTGCGGGCGGAGCCGGGGCTCACCGTGCACGGCTGGGAACCCGGGCTGCGGCTGGTGCTGGACAACCTGCTCGTCAACGCGCTGGCGCACGGCCGGGACCCGCAGGGGCGGGCGACGGTGGCGGTCACCGTGGCGGGGACCGGCACCGAGGTCGTGATCACGGTGGACGACCGGGGTCCGGGCGTCCCGCCCAGGGCCCGCGGCCGGATCTTCGAACGGTTCCGGCGAGGACCGGACAGCACCGGCTCCGGTCTCGGCCTGACCCTGGTCGCCCAGCAGGCCGCCCTGCACCGGGGCAGCGTCACGGTGACGGACGGGCCGGACGGCGTCGGTGCGCGGTTCGAGGTACGGCTGCCGCGGGCGGGCGGGGCGCTGCCCGAACGACGGAACTGGCTGATCGCGGCAGCCGGGGCAAACCGGTCACAGAGTTCCCACAAAGACGGTTCCTAGCCTCCGCCGCGATGGACGGACGACGGGGCCGTCCGGGAACGGAGGCGAAGATGAACGTACGACGGCGGCGGCGCACCCTGCTCGCGGGGCTGGCCACGGCCGCGCTGCTGGTGAGCGGGACCGGGGCGGCGGCGGCCGCGGACTCGCCCGCTCCCGCTCCGACCGGCGACGGGGCTCGCGCGCTGTGCAAGCGCGTGCCGAAGATCGACCGGCGGATCGAGCGGGCGCTGAAGCGGCTCGAGGCAGGCGCCGACGTCCGGGGGTCCGTCGCGCGGCTGCGGCAGCGCGTGGACAACGCGAAGAAGGCCGGCCACGGAGAGATCGCCACCTATCTCCAGCACCGGCTGGACGTCCGCACCTCCCTGGTGCCGACACTCCAGCAGCGGCAGAAGGATCTCGCCGGGGTCAGGAGCTGGTGCGCGGCCCACGGGAACGGAAAGGCGGCCGGCTGATGAGCGGACGGCGGATGCCGTGGGTCGCGGTCCCCGCGGTGGTCCTGTTCGTGGGCCTTGCCACGGGCTGCGCACGGGACCACGGCGCGGCCACCCCGCCCGCCACACCCTCCGCTTCCGCGGGCGCGCCGCAGGACGTGCAGCGGGACATGGAGAGGAAGGTGGCCGCCGCTCAGTCCGCGCTCGCGGCGGCGGACCGGGACGCCGCACAGGACGACGGCCGCTGAGGACTCCCCCGGGCGGGGAGCGCCGCTCAGCGCTCCCCGCCCGGGACCCACAGGACGTCCCCGGTCTCCCTGTTGGCGTACCGGGCCAGAATGAACAGCAGGTCCGACAGCCGGTTGAGATAGGTCGCGGTCAGCGGGTTCATCACCTCCGCGTGGACCTCCAGCGCGGCCCAGGTGGAGCGCTCGGCCCGCCGTACGACCGTGCACGCCTGGTGCAGCAGGGCCGCGCCCGGGGTGCCGCCGGGCAGGATGAACGAGCGCAGTTTCTCCAGCTCGGCGAGGAAGCGGTCGCAGTCCGCCTCCAGCCGGTCCACGTAGAACTGCTCGACCCTCAGCGGCGGGAACTCCGGGTTCTCCGCGACCGGCGTCGACAGGTCCGCGCCCACGTCGAACAGGTCGTTCTGCACGCGGGTGAGGACCTTGACGACCTCCTCGTCGAGGCGGCCCAGCGCGATCGCGGTGCCGATCACCGCGTTCGCCTCGTTGGCGTCCGCGTACGCGGCGATGCGCAGATCGGTCTTCGGCACACGGCTCATGTCGCCGAGGTGCGTCGTGCCCTTGTCGCCGGTCCGCGTGTAGATGCGCGTCAGATTGACCATGCGACCAGCGTAGTTAGACCACGGCCGTGCGGAACACCCGTGTGCCCGCCGTCACGGCCGATGGGCCCGGGCGGGGGGCGGCCGGGACGTGGTAACGGCGGACGTACGGCGGGTACGACGGCGGGGCCCTGTCCGGGGGAAGCGGCGCGTGAGGCGCTCGCTCTTCCGGGCGACAGGGGGCAGCCGTTGAGCCGGAAGGTGCTCAAGTAAGCCGTCCGGGCGGCGCAATGAAGCGTGCCGGTGTGATGTCCGTCATGTGAGACGTGACGCGCGTTACTAACCGGTCACACAGCGCCTCTCGGACGCTAGGGTCCGGCCGAGAGGCCTATAGAGACAGCGCGTCAGGGGAGTCGCACAGTGGCACGGAAGCTTGCCGTCATCGGAGCCGGACTCATGGGTTCCGGTATTGCCCAGGTATCCGCCCAGGCCGGTTGGGACGTCGTCCTGCGTGACGTCACGGACGAGGCGCTGACGCGCGGCACGGACGCCATCAAGGCCTCCTACGACAAGTTCGTCAGCAAGGGCAGGCTCGAGGCGCACGACGCCGAAGCGGCGCTCGGCCGCATCACGGCGACCACCGACCTGGACGCCGCCGCCGACGCGGACGTCGTCGTCGAGGCCGTTTTCGAGAAGCTCGAGGTCAAGCACGAGATCTTCCGGACGCTCGACAAGATCGTCCGCGAGGACACCGTACTGGCGTCCAACACCTCCGCCATCCCGATCACCAAGATCGCGGCGGCCACCGAGCGCCCCGAGCGCGTCGTCGGTGTGCACTTCTTCTCCCCCGTGCCGATGATGCAGCTCGTGGAGCTGGTCCGCGGCTACAAGACCAGCGACCGGACCCTGGCCGTCGCACGTGAGTTCGCCGAGTCCGTCGGCAAGACCTGCATCGTCGTCAATCGCGACGTGGCCGGCTTTGTGACGACCCGTCTCATCTCGGCGCTGGTCGTCGAGGCCACCAAGCTGTACGAGTCGGGCGTGGCCACCGCCGAGGACATCGACCTCGCCTGCAAGCTGGGCTTCGGCCACGCCATGGGTCCGCTGGCCACGGCCGACCTCACCGGCGTCGACATCCTGATGCACGCCACGAGCAACATCTACACGGAGTCCCAGGACGAGAAGTTCGCTCCGCCGGAGCTGATGCGCCGGATGGTTGACGCCGGTGACTTCGGCCGCAAGACCGGGCAGGGCTTCTACACGTACTGAATCCGCACGCACTCCTGAGGCCGCACCTCATCGGGTGAATTCGGTATCGGTTCGCTCACAGACGGCAACCTGACGGCGCTCAGCGCAGTCAGACGTTGCACAACCACAACACGGAGTACGCACGACGCACTCTCGGGGAGCGCATATGCACATCAGGGGCGACCACGTCGAGCTGGTCGTCGGGGGCCGCCTCGACGTCCGCACCGCGGCGGACGCCCGTACGGTCCTGCACTCGGCCGTCGACGACGGGGTCGGCGACCTGGTGCTCGACCTGTCCGAACTGGACTCCTGGGACGCCACCGGACTCGGGGTGATCATGGGCGTCCACCGCCGGGCCGGGAGGTGCGGTCGGCGGCTGGTGCTGCGTGACGTCCCACCGCAGATGCAGCGCCTGCTGGTGGCCACCCGGCTGCACCGGATCCTTGCCATCGAGGGCGGCATCGGCGTGGAGTCGCTCCCCAGGGTGTGAGCGGGCGGTGTTCTTCGCGGCGTCACGGGAGTGAACGCCGACGAAACGCACGTGGCGCCCAATCCTCACGAGATTATGACGTCTCGGGCGGCGCGGTACCCCGGCTTGTCAGAGATACTGTGCGAAGGTTTAAGGTGCGGCTGCCCGCGGCCCGCATCCCTCGTGCGGGCACCGGACCAGAGGCGACAGCGCAGTGTGCGGCAAGGCCGGGAGGGGCTCAGGCACACGACGCTTTTGGGGGCTTGGACCTATGGACCCGAACAACCCGGGACCCGAGGAGTACGGCCACGACGGCGCCCATGCCGCACCGCGCCAACGCCCGCCGCGGGACCCCATGGCATCCGACTTCGGGCAGCCGGCACCGGCTCTGGCCCGCACCGTGCACGTCGTGGCGGGCGACTTCCTCGTCACCGTCAACCCCGTCGACGGCAGCGAGATAGAGGTCTGCCCGCCCGGGCAGCGGCCCGAGCGCCCGGTGAAGCGCACCGCCGCCCAGCGGGCGGAGACGGCCCGCGCCGCGAAGCCGCCCGTACCGGCCGGGGCCGGGCGCCCGCGACCGCCCCTGCTGGAGCGCCAGGAGGAGCGGGAGCGGCTGGTACGGCTCCTCGCCCGCGGACGCTCGGTCCGGCTCACCGGCCCGTCCGGCTCCGGCCGTACCGCGCTCCTGGACATCGTCGCCGAGGACTGCGCGGACCTCGCCCCCGACGGCGTGATCCGCCTCAGCGGCCACCGGCGCACCACGAGCGACCTCCTCCACGACCTCTTCGCCGCCGTGTACGACGCGCCCCTGTTCCGCCCCGACCCGGACGAACTGGGGCAGTACCTCCAGGAGGTCGGCGCCGTCGTCGTCCTCGACGACCTGGAGTTCGGCGGCAGCGCGCTCGACGAACTGCTCGATGCGACCCCCGAGTGCGCCTTCCTGCTCTCCGCCACGCCCGACGTCCCGGCGCCCTCGGCCGACTCGCAGGTGGAGGAGGTCTTCCTCGGGGGACTCGACCGCGCGGGCAGCCTGGAACTCCTCGAACGCGCCGTCGGCCGCGACCTCACCGAGGAGGAGGCGAACTGGGCGGGCGACCTGTGGTTCGAGTCCGAGGGGCTGCCGCTGCGCTTCATGCAGGCCGGGGCGCTGCTGCGGCAGCGGGACCGTCAGCGGGCCGAGGAGGACGCCGTCGACGAGTTCGGCGTCTTCCAGGACGTCCCTTCCGCCAAGGCCTCGTCCGAGCAGACGGGCGGCCCCGAGCCCCGCGACGCCGCCGAGGGACACCCGGTCCCCCTGCCCTCGCTCGCCGAGGCCGCGGCGGCCGCCTCCCTGCTCGCCTCCCGGCTCAGCACGTCGGCGCGCGAGACGCTCAAGTTCGCGGTCGCGCTGGGCGGCGAGGTGCCCCACCAGACGCATCTGCCGGCCCTCGTGGACGACACCCACGCGGACGCGGCGCTCGCCGAGCTCGTCGACTGCGCACTGGTCTCCCCGGTCGGCTCCCGCTACCGTCTGGCGGCCGGGGTACCGGCCCAACTGGAGGCGGCCGGGTACGCGACCGGGGCGGAGGAGTACGCCCTCAAGGCCGCCCAGCACTACTCCTGGTGGGCCGGGCACCCCTCGGTCACCCCGGCGAGGGTCGTCGCCGAGGCGGACGCCGTGCTGGCCGCGCTGGCCGTCCTGGTGCCGCTCTCGTCCGGGGTTCCCGCCTCGCCCAAGCAGGAGGGATCCCCGGCGTCGTCCGGAGAGGACGAGCAGGAGAGCGTAGCCGTACGGCTGGCCCTCCAGGCCGCGCCCGCGTTCGCCGCGGGGCTCGACTGGGGAGCCTGGGAGCGGGCGCTGCGCTCCGGCGCGGAGGCGTCCCGGCTCGCCGGCGAGGTCGGCGAACAGGCCTACTTCCACCATGAGTTGGGCATACTCGCGCTCTGCGCGGGGCAGGTCGAGCGGGCCCGCGCCGAACTCGAGGCTTCCATCGGGCTGCGCGGCGCGCTCGCCGACAAGCGCGGCACGGTCGCCGGGCGGCGAGCCCTCGCCCTGGTCGGCGACCGCGCGGGCACGACGCCGCTCGTCGCGCGCGCAGCGGCCGGGGAGGAAGCACCGGGGGAACCGGCGGCCGCCCCGCCCGGCGGAGTACCGGCCGGCTTCGGCCCCTTCGCGTCGACCGGTGACAGGGCCACGCCGGTCACCGACCGGGCGTCGACCGAGCCGGTGGCCCGGCTCGCCGGCGACCGCGGTATGGGGAAGGGCAGTCGGCGCAATCTGGTGGCCGCGGGCGCGGGGGCGGCACTGGTCGCCGTGCTCGGCACCGTGGTCATGCTCGGCATGACCTCCAACAACGACCGCAACGCCCCGTCCCAGAAGCTCCGTGTGGGCCCCTCGGCGACCCAGGGCCCGAACGACGACGGGCTGGGCGCGGACAAGGCCGGCGGCGGCGAGGCGGGCGGCGGAGGCGGTTCCGGCGGGGCAGGCGCCCCCACGCCGACGAATCCCGGCCCTGACGGCACCTACGGCACCTCCGACGATCCGACACCGCGGAGCACCGGAGGCGTACCGGCCGACGCCCCGACGAGCGGGCGGGCGACGGCCCCGTCGAAGTCGCCGTCGAAGCCGACGTCCCGGCCGCCGACGAAGCCGACGAGGCCGACGACGCCGACGTCGAAGCCACCGACGTCGTCGCAACCGCCGAGCTCGCCGCCGCAGACGTCGACCCCGCCGCCTTCGTCGCCCCCCGCAACCACGCCGCCCGTCTCCAACTCGGCCAGCGGCACGGCGTCCTCCAGCGCCCCGGCCGCGACCACCGGTTCCGCGAGCGCGCCGGAGAGCAGCGGTTCGGGGACGCCGGGCGGCACGAGCCCGGTGATCTGACGGCCCTTGTGGCATGGGAGAGGGCTGGGTCCCGGTTCCGGGACCCAGCCCTCTCGGTGTGGGGGTACGGCGACGTCAGAACAGCCGCAGCTTGTCGTCCTCGATGCCCCGGAGCGCGTCATAGTCCAGGACGGCGCAGCCGATGCCGCGGTCGGTGGCGAGGACGCGGGCCTGGGGCTTGATCTCCTGGGCCGCGAAGATGCCGCGGACCGGCGCGAGGTGCGGGTCGCGGTTCAGTAGTTCCAGGTAGCGCGTGAGCTGTTCCACCCCGTCGATCTCGCCGCGCCGCTTGATCTCGACGGCCACGGTCCCGCCGTCGGCGTCCCGGCACAGGATGTCCACCGGGCCGATCGCCGTCATGTACTCGCGGCGGATGAGCGTATAGCCCTCGCCGAGCGTCTCGATGCGGTCGGCGAGCAGTTCCTGGAGGTGCGCTTCCACGCCGTCCTTGATCAGTCCGGGGTCCACGCCGAGTTCGTGCGAGGAGTCGTGGAGGACTTCCTCCATCGTGATGATCAGTTTCTCGCCGGTTTTGTTGATGACGGTCCAGACGCCCTCCTCCTCGCCCGTCCCCTCCTTCAGCGTGCACGGCGGCGACATCCAGTTGAGGGGCTTGTAGGCCCGGTCGTCCGCGTGGATCGAGACGCTGCCGTCCGCCTTCACCAGGATCAGACGGGGTGCGGAGGGAAGGTGGGCGGTGAGACGGCCCGCGTAGTCGACGGAGCACCGGGCAATGACGAGACGCATGGTCGGCAACGCTACTCGACCGCACCGCCCCGACGCGATTCGCCCTCCTCGGGCGCTCCTGGCGGGGGCTCTCCCGCGTCCTCCCTTTCACCCGGGATGCCCCCGTTCGCCAATGGCTTGTTGTGTGCCTAATGAGAGTCGGCTCTGCGCGCATTCGCCTGGTGCCGTCACCGTCCGTTGCTTACCGTAGTAAACGGGAGGTCGCGTCATGTGTACGCAGCGTGTTCGATATTGCGAACTCCCGTCCCTGTCCGTAAACCCCTGTTGTCTCGGGGTGCGAGAGGAGTACCCATGTCGCTCGACGTCTCACCGGCCCTACTGGAACAGGCCGAGCGAGGCGAGGTCGACGAAGCCGATTTCGTCGACTGCGTCCGGACCTCCCTGCCCTATGCGTGGGAGATGATCAGCTCCCTGGTGGCCCAGCTGAAGGTGGACGGCGGCGAGTTCGCCGACAACCAGACGCCCCCGCCGGACGAGCAGGCACGTGGACAGCTGCTGCGTGCGCTTGCGAGTGACGCGATACGCGGCGCCCTGCAGCGGCACTTCGGAGTGCGCCTGGCCTTCCAGAACTGCCACCGGGTGGCGGTGTTCCCGCTGGACTCCTCAGTGGACGACACGTTGGTTCGCTTCACCTCGGTCCGCAGTCAACTGCTCAACCAGTCGCCGGAACTGCGCGACTGCTGAGACACGCGAAGCCGTAGGGCTTGCCGCTCTGTGACACGGGAGGTGCATCTGTACCCGAGCGGCAAGCTCCCGTCGGGCCCGGGTGACGGGCCCGGCCCGGCGGGCTCAGCGGATCTGGGGGAGCACCTCGGCCCCCAGCCTGCGTACGTTCTCCTCCGTCGCCGCGAGGTCCCCTGAGCCCTCGACGAGCAGGGCGAAGCGGTTGATGCCCGTGCGCTCGGAGGTGGCCGTGAGCCGGTCGGCGCACAGCCGAGGGGTGCCCACCGGGTGCAGCCCGCAGAGCAGTTCGGTGTAGGCCAGTGGGTCCCGCATCGTCCGGGCCCGGCCGTCGACCGTCACATGCGCGTCGAGCCCCTGTTTCAGCCAGCCTGGCATCGACTTCATCAGCGTCTCGACGGCGTCGGTGCGGCGGTCGGCGATCTGGCAGACACCGGCCGAGACATGGGCGGCGCGGGCGATCGCGTCCCCGTCGATTCCGGCCGCCTGCGCGCAATTCCGCCAGAGGGCCACCATGTCCGCCTTCTCCTCGTCCCCGACATGCATGCCGAGGAGCATCGGCAGCCCCCGCTCGGCCGCCAGCCGTACGCTCGAGGGTGAGGTGCAGGCGACGACGACCTCGGGGCCCTCGGTCTCGGTGAGCGACTCCGAAGGGCGTGGAACGACCGGGACTTCACGGAAGGTGAATCGTTCCCCCTTGGTGGCGACGGACGGTTCGCGCAGCCAGCGCACGAGCAGATCGAGTGATTCGGGGAAGTCCTTCTCGTACGCCCGAAGACCCGTGCCGAAGACCTCCAGGTCCACCCAGGGGCCGCCGCGCCCCACCCCGAGGGAGAAGCGCCCGCCCGTCGTGAGGTGCAGCAGCGCGGCCTGCTCGCCGAGCGCCACGGGGTGGGAGGTGGGCAGGACGCTCACCGCCGTGCCGACCCGGATCCGGCGGGTACGGCCCAGCACGAGGGCGGCCAGGGTGATCGCGGACGGGCATGTGCCGTACGGCACGAAGTGGTGCTCGGCCAGCCACACCGCGTCGAGGCCCGCCTCCTCGGCGACCTCGGCCGAACGCACCGCCCGGTGCAGCGCCTCGCCCTGGCCCTGGCCCGGAAACTGGGCCCCCAGTACAAAACTTCCAACGTGCATGGCATTTCCTGCTTTCCTGGCTCCGACGCGGAGCTCCCCCACCCGGCATAACTGCCTGACATGTGCCCAAGTCACGGCCTCGGCGAGAGATTTGCGGATAGTCTGCAGAATCGGCCGGTGGGAGGGGGTTCTGTCAGGGTTGAAGACGTACGCGTACCCCCGCCGGCGCCGCGTAGGCTGGGTGCGGAC
The DNA here is from genome assembly GCF_040643755.1 of Streptomyces sp. NPDC047079. Lineage (NCBI taxonomy): Bacteria > Bacillati > Actinomycetota > Actinomycetes > Kitasatosporales > Streptomycetaceae > Streptomyces > Streptomyces sp. NPDC047079. Next base: position 49,529 of record NZ_JBEYUZ010000022.1, read on the forward strand.
CCTGCTTCCCTGTACAGCCCCGTGAGGTGTTCCGTGTCCCCGCGTCGCAACCGCCCCAAGGGCTCCGGCTCGTCCGGCCGGAGCGCGGACGACGACGACAGGTCCCGTTACGGCGGTCGGCAGACCACCGAGAGCTGGCGCGGCGAGGAGTGGAGCGTGCGCCATGTGGCGGGCGCGGCGGCCGAGGGCAAGACCTACCGCTGCCCGGGCTGCGACCAGGTGATCCCCTCCGGTGTCCCGCACGTGGTGGCCTGGCCCGAGCACGCGGGCGTGGACGACCGCCGGCACTGGCACCGGGCGTGCTGGAACGCCAAGGACCGCCGCACCACGCGGGTGCAGCGGTCCCGTAACGCGCCCAGGTACTGAAGACCGGGCTTTCGAGGGCGGCTACACGTCCCGCTTCTCCAGCAGCAGCCAGGCGCCCGCGCAGACGACGGCGGTCACCCCCGCCATGATCCACAGCGGGTCCCAGCCGGACGGGCCCGACGACGTCAGCGAGTTGGCGTAGAAGACGCTGAGCTGGTTCGGGATCGAGTACTCGAACAGCGCGGTGCGCACGCCGTCGAGCGACTCGGAGAACATGAACAGCGCGATGACCAGCGGTGCCAGCACAAGGCCGATCATGATGGTGATGGCGCCTGCCGAGTGCCGGATGACCGAGCCGATGGCGAGTGACAGCAGCCCGAGCAGCGCCAGGTAGAGCGACACGCCGAACGTGGCCTTCAGCCATTCCATGCCGGAGGGCTGCCGGGTGCCGTCGAGCAGGGCCACGTCGGCGAACGCGACGAGGGCGACGGAGAGCAGGCTCACCGTGAAGGCGACCGCGAAGAACACGACCGCCTTCGCGGCCAGCACCCGGCCGCGGGAGGGGCACGCGACCATCGTGGTCCGGATCATGCCGGTGCCGTACTCGGAGGCGGTGGTCAGCACGCCGAGCGTGATGAGGCAGATGCTGCCGAGCAGCAGCCCGAACACCCCGAACGACAGGGGGTTCTCCCCGGACAGGTCGGTGCCCCCGGAGTTGGCGGCCACCAGCAGGGCGACCAGCAGACCGATGCCGACGACGAGCAGGAGGAACACGCCCAGCGTCCACATCGTGGAGCGGACCGACCTGATCTTCGTCCACTCCGAGGCGATGGCGTGCCCGAGGTGCGTACGCACCACGGGGATCGGCGAGGTGTAGGTGGGGTACGCGGAGCCGGGGGCCGCCTGCCAGGCGGGCGCGGCCTGCGGCATCGGGGGCTGGGGCGTGCTCATCGGGCGTCCTCGGACTTGGTCAGGTCGGCAGCAGGGGCAGAGGCGGGAGCGGGCGAGGAGGCAGGCGGAGCGGCCGGCGTCGGCTGGGTGGGCGGCTGCTGGGGTGTGGAGACCGCGGGGGCGGGCGCGGCGGCCGGAGCCGGCCCCTGGGCCTGCGGGGCCGGCCGCCCGTCCGCGCCGAGCGCCCCCTGGGTGCCGTAGGGGCCCGAGGGCGGCTGTCCGGGCAGCGCGAACGGCTGCCCGCCCTGCTGGGGCGGCGGCGGGGCGTACCAGCCCGGCTGGCCCTGCCCCGGCACCGGCACCGGCGGCTGGACGCCGGGCGGCAGCGGCTGCATCAGACCCGCCTTCTGGTCGACGGTCGAGCGGTAGTCGACCGCGGCCTGCGTCATCCGCATGTACGCCTCCTCCAGCGACGCCTGGTGCGGCGAGAGCTCCCACAGGCGTACGTCGGTGTCGTGCGCGATGTCGCTGATGCGCGGCAGCGGCAGTCCGGTGACGCGCAGGGCGCCGTCCTGCTCGGGCAGCACGTGCCCGCCCGCCTCGGTCAGCGCGGAGGTCAGCTTCTCCCGCTGCTGGGGCTCGGTGTCGGGCGTGCGCACCCGCGCGAAGTCGGCGGAGTTGGCGGAGATGAAGTCCTTGACGCTCATGTCGGCCAGCAGCTGCCCGCGCCCGATCACGATCAAGTGGTCGGCGGTCAGTGCCATCTCGCTCATCAGATGGGAGGAGACGAAGACCGTACGGCCCTCCGCCGCGAGCGCCTTCATCAGATTGCGCACCCAGAGGATGCCCTCGGGGTCGAGGCCGTTGACCGGTTCGTCGAACAGGAGCACCTGGGGGTCACCGAGGAGCGCGGCGGCGATGCCGAGGCGCTGGCCCATGCCGAGCGAGAAGCCCTTGGACCGCTTCCTGGCCACGTCCTGGAGTCCGACGACGCCGAGCACCTCGTCGACGCGGCGGGCCGGGATGCCGGACAGCTGGGCCAGGCACAGCAGGTGGTTACGGGCGGCCCGGCCGCCGTGCACGGCCTTGGCGTCGAGCAGGGCGCCCACCTGGCGGGGGGCGTTGGGCAGCTTGCGGTACGGGTAGCCGCCGATGGTCACCTGCCCGGCGGTGGGGTTGTCCAGGCCGAGGATCATCCGCATGGTCGTCGACTTGCCCGAGCCGTTGGGCCCGAGGAAGCCGGTGACGGCACCCGGCCGCACCTGGAAGGAAAGGTTGTACACGGCCGTCTTGTCGCCGTAGCGCTTCGTCAGGCCGACTGCCTCGATCATGCTCCGCACCCATCGAAAGGTTCAGGACGTCGGGGCCCACACTGCCCCCGTAAGGGTTAGGAGGATATCCGGGCGCTGACGGTTCCACTCAAGAGAACGTAAAACCCCGCAGGTCACGGGGGTGAACCGGTTCTTACCCGGAGAAGGTACCGGTCTCGCCTGGTCAGCAGGTCCCGGGGCCCGGAGCCCGGGGGAAGCGGCGGCGGACGGTCAGGCGTCCCGCCTCCTCAGCAGGGCGTACCCCCCGGCCAGCGCCGCGGCCACCCACAGCACCATGATCCCGAGGCCGCCCCAGGGGCCGTACGGGGTGTCGTCGCCGAGGCTCGGCACGACCTGGAGGATCCTGCTGCCGGCCTGGTCGGGGAGGAAACGGCCGACCTTCTTGGTCGCGGAGACGCTCCCCAGGACGGTGGAGATCAGGAAGAAGAACGGCATCAGGATGCCCAGCGACAGCATCGGCGAGCGCAGCATGGCGGCGACCCCCATCGAGAACACGGCGATGAGCGTCATGTAGAGGCCGCCCCCGAGGACCGCGCGCAGCACGCCGGGATCGCCGAGCGAGGCCCGGTAGGGACCGAGCATCACCTGCCCGAGCAGGAAGGCGACGAAGCTGGTGACCAGGGAGACGACGAGGGCGAGGGCGGCCGCCACCGCGACCTTGCCGAACAGGAACGTGCCGCGCCGGGGGACCGCGGCGAGCGAGGTGCGGATCATGCCCGTGCTGTACTCGTTCGACACCACGAGCACCCCGAACACGATCATCGCGAGCTGGCCGAGGCTCATCCCGGCGAAACTGACGTAGGTCGGGTCGAAGAAGAGCCTTTCGGCCGGGCTCGTCCGCTCGAACTCGCTCCGGGTCAGAGCCGAGATCAGCATGCCGAGGACCACGGTGACGAGCAGGGCCAGGGACAGGGTCCACACCGTGGACGCCACCGACCGGATCTTGGTCCACTCCGAGCGCAGCACCTGGATCGCCGCCGCCATGGCTCAGGCCCCCTTCCGCCCGCCGGCGCCCCACCCGTCGCGCGCCGCCTGCCGCGGCCGGACACCGCCGGGGGCGTCGGTGTGCGCGTGGTACTCCACCGTCTGCGCCGTCAGTCGCATGAACGCCTCCTCCAGTGACGCCTGCCGGGGGCTCAGCTCGTGCAGCACGATCTGGTGGCGGGCGGCCAGCTCACCGATCAGCTCCGCCTTTCCGTCGTCCAGCTCCAGTGCGCCGTCGCCGCACTCGACCACCGTGATGCCCGCCTCGTGCAGCACGTCGAGCAGCCGCTCGCGCTGCGGGGAGCGGATCCGGACATACGACCGGGAGTTCTGCCGGATGAAATCGGCCATCGAGGTGTCGGCGAGCAGCCGGCCCTGGCCGATGACCACGAGATGGTCGGCGGTCAACGCCATCTCGCTCATGACGTGGCTGGAGACGAACACGGTCCGCCCCTGCGCGGCCAGGGATTTCATCAGGGTGCGGATCCAGTGGATGCCCTCGGGGTCGAGGCCGTTGGCCGGCTCGTCGAACATCAGGATGCGCGGATCGCCGAGGAGCGCGGCCGCGATGCCGAGGCGCTGGCCCATGCCGAGCGAGAAGCCCTTGGCCTTCTTGCGCGCGACGGAGGTCAGACCGACGGTGTCGAGGACCTCGTGCACACGGGAGACGGGGATGCCGTTGCTCTGCGCGAGGCACAGCAGATGGTTGAACGCGCTGCGCCCGCCGTGCACGGCCCCCGCGTCCAGCAGGGCGCCGATGTACGTCAGCGGATCCCTCAGCTCGTCGTAGCGCATGCCGTCGATGCGGACGTCCCCCGCGGTGGGGTGGTCGAGCCCGAGCACCATCCGCATGGTGGTGGACTTCCCGGCGCCGTTCGGACCGAGGAAGCCCGTGACGAGGCCCGGTCTGACGGAGAACGTGAGGTCGTCGACCGCCAGTTTCTCGCCGTACCGCTTGGTCAGCCCCTCGAGCTCGATCATGAGGTCACGCTAGAACGGCACAAAGCCCCCCGCCACCGGAGTGGCGGGGGGCTCCGCGGACGTGCGGACTGCGGCGTTTACCGGGTCTGCTGCGCCGGAACCCCGCGGGAGATCGGCTCGTCCTCGGCCGGCGAACCCGCGGCGGCCACCGCCGCGCCCGTGAGCGTCGCGAGCATCTCGCGGACGTTCGTGAGCTGGGCGTTGATGGAGTCGCGACGGTTCGTCAGCGCCGCCAGCTCGCGCTCGGACTCCGAACGGATGCGGTCGGCCTTGGCGTTCGCGTCGGCCACGATGTCCTCGGCCTGGCGCTGGGCCGTCTCCACCGTCTGGCGGGCGCGGCGGTCGGCGTCCGTACGGAGCTTCTCCGCCTCCAGGCGCAGCTGCTCGGCACGGTGCTCGATCTCGGCCAGGCGCTTCTCGGCCTTGGCCTGACGGGAGGCCAGGTCGCGCTCGGACTGCTCGCGCCGCTTGGCGAGGTTCGTCTCGAAGTCCGCGGCCGCCTGCGCGGCCTTGGCGCGGGTCTCCTCGAAGAGGGCGTCCGCCTCCTCGCGCTTGGACTGCGCGTCCTTCTGCGCCTCGGCACGCAGCTGCGAGGCGTCGGTCTTGGCCTTCTCGACGATCCGGACGCCCTCGTCCTCGGCCTTGGCCTTGCGCTCCGCAGCGAACGATTCCGCGTCGTTGCGCACCTGCTGGGCCGCCGACTCGGCCAGCTCACGGTGCTGCTCGGCGGCGCGGCGAGCCTCCTCGCGCAGGTCCTTGGCCTCCTCCTCGGCGAGACGGAGGATCTTCTCGACGCGCGCGCCGAGACCCGCGTACGACGGCTCCGCGTCGCTGACGGCGGCCTGGGCGTTCTGCGTCTCGAGGTGGAGCTCCTCGATGCGCTTTTCCAGAGCGGTGATGCGGGCAAGAGCACTGTCACGGTCGGAGACGAGCTTGGAGATCCGTTCGTCCACCTGAGCGCGGTCGTACCCACGCCGCACAAGCTCGAAGCCGTAGGGGGAAGTGTCGCTCATGGGGTTCCTGTCGAATGAGACCGGTGAGGTGATAGGGGAATCCTAGGCGCCGGAGCGGCGTGTCATCGAGCGGATGCGTGTTTGATCTGGAGAATGAGACTCCTTTTGGGTGGCTGACCGTCCGAGGGCTTGCCAGGACCTGTGTGAAACGCCCGACAAGCACAGAATCCTCACTTACTCGCTAGCTGTCTGACGCCTTGCCACCCGAACGGGGAGCACCCACAGTCGCACCGGCCTTGACGCCTCCGTCCTTGCCACCCGACGGGGCCTCGAAGGACTCCAACGCCTCCAGAACGTCCTGGACACGGGAGATCTCCGCGTTGATGTCCTCGCGCCGGCGTACCAGGAGCTCCAGCTCCCGCTTGCCCTCCTCGACCGCCTGGCGGGCCTCGCGGATGGCCTCGGCCTTGATCTGCTCCGCCTCGGCGACCAGCGTGGCCTTCTTCTGCTCGGCCTCCTTGAGCAGGCCCTCGGCCTTCTTGACCGCGGCGATACGGACCTTGCCCGCCTCGGAGTTGGCCTCCGAGAGGGTCTCCTTCGCCTGCGCCCTGGCCTTCTCCAGCTGTTCCTCGGCGGCCTTGACCAGCGCGTCGCACCGCTCGCCCGCCGACTTCATCGCCTCGGCCGACTCGCGCCGCGCCCGCTCGTGCAGCTCCTCGATCTCCGTGGTGATGCGCTCGCGCAGCTCCTCCGCGCGCTCCCGGATCGCGGTCGCGTCCCGGCGCGCGCCGACGAGCAGTTCGTCCGCGTCCGACCGGGCCCGCTCCACCAGCGAGTTGCCCTCGACCGTCGCCTCGGCGACCAGGCGCTCGGCCTCCTTGCGCGCGGCACCCACCATCGTGTCCGCCTGTGCCTCGGCGTCCGCCGTCGTCTTGTGGGCGGTCTGCTGGGCCTCCGTGAGCAGCTTGTCGGCCTCCGCCGCGGTCTCCGAGATGAGCGTGTCCACCTGTTCGGCCGCCTCGGAGCGCCGCTTGTTGGCCTCCTTGCGTGCCTCGTCCAGGGTGCGCTCGGCCTCCTCGCGCGCGGCCGCGGTGACCCGCTCGGCCTCCGCCTTCGCCTCGGCCCGAAGCCGCTCCGCCTCGCCTCGGACGCGCTCGGCGTGCGCCTGCGCGGACCCGACCGTCTCGGCAGCCTCGGCGCGCAGCCGCTCCGCCTCGCCGGTGGCCTCCATGAGGAGCGCGTCGGCCTTGGCCACGGCCTCGGCCCGGACCCGCTCGGCCTCGGTGACGGTCTCGGTGGTGAGCCGCTCGGCCTCCGCCGTCGCCTCGGTGATGAGGCTGTCGGCCTGCCCGGCCGCGTCCGAGCGGATCCGGTTGGCGTCCTCGCGGGCCTCCGCACGGGTGCGCGCCGCGTCCTGCTCGGCGGTGGCGACGGCGTCCGAGGCCTCCGTCCGCGCGCGCTGGGCGTACTCGGCGGCGTCGGAACGAAGCCGCTCGGCCTCGGCGATCGCCTCCCCGACGGTTCGCTCGGCCAGCGACTTCGCGGCGTCCGTCTCCTCGGTGGCCTGCCGGCGGATGCGGCTCGCGTCCTCGGCGGCCCGCTCGCGCTCGGCGTAGGCGTCGGCGCGGACCCGGTCGGCCTCCTCCTGCGCCTCGGTGCGCGTACGCTCCGCCGCGTGCTCGGCGGCCGAGCGCAGCCCGGTGATCTCCTCCTGGGCCTGCTCGTGCAGCCCGGCCACGGAGTCCCGCACCTGCTGGGCGTGGAGCTCGGCGGCGGACACCATCTCGGTGGCGCGCCGGTCGGCCTCCTCCACCAGGCGTACGGCCTCGGCCTGGGCCTCCTCGACCCGGGCGCGCGCCACGGCGAGCAGTTCCTCGCTCTGCTCACGGGCCCGCTCGCGCTCCTGGTCGGCCTCCTGGCGCGCGGCGCCGAGCAGCTCCTCGGCCTCGCGGCGGCGCCGGGCTGCCTCCTCCTGGGCGGCGGCGAGCGTCTCCGTGGCCTCGGCGGCCAGCCGCTCGGCGGCGGCCTGGGCCTCGGACCGCACCCGGTCGGCGGTGTCCTGCGCCTCCGACTTCAGCCGCTCGGCCTCGGCCGCGGCGTCCGAGCGCAGGCGTACGGCGAGGGCCTCGCCCTCGGCGCGGGAGGCGGACGCGTCGGCGGCGGCCTCCGTACGCAGCCGGTCGGCCTCGGCCTCGGCCTGCGTCTGAAGCGTACGGATCCGCTCGGCGGCGTCCGTGCGCAGCCGCTCGGCCTCCTCGACGGCCTCGCGGCGGATCCGCTCGGCCTCCGCCCGGGCGTCGGCGAGCGCCTGCTCGGCGGAGGCGAGCCGCTGCTCGGCCTCGGTCTGGAGTCGGGTCAGCTCCTCGGCGGCCTCCGTCCGGCGTGCCTCGACGGCCCGCTCGGTCTCCTCGCGCAGGGCGCCGGCCGCGCGCTCGGCCTCCGCCTTGATCGCGTCCGCCAGCTCGACGGCCTCGTCGCGCTGGGTCTCGGCCTCCTTGCGGGTGCGCTCCAGGGTCTCCTCGGCCTGGCGGCGCAGCGTCGAGGCGCGCTCGATGGCCTCGGTGCGCACCTTCTCGCTGTCGGCGGTGGCGCTCTGGCGCAGCTCGTCCGCGTCGGCCTTCGCCTTGCCGAGCAGCTCCTCGGCGGTCTTGGCCGCCTCCTCGATCTGCTGGACGGCCTCGCGCCGGGCCTCGGCGCGGATCCTCTCGCCCTCGGCGACCGCCTCGGAGCGCAGCTGCTCGGCCTCGCCACGCAGCCGCCGTGCCTCCTCCTGAAGCTCGACGGTCTTGGCCCGGTACTCCTTGGTGTCGTCCTTCGCCGCGCCCTTGAGCTGCTCGGCGATGTCGTGCGCCTCGGCGCGCAGCCGGTCCGCCTCGGTCTCGGCCTCCCGGCGGATCCGCTCGGCCTCCTCGGCGGCGGCCTTGGTGGTCGCCTTGGCGTCCTCCGACGCCTTGGTGAGGACGTCCTCCGCCGTACGGGCGGTCTTGGCGAGCTGGGAGGCGGTCTCCTCGGCGGTGATGCTGCGGGCCTTCTCGGCGGCCTCGGCGACGATCTTCTCGGCCTCGGCGCGCGCGTCCGCGACCACCTGCTCGGCCTCGGCCTTGGTGGCCTCCGCCTCCTTGGTGGCCTCGCTGACCAGCCGGGCGACCTGCTCCTTGGCGGTGCGGGTGCGCTGCTCGTTGGCCGACTCGGCATTGGCGAGCGCCTTGGCGGCGGCCTCCTTCGCCTCGGCGACGGCCTTGTCGGCCTCGGCGCGCGCCTCGCGCAGCGCCGCCTCCGCCTCGGCCATCCGCTGCTCGGCGGCCCGGCTCAGCTCCGACGAGTGGCGGCGCGCGGCGTCCGTCTCGCTCGCGGTGGAGGACCGCAGCTGTTCGGCGTGGTCGGTGGCCTCCTGGGCCTGGGTGGACGCGGCGTTCAGCAGCCGCTCGGCGTCCGCGCGGGCCCGGCGCAGGATCTGGTCGGCCTCGGCACGGGCGGCCTCGGCATCGCTCTGCAGCCGCTGCCGGGCCTCGGTGGTGAGCCGCTCGGCCTCGGCGCGAGCGGCGGCGAGGGCCTGTTCGGCCTCGGCGCGGGACTCCTCGACCAGTCGGCGGGCCTGCGCCTCGGAGCGGGCGCGCAGCTGCTCGGCCCAGGCCACGTTCTCGTTGACGTGCGACTCGACGGTCTGGCGGCGCTCCGCCAGCTCCTGGTCCAGCTGCTGGCGGCGGGAGACGGCCTCCGCGTGCAGCTCCGCCTGGAGGCGGGCGACCTGCTCGGCATGCTCCTGGAGGATGCGCTGGGTCTGCGCGCGGGCCTGGCTCAGCTCCCGCTCCGCGTCCGCCCGCAGCTGGTCCGCCTGCATCTGCGCCGTACGGAGCATCTGCTCGGCCTGATAGCCGAGGTCGGCCCCGTCGTAGGCGGGACGGGTCATGAGCGTGCGCCGCGCCTCGTGCAGCTTGGCGCGCAGCACCTCGACCTGGTAGCCGAGGTCTTCGGCGTGCTGGATCGCCTTTTCCCGCTCGGTCTTCAGCCGCTCCATCTCGGCCTCGAACCGAGAGAGGTGGTCGACGTCAGCCGCCGGCTCTCGCTCCTGGCGTTCGTAGCCCCGCACTGCGCGGTCCCATCCGTCCCCTGGTCGCAAGTCTCTCCAAACGAGCTCCGTCCATCCGCCGAACGGGGCCCCCGGGGAATGGTGTCAGATCAACGGCGGAGCACGGGCTGCTGCCCCGACGCTCGTCCCCCGAAACCCGGACCCCGGTCACATGTCCCGCCGGTCACGGAGGGACACGGTCGCCCTGGTGGAGCGGCGACCGTCCCCAACCCTACCGGCCCCTATGTACGGGAGTCAGTGCTCAGGTGACTCAACAGCCGCCGATGTGACGAGTTCTGTGAGGACACCATGGCAGTCCTTGGGGTGCAGGAAGGTGATCCGCGACCCCATGGAACCACGTCGGGGCTCCTCGTACAGGACGCGTACGCCCTTGTCCCTGATGGCCTCGGAGTCCTCGTCGACGTCGGCCGTGCCGAAGGCGATGTGGTGCACACCCTCACCGTTCTTGGCCAGCCACTTCGCCACGGTGGAGTCCTCGCGGACGGGTTCGAGCAGCTGGAGGTAGGAGGCGCCGCCGTCGTCCGTGTTGTTGATCTTCAGCATGGCCTCGCGCACGCCCTGCTCTTCGTTTACCTCGGTGTGGAACACGGTGAAGCCGTAGGTCGAGGTGTAGAACTCGACAGTCTTGTCCAGGTCGAAACAGGCGATCCCGATGTGGTCGATTCGCGTCAGCATGGAATCAGTGCAGCGCTCCCGGCGTGGTTACGCAACGTGCGCGCGATCACACTGACAGCCCGGTGACGGGGTGCACTACCCCTCAGTACATTCGAAGTAAACCCTCGTTCACTCCTCGGCTGTGCAAGCCGGAAGGGGATCGCAGCTCATGTCTGGAACGAACAGCACGACCTCCGTCATCGTCGCGGGTGCCCGCACCCCGATGGGGCGGCTGCTCGGCTCGCTGAAGTCCTTCTCCGGAGCCGACCTCGGCGGCTTCGCTATCAAGGCCGCCCTCGACCGTGCGGGGATCGGTGGCGACCAGGTGCAGTACGTGATCATGGGGCAGGTGCTCCAGGCCGGGGCGGGGCAGATCCCGGCGCGTCAGGCCGCGGTCAAGGCGGGCATCCCGATGAACGTCCCGGCCCTGACGGTCAACAAGGTGTGCCTGTCGGGTCTGGACGCGATCGCGCTCGCCGACCAGCTGATCCGCGCGGGTGAGTTCGACGTGATCGTCGCGGGCGGCCAGGAGTCCATGACCAACGCCCCCCACCTGCTGCCGAAGTCCCGCGAGGGCTTCAAGTACGGCGCCGTCGAGCTGCTCGACGCGATGGCCTACGACGGCCTGACCGACTCCTTCGAGGGCGTCGCCATGGGCGAGTCCACGGAGCGGCACAACACCCGTCTCGGCATCGGCCGCGAGGAGCAGGACGAGATCGCCGCCCTGTCCCACCAGCGGGCCGCGGCCGCCCAGAAGAACGGCGTCTTCGAGGCCGAGATCACCCCGGTGGAGGTACCGCAGCGCAAGGGAGAGCCCGTCGTCTTCAGCAAGGACGAGGGCATCCGCGGCGACACGACGGCGGAGTCGCTGGCGAAGCTGCGCCCGGCTTTCAGCAAGGACGGCACCATCACGGCCGGCTCCTCCTCGCAGATCTCGGACGGCGCGGCGGCCGTGGTCGTGATGAGCAAGGCCAAGGCGCAGGAACTGGGCCTGGAGTGGATCGCCGAGATCGGCGCCCACGGCAATGTGGCGGGGCCGGACAACTCGCTCCAGTCGCAGCCGTCGAACGCGATCCTGCACGCGCTGAAGAAGGAGGGTCTGGAGGTCTCGGACCTCGACCTGATCGAGATCAACGAGGCGTTCGCGGCGGTTGCCGTGCAGTCAATGAAGGATCTGGGAGTTTCCATCGAAAAGGTGAACGTCCATGGCGGTGCGATTGCCCTCGGTCACCCGATCGGCATGTCCGGCGCCCGGATCGTCCTCCACCTCGCCCTGGAGCTCAGGCGGCGCGGCGGAGGCGTCGGCGCCGCCGCGCTGTGCGGTGGCGGCGGCCAGGGTGACGCGCTGATCGTGCGGGTACCCAAGGCCTGAGCACCCTCGATCCGACCTCTTAACGTGAACGCGTGAACGGAGCTGTGATGCAGGACGTCTCCTCGCTGGTGGCCCAGGCCAGGGAAGGCAGGCCGCGCGCCGTGGCCCGGCTGATCTCCCTGGTGGAGGGGGCGTCCCCGCAGCTCAGGGAGGTCATGGCAGCGCTGGCCCCGCTGACCGGCAACGCCTATGTCGTGGGCCTGACGGGCTCTCCGGGCGTCGGCAAGTCCACCTCCACGTCGGCGCTCGTGACGGCGTACCGCAAGCAGGGCAAACGGGTCGGCGTCCTGGCCGTGGACCCGTCCTCGCCCTTCTCGGGCGGTGCGCTGCTCGGCGACCGCGTCCGGATGTCGGAGCACGCGTCCGACCCCGGCGTGTACATCCGCTCGATGGCCACGCGCGGCCATCTGGGCGGCCTCGCCTGGGCGGCCCCGCAGGCGATCCGGGTGCTGGACGCGGCGGGCTGCGACGTGGTCCTGGTGGAGACGGTGGGCGTCGGCCAGTCGGAGGTGGAGATCGCCTCCCAGGCGGACACCTCGGTCGTCCTGCTGGCCCCCGGGATGGGCGACGGCATCCAGGCCGCGAAGGCGGGCATCCTGGAGATCGGCGATGTGTACGTGGTCAACAAGGCCGACCGCGACGGCGCGGACGCGACCGCGCGCGAGCTGAACCACATGCTGGGGCTCGGGGAGTCGCGGGCTCCGGGCGACTGGCGTCCGCCGATCGTGAAGACGGTCGCGGCGCGCGGTGAGGGCGTCGACGAGGTCGTGGAGGCGCTGGAGAAGCACCGGGCGTGGATGGAGGAGCGGGGGGTTCTCGCGGAGCGCCGGCTGGCCCGCGCGGCCCACGAGGTCGAGACGATCGCGGTGACGGCGCTGCGGGAGCGCATCGGCGACCTGCACGGCGACCGCCGGCTGAGCGCGCTGGCCGAGCGGATCGTGGCAGGGGAGCTGGACCCCTATCGGGCCTCGGACGAACTGGTGGCGGGGCTGACGAACGGCTGACGGGCCGCGCCCGGCGAGTGCCGGGAAAACCCGGGGCCCGTCCCGGCACTCGCCGGGCGCCGTGCCCTTCGGGCGCCGCCGGGGCGGCCGGCGGCGCCCGAAGCACGCGCCGACCGCTTCCCACGGCCCCGTGAGGCGAGGCGTTCCCGGGGCGGGCCCTACGGCTTGCCCCGCTGGCCCCTGAGGTGTTCCGCGATCGGGCGCAGGGACTTGTGCAGCTGCTCCAGGTCGTCCGGGGGGAGCAGGTCGATGAAGTGCCTTCGCACGGACGCCACGTGGTGCGGTGCGACCTTCTTCATCGTTTCCATGCCGTGGTCCGTCAGGACGGCGAACAGTCCGCGCCGGTCGGACTCGCAGTTCTCGCGGCGTACCAGATTGGCGTTCTCCATGCGGGTGATCTGGTGCGAGAGGCGGCTCTTGGACTGGAGGGTGGCGGCCGCGAGGTCGCTCATGCGCATGCGCACGCCCTCCGACTCCGAGAGGTTCACCAGGATCTCGTAATCGTTGATTGTCAGGCCGAACGGCTGCAGATCCCTCTCGAGCTGGTAGGTCAACAGCCTGTTGACCTCCAGGTGGGTGCGCCAGGCGCACTGCTCCGCATCCGTCAGCCAGCGCGTGGCCGTCTCGGTCTCCATGAATGAAGTCTACCTAAAAGGTTGAAAGGCGAACTAGTCAGGGTGGTGTGACACTGCGCACGCGTTCGACGTCACACTCCGCAGACTACCGCTCACAGCCCGAAGCGACGCTGGAGGTCCCCCAGCTGTCCGGGAAGGCGCGGTGTCCCCGGCTGTCCCTGGTGACCGGGTACCCCTCCGCCGCCGGGTACGCCGGGCTCCTGTGGAACCGCTCCCGTGGCCTGCTCCGCCATGAGTGTCTCCGAGGACTGGAGCAGGACCGTGCCCGCCCCGACGAACTCGAACTGGTGCTCCTCCCCGGAGGCTCCGCCCAGGCCTGTCAGTGCACGTAGACCGCCCCATACGCCGGTCAGATACCCATGGTCGTAGTGATGGCACGGGGACGGGCAGTCGGCCCAGCCGACCAGGGCCTGCGGGTCCACCCGGATCGGGGGTTCCATGAACACCACCGGTCCGTTGGACGCGGCCACGAACTTGCCGGTTCCGATCAGCGTCAGAAAACCCGGAATGATCGACTGCTTGAGCGAGAGACTTGGCTGAAAAGCGAGCAAGTTGCCCGAGCGAATGGTCAGATTGCCGTCGTCCAGGTCGTAGGAATTCACATCGAAGGCCCGGTCGGCGAGCAGCATCTTGCCGGAGCCGTCCGCCACCACCCAGTCGCTCGCGTGCAGGGGCGAATGGAACGAGGTACGGACCAGACGGTCGAGTCGGCCGTGCCCGATGCCGTTGAACTCGATCGCGCCGCAGTACGCGATCATCTTCCCCTTCTGAAGGAACCACTGGCTCCCCTCGAGCTCCACGCAGAAGGTGTACTTGTTCACGTTGTCGTCGGCCGGCAGGGTCATCGGGTCGTGGACGACCGGACCGGCGCCCGGGTAGGTGGTCACAGCTTCTCCTCCGACGCCTGCACGTACACCGCACCACTGCCGCTCAGCTCCAGCTGGAACGCCTCGCCGGAGCCACGGCCCACCATGTCGCGCCAGCCGAGCGCCGTGGACAGCTTGTTGCGCACGTCACCGTGGTGCGCCACGTACGCCTGGGGGTCGACGTGGACCGGGCGCTGAGGCGTGATCGGGACCTCGAAGACGCCGCCGTGCGCCATCACGGCGACCGCGCCGTGCCCCGTCAGGGTGGTCGTGAACAGGCCCTGGCCCGTGACCTGGCCGCGCACCAGGCCCATGACGCCGCCCTGCGCCCCCATGAACATCGTGCCCTGCCGGAGGCTGCCCTCGAAGGCGAGCAGCCGGTCCGCCTCCACGTAGAGCGTGTCTCCCGTGAGGGCGATCACCTGGATGTGGTGGCCGCCGTGCCCGAAGAGCACCGTGCCGCTTCCCTCGACCGTCATCAGCGGAGTCGCCTCGTTCGCGATGCGACGGCCGATCATCGACATGACCCCGCCCTGGCCGCCCTGGAGGTTCGGGGTGAAGGAGACCTCGCCCTTGTAGGCGAGCATCGCCCCCCGCTGGCTGTACACGGGCCGTCCCGGCGCGACCGTCGCCTCGATCACCTTGGAGTTCATCTCCCGGAAGCCCATGTCAGAGATCCCCCGCGATCGTGTTGCGCTCGCTGGGCTGGACGTAGACCAGCCCGTCGCCCTCGAAGCGGATCTGGAAGGCCTCGCCGCCGCCCTCGCCGAGGAACGTGCGAAAGGTCACGCCCGACTGGAACGACTGCCGCAGGTTGCCCTGGTGCGCCACATAGGCGCCCGGGTCGACGGTCAGCGGGTACTGCGCGCTCACCCGCAGCACCACCGCGGGCCCGTCCGACATGATCGCGGCCTGGCCGCGGCCCTCGACGGTCGTGGTGAACAGGCCGTTGCCCTGGGAAGCGCCGCGCAGGCCGGTGAACGACGTGCCCGTGCGCAGGCCGGCGTCCGTCGCGAGGAGATTGCTCGACTCGACGTACAGCTTGTCCCCCTGGAGATTCACGAGGTTGATCTCGGAGGCCCGGTCCGCGAACCAGCAGGTCCCGTGACCCTTCACCTCCATCACGGTCATCTGCTCGCCGGTGAGCCTGCGGGTCACCATTCCCCGGATCCCCTCGCCGCCGCCGGAGAGTTTCTTGAAGGCCATCTGTCCGTCGTACGCGACCATCGAGCCGTTCTTCGCCTTCACGGCGTCCCCGGTCATGTCGACGGCCAGCACCTTGCTGCCTTGGAGTCGGAACATCGCCACGGTGCGAAGGTAGCGGCCGGGCGGGTCGGGCGGACAGAGCCCGGAGGTGGATCGGACCCTGACCGGCCCCCTAAGGGTGACCGCCCCTGGAACCGTCGGCGCCCGGGGCGCGCGCCGCGGGGGTCCTTCGGCGGCCCTGGGGGCGCGCGTCGCGGGGGTCCGTCGCCGACACCCCGCCCCCGTCCCCGGTCCGCCGCGTCCCGGATGCCACAATGGGGGCCGCTTGTGCATGCGTTCACAAAGCGTGGACGACTCTCCCACCGAAGGTGACCTGTGGACATAAAGACCGCCACCGCCCTCCGCCGGCTCCGCCTGGTCTCGGCCCCCGAGGCCGTCTCCTTCCTGCTGCTGCTCGTCTGCTCGGTACTGAAGCGCACCACGGACTTCAACGCGGTGCCCGTCATGGGCTCGATCCACGGGGTGCTCTTCATCCTGTACGTGATCTTCTGGGCGGACGCCTGGAACCGCGCCAAGTGGTCCCTGGGGGCCGCCGCCGTCTACTTCGTCCTGTCCGTGCTGCCGACCGGCGGCTTCTTCGCCGAGCGCAAGCTGCGCCGTGAGGCCGAGGACGCCGTCATCGCCGCCCGCGCCCGCAAGGAAGGGATCGTGAACGCATGATCGTCGCCTTCTCCGTGACGCCCCTGGGCGTCGGCGAGGACGTCGGGGAGTTCGTCGCCGACGCCGTGCGGGTGGTGCGGGAGTCCGGCCTGCCGAACCGCACCGACGCGATGTTCACGTCCGTCGAGGGTGACTGGGACGAGGTGATGGACGTCGTGAAGCGCGCCGTGGCGGCGGTCGAGGAGCGCGCACCGCGCGTCTCCCTCGTGCTGAAGGCGGACATCCGCCCGGGCGTGACGGGCGGCCTCGCCTCGAAGGTGGAGACGGTGGAACGGCATCTGTCCACCGGGTGAGCCACCCCGCGGACGACGGAAAACCCCGGCTCCGGTGGCCGGGGTTTTCTCGTACCCCTTGTTTGAGCGATCGCTCAAATGGCTGTACTGTCAGCTCCGTTGACTTGAGCAGTCGCTCAAAGCGGCCGTTGACAGGGGGATCGGCATGGGGCTCTACGTGGAGGCGTTCATACGCGGCGACCTCGACGAACTGTGGGCACGCACACAGGACCCCGCGCAGCACCGGCGCTGGGACCTCCGCTTCACGGAGATCGACTATCTGCCCGGCGCGGAGGGCGCACCGCGCCGCTTCCGGTACGCCACGCGCGTCCTTCCGTTCCTGACCGTCTCCGGGACCGGGGTGTCGGCCGGGGAGAGGACGCGTCCTGACGGGACGCGCACCTCCGCGCTGCGGTTCTCCTCGCCGCACCCACTGTCACTGATCGCCGAGGGCAGCGGCTACTGGCGGTACGTGCCCGACGGCGACGGCGTCCGCTTCCTCACCGGGTACGACTACCGGCCGCGCTGGGGGACCTTCGGCGGCGTGGCCGACCGGCTGGTGTTCCGGCCCCTCATGGGCTGGGCGACGGCCTGGTCCTTCGACCGCCTCCGCCTGTGGATGGAGCGGGGGGTGGCACCGCGGCGGGCGCTGGCCAACTGGTGTGCGGAACTGGCCGTCCGCGGACTGGTCCTCACGGCCGCCTTCACGGGCCTCGGGCTGGGCTCCTTCCTGCGCCTGTTCGGCCCACTCGCGGCGACGATGGCGTACCTGTGCCCGCTGCTGCTGACCCTCACCATCTGCCTGGCCCTGTTCAAGGCACCCCTCGCCTGCACCCCGGCGGCGCGCCGCTGTCTGCGCACCCCGCCCACGCGGGTCCGCGCGCCGCGCCTCCTGGCCGCCCTGGAGGGACTGTCATGACCTCGATCTTCCGTTCCGTGATGGGCGCCGACTTCGACCGGCTGCACCCGCGGCTCCAGCGCCGCTTCTCCGTGGGGACGGCGAGCGGGGAGGCGTGCACGGGTCGCGGGGTGATGGACCGCGTCTGGCACGGCGGGAGCTTCGTGAAGCCGTTCCTCGCACTCGGCGGCACCCGCAACATCCTCGTCCCGCGCCAGGGACGCGACGTCCCCTTCATCATCGAGAACGTGCCCTACACCGACACGTTCGGCCGCGAGACGGTGTCGTTCGTACGCACCTTCCGCCTCCCCGGCCGGGCGTGTCGCTTCGACGCCCAGATGGTGCTGAGCCCGAAAGGCGACCGTGTCCTGGACTACCTCGGCACGCACCAGCACCTGGCGAGCGAACTGCGCTTCAGCGCGGAGCCGGACGGGTCGCTCCTGATCCGCTCCGGCGAACACCGATTCCGGGAGGGGCCGGTGGATGTTCGGGTGCCCGAACTGCTGGGCGCCGAGGCGGAGGTACGGGAGTCGTTCGACGAGTCGACGGGACGCTTCCGGATCCGGGTGCGCGTGGTGAACCGGTACCTCGGCCCCCTCTTCGGCTACGAGGGGCAGTTCGGCGTGACCTACGCGGACATCGGCGTGTGCGGGGTACGCCCCGGGCTGCGGCCCGTCCGGGAGGAGGCGCGGGCGTGAGCGAGGCGACGAAGGTGAAGCTGCTGGAGGGGGCGCTGCGGACGCTCACCGAGCAGGGGATCGCCAAGACCTCGGCGCGCACCATCGCGGCGACGGCGGGAGTCAACCAGGCGCTGGTCTTCTACCACTTCGGCTCGGTGGACGAGCTGCTGGCGGCCGCGTGCCGGTACGGCACGGAGCAGCGGGTGGCGCGGTACCGGGAGCGGCTCGACCGGATCGGCTCGCTCGGTGAACTCCTCGCCTTCGGGCGGGAGATGCACGAGGAGGAGAAGGCGGCCGGGCATGTGGCGGTGCTGGGCCAGCTGCTGGCCGGTGCCCAGACCCATCCCCGCCTCGCGCCGGCCACGGCGGCAGGGCTCGACCTGTGGATCAGGGAGATCGAGCGGGTGCTGGAGCGGGTGCTGGCGGCGACACCGGTCGGGGAGTTCGCGGACCCGGCCGGTCTCGCCCGCGCGGTGTCGGCGTCCTTCGTCGGCATCGAGCTGTACGAGGGTGTGGACGCGGCCGGGGCGCGCTCGGCGCTGGCCGCTCTGGACCAGCTCGCGTCCCTGGTGGCAGCACTCGACGACCTCGGCCCGGTGGCGCAGCGGGCGGTACGTCACGCGCTACGACGGGCCTCGCGCGCGTAGGAGCGCCGTTTCCCTGGGCGGGGCCGCGCCTGCCGCGCGTAGACCGCGCACGGCGCTGTCCCGCGTCGGGGCGCGTCCTACGCCCGGTGCGGGGCGCGGCGGCGCGCGTGGCTCCCTCCGGAAGCTGCCGGTCGCCGGGGCAGCCTCCCCGTGATCAGCTCCCGCGTTCCAGGTACTCCTTGAAGTGCTCCAGGTCGTTGCGGACCACACGTTCGATCGCGTTCGCCTGGGCGAACCCCTTCGGTCCGCCGAAGGTCTCCCTGACGGTGCCGGGGTCGTACTCCAGCCGTATCTGGACACGGGTGTGCTCCTGGTCGATCGGCTGCAACGAGAACGACCCCGCGAGCCGGGGATCGCCCGTGGTGCGCCACTCCATCACGCGTCGGTCGCCGTGGTCGGAGACCTCGGTCTGGAACGACCGGGACCGGCCGCCCGCCTCGACGTCCAGATGCGCCCGGCCGTCCGTCTCCGTACGGGCGTCGCGCACCCCGTCCAGGAAGCGCGGATAGTCCTCCGCGTGGTGCAGGCTGTCCCAGGCGGCGTCGATGGATACCGCGATGTCGACGTGTTCCTCGAGGGTGCTCATGGCTCACCTCCACGTTCGGCCCGTGCACGGGCCCTCTGTCTCCAGTGTGCGCCCGTGCCCCAGGCCCGACCGAAACGCGAGACGGTGCTGACCAGCATGTGACCGGCCGGTAAGGTCGATGGCGTGCCGAAGCCGCTCAGCCTGTCCTTCGATCCCATCGCCCGCGCCGACGAACACTGGAAGCAGCGTTGGGGCAACGTGCCGTCCATGGCCGCCATCACCTCGATCATGCGAGCGCAGCAGATCCTGCTCGCCGAGCTCGACGCGGTCGTGAAACCGTACGGACTGACCTTCGCGCGGTACGAGGCCCTGGTGCTGCTGACCTTCTCCAAGGCAGGCGAGCTGCCCATGTCCAAGATCGGCGAGCGGCTCATGGTGCACCCCACGTCCGTCACCAACACCGTCGACCGTCTGGTGCGGTCCGGCCTGGTCGCGAAGCGGCCCAACCCCAACGACGGCCGCGGCACCCTCGCCTCCATCACCGACAAGGGCCGTGAGGTCTGCGACGCCGCCACCCGTGACCTGATGGCGATGGACTTCGGGCTAGGCGCGTACGACGCGGAGGAGTGCGCCGAGATCTTCGCGATGCTGCGCCCGCTGCGCGTCGCCGCGGGCGACTTCAGCGTCGAGTAGCGTACGGCCCGGTGCCCCGGGGGCACCCGAAGATCGCCCCATACCTGCCGTTACGCTCGTAGCCATGAAAAAGAGCGTGCTGACCCGCTACCGCGTCATGGCCTACGTCACCGGCGTGCTGCTGGTCCTGCTGACCCTCGGCGTCATCGCCAAGTACGTGCTCGACGTCAACGGCGCCGCGGACTTCACCCGTGTCGTCGGCATCGCCCACGGCTGGCTGTACGTCGTCTACCTGGTCTTCGCCTTCGACCTGGGCTCCAAGGCCAAGTGGCCGGTCGGCAAGCAGCTGTGGGTGCTCCTGGCGGGAACCATCCCCACGGCCGCCTTCTTCGTGGAGCGCAAGGTCACGCACGAGCTCGAGGCGCGGATCGCGGAGGACGCCCCCGCGGTCGCCAAGGCGTAGCGACACCGCCGTACGGACACCGTACGGCGGTGTCCCATCGACATTTACTTGGACGTCCTAGTAAATTCGTAGGTATGGACGCTGACGCCATCGAGGAGGGCCGCCGACGCTGGCAGGCCCGCTATGACGCCTCCCGCACGCGCGAGGCCGACTTCACCACGCTCTCCGGCGACCCCGTGGAGCCGGTGTACGGGCCCCGGCCCCAGGACACGTACGAGGGCTTCGAGCGGATCGGCTGGCCCGGTGAGTACCCCTTCACCCGCGGTCTGTACGCCACCGGCTACCGAGGGCGTACCTGGACCATCCGGCAGTTCGCCGGGTTCGGCAACGCCGAGCAGACGAACGAGCGCTACAAGATGATCCTGGACGCCGGCGGCGGGGGCCTGAGCGTCGCCTTCGACATGCCCACCCTGATGGGCCGCGACTCCGACGACCCGCGTTCGGCCGGGGAGGTGGGGCACTGCGGGGTCGCGATCGACTCGGCCGCGGACATGGAGGTCCTGTTCAAGGACATCCCGCTGGGCGACGTCACGACCTCGATGACGATCAGCGGTCCGGCCGTCCCCGTCTTCTGCATGTACCTGGTGGCCGCCGAGCGACAGGGCGTCGACCCGGCCGTGCTGAACGGGACGCTCCAGACCGACATCTTCAAGGAGTACATCGCCCAGAAGGAGTGGCTCTTCCAGCCCGAGCCGCACCTGCGCCTCATCGGCGACCTGATGGAGTACTGCGCGGCCGGCATCCCCGCCTACAAGCCGCTGTCCGTCTCCGGTTACCACATCCGCGAGGCGGGCGCGACGGCCGCGCAGGAGCTGGCGTACACACTGGCCGACGGGTTCGGCTATGTGGAGCTGGGCCTCAGCCGCGGCCTCGACGTCGATGTCTTCGCCCCCGGTCTGTCCTTCTTCTTCGACGCGCACGTCGACTTCTTCGAGGAGATCGCCAAGTTCCGCGCGGCGCGCCGCATCTGGGCGCGGTGGATGCGGGACGTGTACGGGGCGAAGACCGCCAAGGCGCAGTGGCTGCGCTTCCACACCCAGACGGCCGGGGTCTCGCTGACCGCGCAGCAGCCCTACAACAACGTCGTCCGTACGGCGGTCGAGGCGCTGGCGGCGGTGCTGGGCGGGACCAACTCGCTGCACACCAACGCGCTGGACGAGACGCTGGCGCTGCCCAGCGAGCAGGCGGCGGAGATCGCGCTGCGCACCCAGCAGGTGCTCATGGAGGAGACCGGCGTCGGCAACGTCGCCGATCCGCTGGGCGGTTCCTGGTACGTCGAGCAGCTGACGGACCGGATCGAGGCGGACGCGGAGAAGATCTTCGACCAGATCAAGGAGCGGGGCCTGCGGGCGCACCCCGACGGGCAGCACCCCATCGGCCCGATGACCTCCGGCATCCTGCGGGGCATCGAGGACGGCTGGTTCACGGGCGAGATCGCCGAGTCCGCGTTCCGCTACCAGCAGGCGCTGGAGAAGGGCGACAAGAAGGTGGTGGGCGTGAACGTCCACACCGGGTCGGTCACCGGCGACCTGGAGATCCTGCGGGTCAGCCACGAGGTGGAGCGCGAACAGGTGCGGGTGCTGGGCGAGCGGAAGGCCGGACGGGACGACGCGGCCGTGCGCTCGGCGCTGGACGCGATGCTGGCCGCCGCGCGCGACGGCTCCAACATGATCGAGCCGATGCTGGACGCCGTACGCGCGGAGGCGACGCTCGGCGAGATCTGCGGGGCGCTGCGGGACGAGTGGGGGATCTATACCGAGCCCGCAGGGTTCTGACGTTTCGGGACCGGCTGTCCGTCGCGGCCCGCGGCGGACGTGGCAGACGGCGGCCGGTGCGACATGAACGGGTGCGAATAGGCCGGCGGGAGTCCGTTCCCGCCGGCCGTTCTCTCTGCTCCGATATGCCTCGGAACTCCTGGACGGAACAGGGCTCCACGGTCATCCAGCCGTCGACGGACAAGGGTCCGGCGCCGCGGGGCCCATGAGCGTCATCCGGGCATGGGCGGCGGGGTACGCGCCGTCAGGTGCCGATCGCCGAGAGGCCGCCGAACAGGATCGCGGCGAAGCGCCGGGCCCACTCCTCGTCGACGGGCTCGGCGCTGACCAGGGTGCGGTGGACCACCGCGCCCGCGACCACGTCGAAGATCAGGCCGGCCATGCGGGAGGCACTTTCGGCGTCCGTCTCGGGGGGCAGCTCACCGCGTCGCACCGCGCGCGCCCGTCCCTCGACGACCAGGCACTTCTGGCGCTCGACGATCGAGGCGCGGATGCGTTCGCGCAACGCTGCGTCCCGCGTCGACTCCGCCACCACCGCCATCAGGCCGCTCTTCGCCTCCGGGCGGTCCAGGATCGCCGCGAACTGCAACACCACTCCCTCGATGTCCGCGGCGAGGCTCCCCCGGTCGGGCAGCTCCAGCTCGTCGAACAGGGCCGCCACCGCGTCCACCACCAGCTCGTTCTTGCCCGCCCAGCGGCGGTACAGGGTCGTTTTCGCCACTCCCGCGCGCGTCGCCACGTCCCCCAGGGTGAGCTTCGACCAGCCCAGCTCGACCAGCGCCTCCCGGGTCGCCGCCAGGATCGCGGCGTCCGCGGCGGCGCTGCGGGGGCGCCCCGTACGGGCGGCGGACGTGTGGCTCTCCATGCCGGTGACCCTATCGGGCGCTGTGTCTCGGCCATATCCGCGCGTTGTGTGAAGCCGTGAGGGAGATCACCGGTGAACTGGTCACGGCGACTCCCACGGACAGTTACGCTACGACTCGTAGCGAAAGCGTGTCCGTGTGACGCGCTGACGAGCGACGACCACTGGCGCCGGGTGGGGACCCGGTGCCGAACCGCGACCGGACCGGCACGGCTTTCACGACGCTTTTCACAGCGGCGTTTCCGAGGGGGGAGGATGTACTCATGCAGCCACGGAACATGTCCATGAGCGGAGTCGTCGACCTCGCCGCGGTGAAGGCAGCCCAGGAGGCCAAGGCGAAGGCGGAGCAGGCGCGCGCCGAAGCGGCCCGGCAGGGTGGGGGAGGGGCGGTCTCCCCGGCCGACCTCGTCATCGACGTCGACGAGGCGGGGTTCGAGCGCGACGTCCTCCAGCGCTCCACCGAGGTGCCGGTCGTCATCGACTTCTGGGCCGAGTGGTGTCAGCCCTGCAAGCAGCTGAGCCCGGTCCTGGAGCGGCTGGCCCGTGAGTACAACGGCCGCTTCGTACTCGCCAAGATCGACGTCGATGCCAACCAGATGCTGATGCAGCAGTTCGGCGTCCAGGGGATTCCGGCCGTCTTCGCCGTCGTCGCCGGGCAGGCGCTCCCCCTCTTCCAGGGTGCCGCCGCCGAACAGCAGATCCGCGCGACCCTCGACCAGCTCGTCCAGGTCGCCGAGCAGCGCTTCGGTCTGACCGGTCTGGCCGTCGATCCCGACGCCGAGCCGGGCGGGGCCCCGGCGGCCGCCGAGGTGCCGGCGGGCCCCTACGACGCGCTGCTCGAAGCGGCGGTGCAGGCCCTGGACGCGGGCGACCTGGGCGGTGCCGTCCAGGCGTACAAGAACGTGCTGAGCGACGACCCGGGCAACACGGAGGCCAAAGTCGGGCTCGCTCAGGCCGAGTTGCTCCAGCGGGTGAGCGGCCTGGACCCGCAGCGGGTGCGCAAGGAGGCCGCCGAGAAGCCCGGAGACGTACGGGCGCAGATCGCCGCGGCGGACCTGGATCTGGTGGGCGGACATGTGGAGGACGCGTTCGGGCGGCTCATCGAGACCGTGCGGCGCACGGCGGGGGAG
Source organism: Streptomyces sp. NPDC047079 (assembly GCF_040643755.1). Lineage (NCBI taxonomy): Bacteria > Bacillati > Actinomycetota > Actinomycetes > Kitasatosporales > Streptomycetaceae > Streptomyces > Streptomyces sp. NPDC047079. The sequence goes on from NZ_JBEYUZ010000022.1 coordinate 73,408, forward strand.
GACCGGGACGCAGCGCGGCTGCGGCTGCTGGAACTCTTCGAGGTGGTCGGTGCCGAGGACCCGCGTGTGACGGCGGCGCGGCGGGCGCTCGCGAGGGCGCTGTTCTGACCAGTCGTTAAACGTCCGGGCGTGTGGTGCCCGGGTGAAGGATTGCCGACAGAGGTGTGACGCGGCCGCGCTTTACCAAATCTTGGTAATCGCGGCCGCTGTTACTGGGAGTAAGACGGATCTCTGGTTCTGTCTGGTTCTGTCCGCACTTCAACCGTTTCATCATCTCCTTCTGTGCCACTGAGAGTTGCCGGGTGAGACCGCGAGGTCGTTGTTCGGTTATCCGGCCGTTACTAGTGAGTAACGAACCCCCTTGCGGGGGCGGCGAGAATGCACCACGATCGGCGACGCTCGGTCCATCGCCGTACCCGACAGCCAGCCGGGGCAACGGGTTTCACGTGGGTCCCCACCGAGCAGGAGCCGGCGGCAGTGGCGTCGGCTCCTGGACAGGGGGGTCTCCGCCCAGGCGGAGCCTGTCCGGCAGGTTGTGCGTGATGCGTGTCAGGCGCGACCAGTGGTTGTCGCTCGGGGGTGATCGCCGGTGATTCGGGCGCGGTTCGCGCCACCGAGCGCAGGCGCTCTCCTTCCCGAGGACGTAGCACTTCTCCCATCCCTGCCCGGCTGAGCCGCCGACCGGTGGCGAGCTCGGGCCAGGAGATGTACGTCCGAGAAGGAGGAAATATGGAGTCCCAGGTGCGTGGCGGGACCAGATGGAAGCGGTTCGCTGTGGTCATGGTGCCCAGCGTCGCCGCGACGGCAGCGATAGGTGTGGCCCTGGCGCAGGGCGCTCTGGCCGCTTCGTTCAGCGTGTCGGGCCAGCAGTTCAAGGTGACCGCCGACCAGCTGGAGGGCTGGGGCTTCGAGCAGTACGGGGCGGTCGACAGCGGCTACACGCTCGACGGCAAGAAGACGGCTCACCCCGTCGCCGTCTCGGCGTTCAAGGACGCCGAGATCACGAACCTGTGCCAGTCCGTGGTCACCCCGATCCCGGTGCTCGGTGATTGGACGCTGACGCTGAGGGCCGGCGGGGCGGGCCAGCCCAAGGTCAAGGCCCACAACATCTACATCGATGTCAACGACCTCCAGGCCAACGCCAGGTTCGACGAGATCGACATCGGTGTTGCCGCCGGCGAGACGGGCCCCGACAAGGGTGGCAAGGGCCCGGGCATGAAGGGTGGCGGCGAGCAGTCCAACCCGGCCGGCTTCGCCCAGCAGGCGAAGCACGCGGTGCTGGACGATGTGGAACAGCACGCCTGGGCGACCACCGCCGGCACCTTCACGCTGAGCGGGCTCAACATGAGCCTGTCGAAGGGCGCCAACGAGTGCCAGCTCAAGCACTGAGCACTCGGTGACGGGCGGGGGAGCCGAAGGCGCCCCCGCCCGTTCCACCTTCACCCGCTCCTTCACACACCCCCCACACCCCTCGCACCACCACCTAGAGCAACGCAGCACCAGGGAGCTGTTTTCCATGAGCGCCGAGTCTCCTGCCGTACCTGGCCAGTTCACCCGCCGGAGGCTGCAGTTCCGCGCCTGGCGGGGCACGAGGCCGTTCTGGGCGGGACTGTTCGTCCTGCTCAGTGGCTTCCCGATCATCTACTTCCCGTACGCGCACCTGCAGCTCGGTCACCTGACGCTGGCCATGGCCACCACCGCGGGCGCTGGCTCCCTCATCATCGGCGTGCTGCTCATAGTCCTCGGCATCAGCCTGTGGTTTCAGAAGCACATCCGCACCTTCGCGGGCGTAGCGGCGATCCTGCTGGGCCTGGTGTCCCTCCCGGTGTCCAACTTCGGCGGTTTCGTCGTGGGCTTCCTGCTCGCCCTGGTCGGTGGAGCCATGGCCGTGTCCTGGGCGCCGGGTGTGCCGCCCCAGCCGCAGCCGGCCGGGGAGGGCGCCGCGGGGCAGGACGGGACTCCTGGGATCGCGGCCGCCGAGGTGGGCACGGGCGGGGTGAGCGAGCCGCAGGACCTGACCAAGACGACCCCGGTCAACGGGACGAACGGGAGGCACAGTGCCGGCTGACGAGGTGACCCGCGGGACGGACGTGGACGCGTCCCGCGCGAGAACCGGGCCGCGCCACGCGGCCCCCAAAAAGCCGCTGTTCACCAGGTTCCACGTGCCGGCGGGCAAGGCGATAGCCCTGGCGGCGATGCCGACGGCGGTCCTCATGGGGATGGGGCTGACGCCGACGCTCGCGCGCGCCGACGACCATGCGTCGTCGAAGACCATGACGGCAGACGAGTACCAGAAGTGTGTCGAGGTCCTGGACAAGTCCAAGGACACTAAGGACTCCAAGGACGCGTCGGCGACGCCGTCGCCGTCCGCCTCGGCGAGCGCGTCGAAGTCCGCCGACACGTCGGAGCCGGCGCCCTCGGCCTCCTCGGGCACGACGCCGGACACGACGTCGGACACGACGCCGGGCAAGTCCTCTTCGTCGGATTCAGGTTCCGACGACAAGGCCACGCCCGCGCCGTCCGCGTCCTCCGCGGGCTCGTCGGGCGGCGGCTCCGCGCCCGGCCCGTCGGCCTCCGCGAGCCAGGGCAACCTGCTGGACGACATCGGCGGCACGCTCAAGGACATCCTCACGCCCGGCGGCACCTCGTCGGGGAGCGGTGGCGCGAGCTCCACGCCCTCGCCGTCCCCCTCGGCGTCCGCGAACCAGGACGCCAAGGGCACCAAGGACAGCAGCGGTACGTCCTCGTCGTCCTCGTCGTCCTCCGTCACCAAGACGACCAAGAAGGTCACCGACACGGTCAAGGACACCGTGAAGGACACGACGGACACGGCGACGAAGGCGGCGTCCGAGGCCACCAAGGCGGCCGACGACGCCGTGAAGGCGGCGGAGTCCGCGACCCCGAGCCCGTCCGCGAGCTCCAGTCCCCCCGCGGACTGCGTCGCGGCCACCGGCGACGAGGGCGGCGTAGAGAAGATCGTGGCGCTGCCCGACAAACCCTGGCACCTCGAGGCCAGCTCGCTGACGCTCAACGGCGCCGACTACCAGGGCGTCGTCAAGGTGCGCACCGCCAACGGCACCGTCAAGAAGGTCCTGAAGTACGTCATCTCCAACGGCACCGACATCGGCGATCTGCACCAGCTCGTCGACGGCCAGAACGGCGAGACGTACCACGTCCAGGCCGCCAAGGGCTCCAAGTCGACCATCCGGAACGGCAAGACGGTGATGTACACCGAGAGCATCTCCGGCAATCTGCTGGGCCTGATCCCGGTCACGTTCAGCCCGGACAATCCGCCGCCGCTGAACATCCCGTACATCCTCTTCACCCATGTGAAGGTCACCCAGGCCGGGCAGTTCGGCGGGACGCTGACGATTCCCGGCATGCACCAGTACATCACCGGCGCGAGCTGAGCACCTCTCAAGACCTTTCCGGGAGCCGCACAGGCTGAGGGCGCCCCCTGCCACAGGGGGCGCCCTCAGCGTCGTAGAGCCGTCGCCGCGGCGTCAGCGGTGGGCGTGCTCGCCGAGGTGGTGGACGCGGACCATGTTCGTGGTGCCGGGGACACCGGGCGGGGAGCCGGCGGTGATGACCACGATGTCGCCGTCGTTGAACCGCTGGAGCCTCACCATGTGCCGGTCGACGAGGTCGACCATCTCGTCGGTGCTGTTCACGAACGGCACGACGTGCGACTCCACGCCCCAGCTCAGCGTCAGCTGGTTGCGGGTGGACTCGTCCGTGGTGAACGCCAGGATCGGCTGGCAGGCCCGGTAGCGGGACAGCCGGCGGGCGGTGTCACCGGACTTGGTGAAGGCGACCAGGGCCTTGCCGCCCAGGAAGTCCGCGATCTCGGCGGCCGCACGCGCCACCGAACCGCCCTGCGTCCGCGGCTTCTTGCCCGGGACCAGCGGCTGAAGGCCCTTGGAGAGCAGCTCCTCCTCGGCCGCGGTGACGATCTTCGACATCGTCTTGACCGTCTCGATCGGGTACGCGCCGACGCTCGACTCGGCCGACAGCATGACCGCGTCGGTGCCGTCCAGAATGGCGTTGGCCACGTCGGAGGCCTCGGCGCGGGTCGGACGGGAGTTGGTGATCATCGACTCCATCATCTGGGTGGCCACGATCACCGGCTTGGCGTTGCGGCGGCACAGCTCGATGAGCCGCTTCTGCACCATCGGGACCCGCTCGAGCGGGTACTCGACGGCCAGGTCGCCGCGGGCGACCATCACGCCGTCGAACGCCATCACGACGTCCTCCATGTTCGCCACCGCCTGCGGCTTCTCCACCTTGGCGATGACCGGAACGCGGCGCCCCTCCTCGTCCATGACGCGGTGGACGTCCTTGACGTCGTTGGCGTCCCGCACGAAGGACAGCGCGACCATGTCGCAGCCCATCCGCAGGGCGAACCGCAGGTCCTCGATGTCCTTCTCGGACAGCGCCGGGACGTTCACCGCCGCGCCGGGCAGGTTGATGCCCTTGTGGTCGGAGATGACGCCGCCCTCGATGACGATCGTCTTGACCCGGGCGCCCTCCACGTCCACGACCCTCAGCTCGACGTTGCCGTCGTTGATCAGGATCTGGTCGCCCTTGGAGACGTCGCCCGGCAGGCCCTTGTAGGTGGTGCCGCAGATCGACTTGTCACCCGGCACGTCCTCCGTGGTGATGATGAACTCGTCACCGCGCACCAGCTCGACAGGACCCTCCGCGAAGGTCCCCAGGCGGATCTTCGGACCCTGAAGGTCGGCGAGGACGCCGATGGCCTTGCCGGTCTCGGCGGACGCGGCACGGACGCGGTCGTACCGCCCCTGGTGCTCTGCGTGGGTGCCGTGGCTGAAGTTGAAGCGGGCGACATTCATGCCGGCTTCGATCAGCGCGACGAGCATTTCGTGGGAGTCGACCGCGGGGCCGAGAGTACAGACGATTTTCGAACGGCGCATGGGGCGATCCTATCGGTTTGTTTCGGCGCGGAATATTCCGTCTGGCGGAAAATACAAATGGGCGGGTCGGCGCTCAGGCGAGACCGGTCGAATTGCTACTTGTGCTTTCCGACCAGTGCGTAGGTCTGCGTGGCGATCTCCAGTTCCTCCTCGGTCGGCACCACCGCGACGCCCACCCGCGCGGACACGGGCGAGATCAGCCGCGGCGCGTCGCCGCGTACGGCGTTCAGGTCGCCGTCCACCGCCAGGCCCGGCTCCTCCAGGCCCGCCACGGCCGCCGTCCGCACCGCGGCCGCGTCCTCGCCCACGCCCGCCGTGAAGGCGACCGCGTCCACCCGGCCGAGTACCGCGTAGTACGCGCCGATGTACCTCTTCAGCCGATGGATGTAGATGTCGAAGGCGAGCTGTGCCTCCTGGTCGCCCTCCTCGATCCGGCGCTGCATCTCCCGCATGTCGTTGTCGCCGCACAGGCCGAACGGACCACTCCTTTTGTTGAGAAGAGTGTCGATCTCATCCATGGACATTCCGCCAACACGCTCCGAATGGAGGATGACGGCGGGGTCCAGGTCCCCCGAGCGCGTCCCCGTCACAAGCCCCTCCGGCGGGGTGGGCCCCATGGAGGTGTCCACGCACCGTCCGCCCCGGACCGCCGAGGCGGACGCCCCGTTGCCCAGGTGCAGCACGATGACGTTGACGTCCCCGGGCGCCTTGCCCGGCAGCTTCGCGGTCGCCCGGGACACATGCGTGTGCGAGGTCCCGTGGAAGCCGTGGCGCCGCACCCGGTGCCGGTCGGCGATCCTCGTGTCGATCGCGTAGCGCGCCGTCGCGGACGAGCGGGCGGAACACGCCCACCCGGTCGACCTGCCGGGTCAGGAACTCCATCATCCCCAGCTCCACGACCTGGCGGCCGTCGCCGCGGTCGATCCCGGTCACGTACACGCTGGGCGTCACGTGGGCTCTCCGTTTCGTCTCTCGGGGCGGGGTCGTTGACCGTTCCTGGGCGTATATGTGGGGTTCCGGTACCCGGGAAAACCCTCCGCGAGGGTGAGCAGAATCCCCTTGACAATACCTCCGGGTCTGGATAAGGCGCCCGTCAGTACGGGGGGATCGCCGGACGGATCGGAGCGGGCGGGGCGGGCGCGGCACCGGCCTGTGAGGCGTGAAACAATCGGATTGGCTCACCGGTATCGACAGCGAGCAGGAGATACAGCACGATGCGCATCGGAGTCCTCACCGCGGGCGGCGACTGTCCAGGCCTGAACGCAGTGATCCGGTCGGTCGTCCATCGAGCGGTGGCCCAGTACGACGACGAGGTCATCGGCTTCGAGGACGGCTACCGGGGCCTGCTCGAAGGCCACTACCGCGCCCTCGACCTCGACGCCGTCAGCGGCATCCTGGCGCGCGGCGGCACCATTCTCGGCTCTTCCCGCCTGGAGCGCGACCGTCTTCGCGAGGCGTGCGAGAACGCCTCCGACATGATCCGCGACTTCGGTATCGACGCCCTCATCCCGATCGGCGGCGAGGGCACGCTCACCGCGGCGCGGATGCTCTCGGACGCGGGTCTGCCGGTGGTCGGCGTGCCCAAGACGATCGACAACGACATCTCGTCCACGGACCGCACCTTCGGCTTCGACACCGCCGTGACCGTGGCGACCGAGGCCATGGACCGTCTGAAGACGACGGCCGAGTCCCACCAGCGGGTCATGGTCGTGGAGGTCATGGGCCGCCACGCCGGGTGGATCGCGCTGGAGTCGGGCATGGCGGCCGGCGCCCACGGCATCTGTCTGCCCGAGCGTCCCTTCGACCCCGCCGACCTGGTCAAGATGGTCGAGGAGCGCTTCGCCCGCGGCAAGAAGTTCGCGGTGATCTGCGTCGCCGAGGGCGCGCACCCCGCCGAGGGAACCATGGACTACGGCAAGGGCGAGATCGACCAGTACGGCCACGAGCGCTTCCTGGGCATCGGTACGGCACTGGCGTACGAGCTCGAGAGGCGGCTCGGCAAGGAGTCCAAGCCGGTCATCCTCGGCCATGTCCAGCGCGGCGGCACGCCGACCGCCTACGACCGGGTACTCGCGACCCGCTTCGGCTGGCACGCCGTGGAGGCCGCACACCGGGGCGAGTTCGGCAGGATGACGGCGCTGCGCGGCACGGAAGTGGTGATGGTGCCGCTGGCGGAGGCGGTGACCGAGCTGAAGACGGTGCCCAAGGACCGGATGGACGAGGCGGAGTCGGTGTTCTAGCCGCTCGGCGGCGCTACGAGGTGTTCCTCTCGACCGTGGACCAGAAGTTCCCGACGATGTGGTCGAGGTAGTCCCGGCCTGCCTCGCCGGAGTCGGCCGCGGCCGCCGTGGCGCCCCAGCTGAGGGTGGCGACCATCTGTCCCTGGTAGTCGGCGTGCATCTCCTCGAGGACGTCCTCCAGGAGGTGCCGTTCCAGCGGCAGCAGCTTGCCGAGCGGGCGGACGTACGCCTGCCAGCGGGTGGTGACCGCGCTGCGCAGCAGTTCGGCGAGCCTGCCGTCGCGCCCGGTCACGGTGATGAAGTCGGGCAGGGTCAGGTCCAGCACGTCGGCGAGGGCGGCGGACTGCCGGTCGTTTCCGCGCCACTCGCCCGCCTCCTCCATCCGTACGTAGGCCAGGAGTTCGAGCCCGACGGCGCGCGCGACATCCTCCAGCGCGAGTCCGCGCGCGACGCGGTGCTCGCGCAGTGTGCGCGGCGCGCCGATGAGTTCACCGGGGGAGCACCACAGCACGCCCGCCAGCGCGGTGAGTTCGGGGACGCTCGGGGCGGTGATCCCACGCTCCCAGGCGATCACGAGGTCGACGGTCACATAGGGGAGCCCGTACGAGGAGCGCATGCCGTAGGCGACGTGCTCGGGTCTCATTCCGAGCGCCGCCCGCAGTCTCCGGGCGGCCAGGGCGTTGAACGGAGGAGTGGGCGGAGTGGGCTGCTGAGCCTGCGGTCGCTGCACGCGCACAACGTAGGGGCGCGGGGCTGCGATGACTACGGTCTGTTCGGCCACACTCACTGATTGTAGGAACATACGGTTTCGGCCGCCGGGGGTTTGACGGCCGGTGCTCGTCGCCGGCGCAACCAAGGGGGCGGGGAGGCCGCACGGCCCGGGCCGGGTGGTGGGCCCGCGGACGGTGAGGAGCGCATCGAGCGAGGTGGCGGGGCATATGCGTGCCAGGCGCGGCGGCGCCCGGCGGCCCGCGGTGCCCCCGCCGGGTGGCGACGGGGGAGGCGGGACGGCCCGGGCAGCCGCCGGGGCGGGTGGACACGAGCAGCCGATACGTCAGGGCGGAGGCGGGTCATCGGGGGCGCGGGGGACAGGAGCGGGCGGCGGGAACCTGTCGCTGCCGCACCACATGGCCGGCTGCCGGGGGAGGCAAGGGATGGCGGGGCGTCGGCGTCGGGCGGGTGCCGCTCACCGTGCCCCTCCCGACGCCCGGACCCATCGGTACACCAGCTCCGGTCGCCCCACCTGCCCGTACAGCGGACTGCGCCCCGCCCGGCCCGCCTCCACCAGATGCTCCAGATAGCGGCGGGCGGTGATCCGGGATATGCCGACGGCCTCGGCGACCCCCGCGGCCGTGAGCCCCTCCGCACGGTCCCGCAGCGCACCGGTCACCCGCTCCAGCGTCGGGGCGCTCAGTCCCTTGGGCAGTGCCGCCGGCCCCGGCGCCCGCAGCGTGGCGAGCGCCCGGTCCACCTCCTCCTGGCCGCTCGCCTCGCCAGCCGCGCCCCGGAACTGCGCGTACCGCACCAGCCGGTCCCGCAGCGTCGCGAAGGTGAACGGCTTCAGCACGTACTGGACCACCCCCAGCGACACCCCTTCCCGTACCACCGCCAGGTCCCGCGCCGACGTCACCGCGATCACGTCCGCGTGGTAGCCGGCCGCCCGCAGGGAGCGCGCCAGCTGAAGGCCGTGCACATCCGGCAGATGAAGGTCCAGAAGCAGCAGGTCCACGGGTGTACGGTCCAGCAGGCGCCGAGCCTCCGCGCCGGTGTGTGCCTTGCCCACCGCCGTGAAGCCGGGCACCCGGTCCACGTACATCACATGGGCGTCGGCGGCGACCGGGTCGTCCTCCACGACCAGTACGCGGATGGGCTCGGTCATACGTCACCTCCGGGCAGGGCGGGCTCGACGGAAGCCCCGGGAGCCTCCTCGGCCTCCCCCGAGGCCGCCCCCACGGTAGGCAACGGGATCCGAGCCTCGAACTCCGCCCCGCCTCCCGGTGCCTCCGTAACGCTCAGCGTGCCCTCGTGGCGGCGTACCGTCTGGAGGACCAGGGCGAGGCCGAGGCCCCGCCCGCCGGGCGCGGTCGCCGGCTTGGTCGACCAGCCACGCCGGAACACCGCCTCCGTGTGCGCGGGATCCACGCCCGCTCCCGTGTCCGACACCCGCAGGACCAGTTGCGCGTCCTGTGCGCAGGCGGTCACCGTCACCCGCGCACCCCCCGAGCCCTGCGCCGCGTCCACCGCGTTGTCGATCAGGTTGCCGAGGATCGTGACCAGGTCCCGGGACGGCAGCGACGGCGGCAGCAGCCCGTCGTCGACGCGGCTGTCCTGCGATATCACCAGCTCCACGCCCCGCTCGTTGGCCTGCGCCGCCTTGCCGAGCAGCAGGGCCGCGAGCACCGGCTCGTTCACGGCGGCGACCACCTGGTCGGTGAGGGCCTGGGCCAGTTCCAGTTCGGCAGTGGCGAACTCGACGGCCTCCTCCGCGCGGCCCAGCTCGATCAGCGAGACCACGGTGTGCAGACGGTTGGCGGCCTCGTGTGCCTGGGAGCGCAGCGCCTGGGTGAAGCCGCGCTCCGAGTCCAGCTCGCCCATCAGCGACTGGAGTTCGGTCACATCGCGCAGGGTGATCACGGTGCCCCGGCGTTCGCCGCCGGAGACCGGTGAGGTGTTGACGACCAGGACGCGTGTCGCCGTCAGATGGACCTCGTCGACCCGGGGCTCGGAGGACAGCAGCGCGCCCGTCAGCGGGGCCGGCAGGCCCAGGTCGGCCACCGAGCGGCCCACCACCTCGCCCGTCACCCCGAGCAGCTCCCGGCCGCCGTCGTTGATCAGCGCCACCCGGAACTGGCCGTCCAGCATCAGCAGTCCCTCGCGCACGGCGTGCAGCGCGGCCTGGTGGTAGTCGTGCATACGGCTCAGCTCGGTGGCGTTCATACCGTGTGTGGAGCGGCGCAGCCGGGCGTTGATCACATAGGTGCCGACGGCGCCGAGGGCGAGGGCCACGCCCGCCACCCCGACCAGGGTCGTCACCTGTTGCCGGAGCTGGGCCGAGACGGTCTCGACCTTGATGCCCGCGCTCACCAGGCCGACGATCCGGCCGCCGTCGCGAATGGGCGTGACCGCGCGCACGGACGGTCCCAGGCTCCCGGTGTAGGTCTCGGTGAACGACTCGCCCTTCAGCGCGCGGGCGGTGTGGCCGAGGAAGCGCTCGCCGATCAGCTCCGGGTTGGGGTGGGTCCAGCGGATGCCCCCGGGGTTCATGATCGTGACGAAGTCGACGCCCGTGTGCTGCTGCACCTGGGACGCGTACGGCTGGAGCGTCCGCGTCGGGTCCGGGCTGCGGATCGCCGTCCGCACCGAGGGGGCGTCCGCGACCGAGCGGGCCACCGCCATCACCTGCCGGCCGGCCGCGTCCTGGGCCTGGCCGCGGTCGCTGACGTAGGAGAAGAGGGCGTACCCGGCGACGAGCACCGCGATCAGCACGGCCTGCATCGCGAAGAGCTGGCCGGCCAGGCTGCGGGGTCTGGGGAGTCTGGGCACGCGCATGCGTTCAGTCTGCCTCGCGGTTCCGGTTTGCCGTACGGCCGTGCGGCGGTCCGGCTCGTAGCAGGGCCGTGCAGCCGTGCAGCGGTCCCGCTCGCCGCATCGCCGGACACCCGTCCCGCTCGCCGCGTGACCGTGAACTACTCGGCGTGTGGCCGTGAACTAAATGAACGGAAGGGTGACCGCCCTCACAAGGCGGGAGATAGTCACCGCATCCCCCGGGAGCACGCCACCTCCCGGTCACCGGGAGGACGCCTCCCGGTATCCCCGGCCGTGAGCCGCACGCCGGATGAGCCGACAACGACGTCGAGGAGGGCAGCCGTGGCCAGCACAGCCCCAACGGCACCTGCCACGCCCGCAGCCAAGCGGGACCGCACCCACTATCTCTACCTCGCGGTGATCGCCGCGGTGCTTCTCGGTATCGCGGTCGGGTTCGCCGCGCCCGACTTCGCCAAGGAACTGAAGCCGCTCGGCACGGGCTTCGTGAGCCTGATCAAGATGATGATCTCGCCGATCATCTTCTGCACGATCGTGCTCGGTGTCGGCTCCGTCCGGAAGGCCGCCAAGGTCGGCAAGGTGGGCGGTCTCGCCCTCGGTTACTTCCTCGCGATGTCCCTCGTCGCACTCGCCATCGGGCTCATCGTCGGCAACGTCATCCATCCCGGCAGCGGGATGCATCTGACCGAGGCCGTGAAGGGCGTCGGCCACGAGCAGGCCAAGGCCGCCGCCGAGGGGCCGGTGGACTTCCTGCTCGGCATCATCCCGACCACCTTCGTGTCGGCCTTCACCGAGGGCCAGGTGCTCCAGACGCTGCTCGTCGCCCTGCTCGTGGGCTTCGCGCTCCAGGCCATGGGGCGCTCCGGCGAGCCGGTGCTGCGCGGGGTCCAGCACCTTCAGAAGCTGGTCTTCAGGGTGCTCGCGATGATCATGTGGGCGGCCCCGGTCGGCGCCTTCGGTGCCATGGCGGCAGTGATCGGCGAGACCGGTGTGGACGCGCTGAGGGCGCTGGCCACGATCATGATCGGCTTCTATGTCACCTGTCTGCTGTTCGTCGGCATCGTGCTCGGCGCGCTGGTGCGCGTGGTGGCCAAGGTCAACATCTGGCATCTGCTGAAGTACCTCGGCCGTGAGTTCCTGCTGATCGTGTCCACCTCCTCCTCGGAGTCCGCGCTGCCGCGGCTCATCGCGAAGATGGAGCACCTGGGGGTCGGCCGTCCGGTCGTCGGCATCACCGTGCCGACCGGATACTCCTTCAACCTCGACGGCACGATGATCTACCTGACGATGGCCTCCCTGTTCATCGCGGACGCCCTGGACCAGCCCATGGGCATCGGGCAGCAGATCGGGCTGCTGCTCTTCATGATGGTCGCCTCGAAGGGCGCGGCCGGTGTCTCCGGTTCCGGTATCGCCGTCCTGGCCAGCGGTCTCCAGTCGCACAAGCCCGCCCTGGTGGACGGCGTGGGCCTGATCATCGGCATCGACCGGTTCATGAGCGAGGCCCGTGCCGTGACCAACTTCGCGGGCAACGCGGTCGCCACCCTTCTCATCGGCACCTGGACCGGTGAGGTCGACAAGGAGCGGGTGCGGCGGGTGCTCGCCGGCGAGATCCCCTTCGACGAGCGGACCCTGCTGGACGAGGAGCGCGACGCCCTCACCGCGGCGCCCGAGCAGGACGGCGAGAAGGAGCTGGCCAAGGCCTGAGCCTTCCGCACCCCTACCCCGGCGGCTGGGCCGTTCTCCCGTCGACCAGCTGCCCGGTCGTCAGATCCCCGGCCCCCGAGCGGCCGGGCCCTCCCCCGTGGGCCCGGCCGCTCGGCCTTTTTCACGCCCCGTGAGTTCCGCCACCAGTCCCGCGGCCCGGGAGGCGGGTACGCCCGCCGCGGTCAGCAGGGTGACGGCGGCGGAGGGTCCCGCGTCCCGGGCCGCGAGCAGGCCCTCGTTCACCGCCTCCATCACGGCGAACAGCATCTGCTCGTGGACGTACGCCAGCGCCTCGGGCGGCAGCGGCGAGACGAACTCGCCCTGTTCCAGGCCGTCGGCCAGGACCGCGGCGCATGCCTCGCGGACCGGCGCGAGACGGTCCCGGATGCCCTGCACGGTGACGCTGCGCTGAGCCAGCGCGACCAGGATCCGGTAGCGGTCGGCGACCTCCCACACCGCCAGCGTCGAGCGGGCCACCACCTCCACCGGGTCCGTCACGCCCTCGCGGCCCGTCGCCTGGGCCGCCGCGACCGCCTCCACGGCGCCGTCGACGAGCGTGCCGATCAGCGCCTCACGGCTCGGGAAGTGCCCGTAGACCGTGCGCCGTACGACACCGGCCGCGCGGGCGATCTGGTCCATGGACGCGTCGGGGTCGCGCAGCAGCTCGGTGAGCGCGACCTCGAGGATCCGGCGGCGGTTGGTGTCGGCCCGGCTGACGTTACCCGTGGTCATGGCTGCCATTCTGCACGGCCCCGAGGCGCCTTCGGGCACCTCCGCGGGCACTCCACCTTCTTGATTTGCACGGTGCTGTGCAAGGCCGTACATTGCACATGGTTGTGCAAGTGCACAGTGCTGTGCAAGTCCTCGGCGTGCGGCGGCCGACGCCGCACGCACGCCATCGGCACCGAAGAAAGCCGCACGCACGCCATCGGCACCGAAGAAAGAGGAAGGCCCGCACCCATGCGTGTCGTCATGAACGAACCGGTCGAGAGGATGGAGCGGCCGTACGCGCGGCGCTGGTGGGCGCTGCTGGTGCTCTGTCTGAGTCTGCTGATCATCGTGATGGCGAACACCGCCCTCACCGTCGCCGCGCCCGACATGACCCGGGACCTGGGTCTGTCCAGCGCCGACCTTCAGTGGGTCATCGACGGCTACACCGTCCCGTACGCGGCCCTGATGCTGCTGCTCGGCGCGATCGGCGACAAGTACAGCAGGCGCGGAGCGCTCGTCCTCGGACTCGTCGTCTTCGGCGGCGGGGCCGTCTTCGGCTACCTCGCCGACAGCGCCGCGACGGTCATCGCTGCTCGCGCCGTGATGGGCGTCGGCGCCGCGCTGATCATGCCCGCCACCCTCTCCCTCCTCGCCGCCTCCTTCCCCCGCGCCGAGCGGGCCAAGGCGATCACCCTGTGGACCGCCACCGCCGGCCTCGCCATCGCGGCGGGTCCGCTGGTCGCCGGGGCACTCCTCAAGAACCACGGCTGGTCGTCCACGTTCCTGATCAACGTGCCGGTCGCCGCGGTGGCGCTCGTCGCCGCCTTCGTCCTCGTACCGCCGTCCCGGGCCGCGCACCACGAGCGGATCGACTACGTCGGCGGAGCGCTCTCGGTCCTGTGGGTCGGCTCCCTCGTCTACATGATCATCGAGGGGCCGCACTTCGGCTGGGGCACCAAGGCCGTCACTGCGGCCGTCGTGGCCGGTGTCTCGCTCGCCCTGTTCATCGCCTGGGAGCTGCGCCACCCGCGCCCGGTCCTGGACGTGCGCCGCTTCGCGCACCGCCGCTTCGCCGGCGCCAACCTCGCCGTCGCCCTGTTCTTCCTGGCCGTCTTCGGCGCCTTCTACTTCCTCACCCAGCACCTCCAGTTCGTCCTCGGCTACGACGCCCTCCAGACCGGGGTGCGGATGCTGCCGCTCGCCGGCGCGGTGTTCGCCGGCGCGGCGCTCACCGGCTACCTCACCCCCCGCATCGGCACGAAGATCACGGTGACCGCGGGCATGGTCGCCGGCACCGCCGCGCTCGCACTGCTCACCCGGACCGACTCCACCTCGTCGTACGACGACTTCGTGCTGCCCCTGGTGATCCTGGGCCTCGCGATCGGCCTCGCACTCTCGCCCTGTACGGACGCGATCATGGGCTCGTTCCCGGAGTCGGAGCTGGGCGTCGGCGGCGCGGTGAACGACACCTCCCTGGAACTCGGCGGCTCGCTCGGCATCGCCCTCCTCGGTTCGGTGCTGGCGAACTCGTACTCCTCACACCTCGCGGACGCCACGGCCGGCGGCAAGCTCCCGGCACGCGCCCTGTCCACCGCCCAGGACTCCGTCGGCGCCGGGTACGCCGTGGCAGGGGCCATCGGCGACAAGGCCAGGCAGGTCGCCGGGCAGGCCGCGCACGCCCAGGACGCCCGGCAGGCCGCACAGCTCAAGGCGCAGGCCGACCAACTCGCCCACGGAGCGCGGCAGATGGCCGACGCCGTAGGCTCCTCCTTCGCGGACGCGGTCGCCCACACCAGCCTGGTGGGCGCGGTGATCCTCGGCGCCGGGACCGTTGTGGTCGGGGTGCTGCTGCCGCGAAGGAAGGGTGCCGCCGTCGCCGAGGAGCAGAATGAGGAGCGGGAGCCGGTGGACGCCGCAACCCGCTGACCTTCCGCGGAACCCCGTCCCTCGCACCTACGTCTCGTAGGACATGCACCGCCGTGCCGGGCCCACCGGCACGGCACCTTGGTCGGAAAGGCACGGGGGTATGAAGATCGACTGGGACCGGCGAACCTGTGCGCGGCGCGGGCATGTGACCTACGCGCCCGACGACCCCCGGCTGCGGGTGCGGCTGCACGCCCGGACGGCACTCGGGGACGTGTGGCGGTGCCTGCGCTGCGGCGACTTCGTGCTCGGCGCGCCGCACGGCACCGGACCCGCCTCCGACGCGCCGCTCGTGCCCCGCGGCAAGGTGCTGCGCGACCTGTTCATCCTGCGCTTCCTCGCGCTGGAGCGGGCCGTGCGCGGAGTGTTCATCGTGCTGGTCGCGGTGGCCGTGTGGAGGTTCAGTAACAGCCAGGACGCGGTACGGCGGCTCTTCAACGAGTACCTCGACGTGCTCCGGCCCGTCTTCCGGCACTTCCACTACGACCTCGACCACTCACCCGTGGTCGGCACCATCCAGAAGAGCTTCGGCTACCGGCATTCCACGCTGCTCCTCGTGGCCGGGCTCCTGCTGGCGTACGCGCTGATCGAGCTGGTCGAGGCGGTCGGGCTCTGGTACGCCAAACGCTGGGCGGAGTACCTGACCGTCGTGGCCACAGCGGCCTTCCTCCCCCTGGAGGTCTACGAACTCACCGAGCACGTCAGCGGACTGAAGATCGCCACGCTGGTCCTCAACATCCTCGCGGTCCTCTACATCGCCCTCGCCAAGCGGCTGTTCGGGCTGCGCGGCGGGCGCAAGGCGTTCGACGAGGAGCGGCACAGCGCTTCGCTGATCGAGGTGGAGGAGTCGGCGGGCCTCGCGGTCACCTCCTGACCCGGGCCGGCGCAGGCCCCGGCGGGCCCGGCTCGCGCGGCTGCTGCCGACGCCCGGCCGCCGTGTTGCCTTGACGTCCGCGTCAAGGGCTACGGTCGGGCACATGCGAATCGGCGAGCTGGCGGCGCGGGCCGGTACCACCACCCGGACCCTGCGGTACTACGAGTCGCGGGGGCTGCTGCCCGCGCGGCGCTCGGGCAACGGGCATCGCACCTACGACGAGCGTGATCTGCAGCTGCTGCGGCAGATACGCACGCTGCGGGACTTCGGGTTCGACCTGGAGGAGACGCGGCCCTTCGTGGAGTGCCTGCGGGCCGGGCACCCCGAGGGCGACGTCTGCCCGGCGTCGCTCGCGGTCTACCGCCGCAAGCTGGACGAACTCGACGCGCTGATCGCGGAGTTGAGTTCGGTGCGGGCGACTGTCGCCGCACAGCTGGCGAGGGCGGAGGAGGCACGCGACGCGCTGGACGCCGAGGCGGGGGTTCCGGGAGGTCCGGAACCGGTGTGCGAGCTGGGAGGGCGGCAGCGGTGAGCAAGGCGGAAGGTGTGGCGGTCGTGACGGACGCGGACTTCGAGGGCGAGGTGATCGGGGCGGAGCTGCCCGTGCTGGTGGAGTTCACCGCCGACTGGTGCCCGCCGTGCCGGCAGATGGGGCCGGTGCTCAGTGCGCTGGCCGCGGAGCAGGAGGGCCGGCTCAAGGTGGTGCAGCTGGATGTGGACACCAATCCGACGACGACGAACGCGTACAAGGTGCTGTCCATGCCGACCTTCATGGTGTTCCGCGGCGGTGAGCCGGTGAAGGCGATGGTGGGGGCGCGGCCCAAGCGGCGGCTGCTGGAGGAGCTGTCCGACGTGCTCTGACCCGTCCGTACGACGAAATCCCCCGAGCAATTGCGCTCGGGGGATTTCTTTGCGTATATTCAATGATTCGCGACTTCACGGGAATTCGGGTCGCGAAGAAGTTCAGTGAGCACAGTATATCGGGTCGGGAGCGGAATTGTCAAACACCGAATTTCCGGACGATGAATTGCGGCATGAGCAGGAATTCATCGACGGGCTGTACGCGCGGGTGGACGCGCTGCGCGGCGACACCGAGAGCTCCGTCGCGGACGCGCTCGCGCAGGGCGACAAACCGATGCAGGCCCGACTGGAACGGGACATCCTCGTCGCCGAACGCTCGGGGCTGCTGGCGGCGCTGAACGCCGTGGACGGATCGCTCTGCTTCGGCCGCATCGATCTCACGTCCGGGCCGAGCCACCACATCGGCCGCATCGGGCTGCGCGCCGACGACGCGGACCGCACGCCGATCCTCATCGACTGGCGGGCCGAGGTCGCACGCCCCTTCTACCTGGCCACCGGCCACACCCCGCTGGGCCTGCGCAGGCGCCGGCACATCGCCACCGACGGACGCCGCGTCACCTCCCTGCACGACGAGATCCTCGACCTCGCCGACCACGAGCGCACCGGCTACGAGGACCCGTCCGGTGACGCCGTGCTGCTGGCCGCGCTCACCTCCGCCCGCACCGGCCGGATGAGCGACATCGTGCAGACCATCCAGGCCGACCAGGACCGCGTCATCCGCGCACCGCACCGGGGCGTGCTCGTGGTGGAGGGCGGCCCCGGCACCGGCAAGACAGCCGTCGCCCTGCACCGCGCGGCCTATCTGCTCTACGAACACCGGGAGCTGCTCGCCCGCCGTGCCGTCCTCATCGTCGGCCCCAACCCGGCGTTCCTCGGCTACATCGGCGAGGTGCTGCCCTCGCTGGGCGAGACCGGCGTGCTGCTTGCGACCGTCGGCGAACTGTTCCCCGGGGTCAGGGCCACCGCCGCCGACACCCCCGAGGCGGCCGCCGTCAAGGGCCGCGCCGAGATGGCCGACGTACTGGCCCGGGTCGTACGCGACCGCCAGGCGCTGCCCGACCCGGTCATCGCCATCGAGCACGACCGGGACGTCCTGCTGCTCGACGACGGGCTCGTGAACATGGCCCGCGAGCGCACCCGTGCGGCGAAGCTGCCGCACAACGCGGCCCGCGAGCACTTCGAGGGCCACATCCTCAACACGCTGACGGACATGGTCGCGGAGCGGATCGGGACCGACCCGTACGACGGCTCGAATCTCCTCGACGCCGGCGACATCACCCAGATCCGCGACGAACTGGCGGAGAACCCCGAAGTCTGGTCCGCCGTCGACCGGTTGTGGCCGCGGCTGACCCCGCAGCGGCTGCTCGCGGACTTCCTCGCCGACCCGGAGGGATATGTGTCCGACGAGGACGCGGCCGCCATCCGCCGCCCGGTGACCCGGGCGTGGACCGCCGCCGATGTGCCGCTGCTCGACGAGGCGGCCGAACTCCTCGGCGAGGACGACCGGGTGGCGCGCGCCCGCGCCGCACGCGAACGCGAGACACAGGTGTCCTACGCACAGGGCGTGCTGGACGTGTCCTACGCCTCCCGGACCTATGAGTTCGAGGACAAGGAGGACAGCGACCCCGACGGGTCCGAGGTCCTGTCCGCGCACGACATCATCGACGCGGAGCGGTTCGCCGAACGGCACGAGGAGGCGGACCACCGCAGCGCCGCCGAACGGGCGGCGGCCGACCGCACCTGGGCGTTCGGGCACATCATCGTCGACGAGGCACAGGAGCTGTCGCCGATGGCGTGGCGGCTGCTCATGCGGCGCTGCCCGACCCGCTCCATGACCCTGGTCGGGGATCCGGCGCAGACGGCCGAGGCCGCCGGCGTCGGATCCTGGTCACAAATCCTCGCCCCGTACGTCGAGGACCGCTGGGAGCACACCCGCCTGGGCGTCAACTACCGCACCCCCGCCGAGATCATGGAGGTCGCGGCGGCGGTCGTGCGGGCCGAGGACCCGGACTTCGAGCCGCCGAGCTCGGTGCGGTCCACGGGCGTACGGCCCTGGGCGCGCGCCACCGACGACCTGCCCGGCGCCGTCGCCGCGGCGGTCCGGGAGCTGACGCCCTCCGAGGGCCGGCTCGCTGTCATCGCCCCACGCGAACTGCACCGGTCGCTCGCCGCACGGCTGGACGGGGTCACGGCGGGGACGGAGCCCGACCTGACGCGGACCGTCGTCCTGCTCGACCCGCGCCAGTCCAAGGGACTGGAGTTCGACTCCGTACTGGTGGTCGAGCCCGGCCGGTACGGCACGAGTGACCTCTATGTGGCCCTGACCCGGGCGACACAGCGGCTGGGAATCCTGCACAAGGGCCCCCTGCCCCGGGCCTTGGCCGAGGCGCCGACGGCGTAGCGGTGGCCGGTTCCGGGGGCCGCCGCCCCCGGAACCGGCCGAACGGAGGAGCCCGTCAGGCAGGCCGCAGCCACACCGTCGCCAGCGGCGGCAGCGTCAGCCGGATGCTCGCCGGGCGGCCGTGCCAGGGGGTGGGCTCCGGCTTCAGCGGGTCCGGGTTGCGGACGTCGCTGCCGCCGTAGCGGGCCGCGTCGGTGTTGAGGACCTCGTGCCAGGCCGGCACGTCGTCCGGGACGCCGAGGCGGTAGTCCTGGCGGACGACGGGCGAGAAGTGCGACACCGCCAGCAGGGGCGCGCCCTCCGCGTCGAAGCGCAGGAACGCCAGCACGTTGTCGTCGGCCGCGTCCCCCACCACCCACTGGAACCCGGACGGGTCGGTGTCGCGCTGCCACAGGGCCGGAGTGCGGCGGTAGACCGTGTTCAGCTCGCGGACCAGGTCGCGCACGCCCCGGTGGTCGGCGGCGGCGCCGTAACCCGCGTCGAGCAGCCACCAGTCGGGGCCGTGCGCCTCGGACCACTCGGATCCCTGGGCGAACTCCTGGCCCATAAAGAGGAGTTGCTTGCCCGGGTGGGACCACATGAAGCCCAGGTAGGCACGGAGGCCGGCGCGCTGCTGCCACCAGTCGCCGGGCATCTTCGACACCAGCGACCGCTTGCCGTGCACCACTTCGTCGTGGGAGATGGGCAGGACGTAGTTCTCGCTGTAGGCGTACACCATCGAGAACGTCATCTCGTGATGGTGGTACTTGCGGTGGACCGGCTCGTGGGCCATGTACTGGAGCGAGTCGTGCATCCAGCCCATGTTCCACTTCAGACCGAAGCCCAGGCCCCCGAAGCCGCTCGGGCCCCGGTGGTGGGTCGCACGGGTGACGCCGTCCCAGGCGGTCGACTCCTCGGCGACGGTCACCACACCCGGGCACCGCCGGTACACCGTCGCGTTCATCTCCTGGAGGAAGGCCACGGCGTCCAGGTTCTCCCGGCCGCCGTGCTCGTTCGGCCGCCACTGGCCGTACTCGCGTGAGTAGTCCAGGTACAGCATCGAGGCGACCGCGTCCACGCGCAGGCCGTCGATGTG
>NZ_JBEYUZ010000023.1:0-82878 GCF_040643755.1 Streptomyces sp. NPDC047079
CCATCGACCGCACCACCTACAGAGCCACCATCAGCATCGCCATGCTTACGAACAGCCCTTGACACCCACAGCCCCGCCTTAACTGAACGGCGTTGGCACTAGAGGTCGAACTCATGCGGCGGCAGGTCGAGCGCGAAGCACGC
Organism: Streptomyces sp. NPDC047079; assembly: GCF_040643755.1. Classification (NCBI taxonomy): domain Bacteria; kingdom Bacillati; phylum Actinomycetota; class Actinomycetes; order Kitasatosporales; family Streptomycetaceae; genus Streptomyces; species Streptomyces sp. NPDC047079. The sequence continues at coordinate 144 of NZ_JBEYUZ010000023.1, forward strand.
CTCCCGGACCACCGCCTGCTCGTCCTTGTCGAAGTTCCCGTCGGCGCCCCCGATGACGATGCCGATCTGGATCACCGCGCGCGCCTCGGCGGGCTTCTTCTTCGCCTTGCCGATCTCCTGGAGAACGCTGACCTTGCCGAAGGCGAAGTCGGCGGTCAGTTTGTTCAGATTGTCCTCGAAGCGGCGGCGAAGGTCGTCGGCCGGGAAGTTCTGCAACACCTCGTTCGTGGCGATGAGCTGGGCGACGCGCTGGCGCTCCGAGGGGTCAACCGTGCCGTCCGCCGCGGCCACGAGCGCGCACATCGCCATGCTCGCGTCGCGGAACGCGCCGCTCTTCAGATCGTTCTTCTTCGCCACGAGCTGGGTCTGCATCGTCGAGGCGGATTCCCTGATGCGGTCCCACAGGGCCATGGAGAACTCCCTACGTCGTCGAGGCCGGCCCGCCCCGGTGGACGGGCCGTGACCTCTCGTTTCTACGGCAACGTAGAAGGAAACTGGCGGGAAGCCGCGGAAGTTCCGCTGGCGTTCCACTCCGCGATCACGGGCCAGCCGTGCTCGGTGGAGAGCCGGCTGACCGTCCCCGTCCCCAGTTGCAGCAACCGCCCCTCGGCGGCCGACAGACCCAGGCGGCGGGCGGCCAGGACGCGCAGGAAGTGACCGTGGGCCACGAGGATCACATCGCCCTGTGCGAGCCCGGGTGCGATACGGGCCAGCACCCGGTCCGCGCGCGCCGCCACCTCGTCGGGCGACTCGCCCGGATGCCCGGGCGGTCCGGGCGGCGCCCCGTCGGTCCACAGGCACCACTCGGGTCGGGTGCGGTGGATCTCCGCCGTGGTGATGCCCTCGTAGCCGCCGTAGTCCCACTCGCGCAGATCGGCGTCGGGAACGGGGCCGGACAGCCCGGCGAGTTCCGCCGTGCGTATCGCCCGGCCGAGCGGGCTGGTGAGGGTCTGCGCGAAGGTGCGTCCGGCGAGCAGAGGGGCGAGGGACTTGGCCTGTTCCTCGCCTCGCTGGGTGAGCGGGAGGTCGGTCCAGCTGGTGTGCTGTCCCGACAGGCTCCACTCGGTTTCGCCGTGGCGGACCAGCAGGAGGTCGCCCACGGCTCGTTACTCCTTCGCCGACTCGACCGCGTGACCGCCGAACTGGTTCCGCAGCGCCGCGATCATCTTCATCTGCGGCGAGTCGTCCTGCCGAGAGCTGAACCGCGCGAACAGCGACGCCGTGATCGCAGGGAGCGGCACCGAGTTGGCGACGGCGGCCTCCACGGTCCAGCGGCCCTCGCCGGAGTCCTCGGCGTAACCGCGCAGCTTGCCCAGGTGCTCGTCCTCATCGAGGGCGTTGACCGCGAGGTCCAGCAGCCAGGAGCGGATGACCGTGCCCTCCTGCCAGGAGCGGAAGACCTCGCGGACGTTCTCCACCGACTTGACCTTCTCCAGCAGTTCCCAGCCCTCGGCGTAGGCCTGCATCATCGCGTACTCGATGCCGTTGTGGACCATCTTGGAGAAGTGCCCGGCGCCGACCCGGCCGGCGTGGACATACCCGTACGGGCCTTCGGGCTTGAGCGCATCGAAGATCGGCTGGAGGCGGTCGACATGCTCCTTGTCGCCGCCGACCATCAGCGCGTAGCCGTTCTCCAGGCCCCACACACCGCCGGAGACGCCCGCGTCGACGAAGCCGATGCCCTTGATACCGAGCTCGGTGGCGTGCTTCTCGTCGTCCGTCCAGCGGGAGTTGCCGCCGTCGACCACGGTGTCGCCGGGGGACAGCAGGTCCTTCAGCTCGTCGATGACGGACTGGGTGGCCCCGCCGGCCGGGACCATCACCCAGACCACACGCGGGGCTTCGAGGGACTCGACCAGTTCGGCCAGGGTCTTGACGTCCGAGACCTCGGGGTTGCGGTCGTAGCCGATGACGGTGTGGCCCGCGCGGCGGATACGCTCGCGCATGTTGCCGCCCATCTTGCCGAGGCCGATGAGGCCCAACTGCATCTGCGTCATATCAGTCTCACTTCTTCCTGAGCGTGCGGTAGGCGGCCACGAGGGCGGCGGTGGACGGGTCCAGACCCGGCACCTCGGCGCCCTCGGTCAGGGCGGGTTCGACGCGCTTGGCGAGGACCTTGCCCAGCTCGACACCCCACTGGTCGAAGGAGTCGATGTTCCAGACGGCTCCCTGGACGAACACCTTGTGCTCGTAGAGGGCGATGAGCTGGCCGAGGACCGAGGGGGTCAGCTCGGTGGCGAGGATCGTGGTGGTGGGGCGGTTGCCCTTGAAGGTGCGGTGCGGCACCTGCTCGTCCGGCACACCCTCCGCCCGCACCTCCTGGCTGGTCTTGCCGAAGGCGAGCGCCTGGGTCTGGGCGAAGAAGTTCGCCATCAACAGGTCGTGCTGGGTCTTGAGTTCGCCGCTCAGCTCGTCCACGGGGCGGGCGAAACCGATGAAGTCCGCCGGGATCAGCTTGGTGCCCTGGTGGATGAGCTGGTAGTAGGCGTGCTGGCCGTTGGTGCCGGGGGTGCCCCACACCACCGGACCGGTCTGATAGTCCACCGGACGCCCCTCGCGGTCCACGGACTTGCCGTTGGACTCCATGTCCAGCTGCTGGAGATAGGCGGTGAACTTGGACAGGTAGTGGCTGTACGGCAGCACCGCGTGAGTCTGGGCGTCGAAGAAGTCGTCGTACCAGATGCCGAGCAGGCCCAGCAGCAGCGGGGCGTTGGCCTCCGCGGGGGCGTTCTCGAAGTGCTCGTCGACGAGGCGGAAGCCGGCCAGCATCTCACGGAACCGCTCCGGGCCGATGGCGATCATCAGCGAGAGACCGATGGCCGAGTCGTAGGAGTAGCGGCCGCCGACCCAGTCCCAGAACTCGAACATGTTGTCCGGGTCGATGCCGAACTCGGTGACCTTCCCGGCGTTCGTCGACAGCGCGACGAAGTGCCGGGCGACCGCCTTCTCGTCACCGTCGAACGCTGCCAGCAGCCAGGAGCGGGCCGAGGTCGCGTTCGTGATCGTCTCGATCGTGGTGAACGTCTTGGACGCGACGATGAACAGCGTCTGGGCCGGGTCCAGATCCCGGACCGCCTCGTGCAGATCGGCGCCGTCCACGTTGGAGACGAAGCGGAACGTCAACTCGCGGGCGGTGTAGGGGCGCAGCGCCTCGTACGCCATCGCGGGGCCCAGATCCGAGCCGCCGATGCCGATGTTGACGACGTTCTTGATGCGCTTGCCGGAATGGCCGGTCCACTCGCCCGAGCGGACCCGGTTCGCGAAGTCGGCCATCTTGTCGAGGACCGCGTGGACCTTGGGCACCACGTTCTCGCCGTCGACCTCGATCACCGCGTCCCTCGGGGCGCGCAGCGCGGTGTGCAGCACGGCCCGGCCCTCGGTGACGTTGATCTTCTCGCCGCGGAACATGGCGTCCCTGAGACCGAACACATCGGTGGCTGCGGCCAGTTCCTGGAGCAGGGCGAGGGTCTCGTCCGTGATCAGGTTCTTGGAGTAGTCGATGAGCAGGTCGCCGACGCGCACGGTGTAGCGCTCGGCCCGTCCGGGGTCCCGGTCGAAGAACTCGCGCAGATCGGGGTGGAGCAGCGGGCCGGCGCGGTGGTCCTCCAGGGCCGTCCACTCGGGGCGTCGGGTGAGCCTGGGACTGTCAGTCATGGCTGGCGTTCTCCTTGGCGCCGTCGCCGCGCAGGGCGATGGCGTACATCTCGTCCGCGTCGAGGCGGCGCAGCTCCTCGGCGATCAGTTCGGAGGTGGGGCGCACCTTCAGGGCGAGGGTGCGCGGGGGCTGGCCCGGCAGGGTCAGCGTGGCCAGCGGGCCCTCGGGGCGGTCGATGACGATCTCGCCCTTCTCGGTGCCCAGCCGCACCGCCGTGATCACCGGTCCACCGGTGACGACCCGCTCCACCGGTACCTGGAGCCGGACGCCCAGCCAGCGGGCCAGCAGCTCGGCGCTCGGGTTCTCGGCCTCGCTCTCGATCGCCGCGTAGGTGACCTTCGTACGGGCCTGGTCGAGCGCCGCGGCCAGCATCGACCGCCACGGCGTCAGCCGTGTCCAGGCCAGGTCGGTGTCGCCCGGGGCGTAGGAGGCGACCCGGGCCCTCAGGGCGTCGAGCGGGTGCTCGACGGCGTACATGTCGGTGATCCGGCGCTGGGCGAGGGCGCCCAGCGGGTCCTTGGCGGGGTGCTCCGGCGCGTCGACCGGCCACCACACGACGACCGGAGCGTCCGGAAGGAGCAGCGGCAGGACCACCGAGTCGGCGTGGTCGGACACCTCGCCGTACAGCCGCAGTACGACCGTCTCGCCGGTGCCGGCCTCCGAGCCCACCCGGATCTCGGCGTCGAGCCGGGAGGCGGTGCGGTCCCGGGGGGTGCGGGCGTGCCGCTTGATGACGACCAGGGTCCGCGAGGGGTGCTCCCGCGACGCGTCCTCTGCCGCCTTCACCGAGTCGTAGGCGTTCTCCTCGTCGGTCACGATGACCATGGTCAGGACCATGCCCACGGCGGGAGTGCCGATGGCACGGCGACCCTGGACCAACGCCTTGTTGATCTTGCTTGCGTTGGTGTCGGTCAGATCGATCTTCATGGCCTGCGCCAGCTCCGTCCGTCTCGTGCGAGCATCTCGTCGGCTTCGCGGGGACCCCAGGTACCCGCCGGGTACTGAGCGGGCCGGCCGTGGTTCTCCCAGTACTCCTCGATCGGGTCGAGGATCTTCCAGGACTCCTCCACCTCCTCCGTGCGGGGGAAGAGGTTGGCGTCGCCGAGCAGTACGTCCAGGATCAGCCGTTCGTAGGCCTCCGGGCTGGACTCGGTGAACGACTCGCCGTAGGCGAAGTCCATCGAGACGTCCCGGATCTCCATCGACGTACCCGGCACCTTCGAACCGAAGCGCACGGTCATGCCCTCGTCGGGCTGGACCCGGATGACGATCGCGTTGTGCCCGAGTTCCTCGGTGGCGGTGGTGTCGAAGGGGGAGTGCGGGGCGCGCTGGAAGACGACCGCGATCTCGGTGACCCGGCGGCCGAGCCGCTTGCCGGTGCGCAGGTAGAAGGGGACGCCCGCCCAGCGGCGGTTGTCGACCTCCAGCTTGATCGCCGCGTAGGTGTCGGTCTTCGAGTGCGGGTCGATGCCCTCCTCCTGGAGGTACCCGACGACCTTCTCACCGCCCTGCCAGCCGGCCGCGTACTGTCCGCGCACGGTGTGCGCGCCGAGGTCCTCGGGCAGCTTCACCGACTTCAGGACCTTCAGCTTCTCGGTGAGCAGCGCCTCCGCGTCGAACGCGATGGGCTCCTCCATGGCAGTCAGCGCCATCAGCTGGAGCAGGTGGTTCTGGATGACGTCGCGGGCGGCGCCGATGCCGTCGTAGTAGCCGGCCCGGCCGCCGATCCCGATGTCCTCCGACATCGTGATCTGGATGTGGTCGACATACGACCGGTTCCAGATCGGCTCGTACATCTGGTTGGCGAAGCGCAGCGCCAGGATGTTCTGGACGGTCTCCTTGCCCAGGTAGTGGTCGATGCGGAAGACCTGGTCCGGCTCGAACACGTCGTGCACGATCGCGTTGAGCTCGCGGGCGCTCGCCAGGTCGTGCCCGAACGGCTTCTCGATGACCGCGCGCCGCCAGGAGCCCTCGGGCGCGCTGGCGAGGCCGTGCCTCTTCAGCTGCTGGACGACCTTGGGGAAGAACTTCGGCGGTACGGAGAGATAGAACGCGTAGTTGCCGTTGGTGCCCCGTGAGGCGTCCAACTCGTCCACGGCGGCACGCAGTTGCTTGAAGGCGGTGTCGTCGTCGAAGTCGCCCGGGATGAACCGCATCCCCTCGGCGAGCTGCTGCCACACCTCCTCGCGGAACTCCGTACGGGCGTGCTCGCGCACGGCGTCGTGCACCACCTGGGCGAAGTCCTGGTCGGCCCAGTCGCGCCGGGCGAACCCGATCAGTGAGAAGCCCGGCGGCAGCAGTCCGCGGTTGGCGAGGTCGTACACGGCCGGCATCAGCTTCTTGCGGGACAGGTCACCGGTGACACCGAAGATGACCAGACCGGAGGGACCGGCGATGCGGGGAAGCCTGCGGTCGCGGGCGTCACGCAGGGGGTTGGTCCAGTCGGAGACCGGGATCGGTCCGTGGGTCTTCCCGGCCACGGCGCCGATCCTCGAGGCCGCGTCGGAGGGCTGCGTCGCGCCGGAGGCTTGCGGGGCCGCGTCGGAGCCCTTGGCCCCGGAGGTCCCGGGGTCCTCGGCCGACCGGGTCCCGGTCTCCGTCACCACGGTTCCCTCGGCCTTCTCCTCGGCCGCGGATCCCTTCGTCGCGGGACGTTCCTTGCTCATTCCCCGTCAACCCCCTTGCTCTCCAGCGATGTCGTGACGGCGTCCAGCAGGTCCTGCCAGGCCACCTCGAACTTGGCGACGCCCTCGTCCTCGAGCTGCTTGACGACCTCGTCGTACGAGATCCCGAGCCGCTCCACGGCCGCGAGGTCCGCGCGGGCCTGCGCATAGCCGCCGGTCACCGTGTCGCCCTGGATGTCGCCATGGTCGGCGGTGGCGTCGAGGGTCGCCTCCGGCATGGTGTTCACCGTGCCCGGCGCGACCAGTTCGTCGACGTACAGCGTGTCCTTGTACGCCGGGTCCTTCACCCCGGTCGAGGCCCACAGCGGGCGCTGCTTGTTTGCTCCGGCCCCGGCGAGGGCGAGCCAGCGCTCGCCGGCGAAGACCTCCTCGTACGCCTCGTAGGCGAGCCGGGCGTTCGCAAGTGCCGCCCTTCCCTTGAGCGCGAGCGCCTCGTCCGTGCCCAGCTTCGCCAGACGCTTGTCGATCTCGGTGTCGACGCGGGAGACGAAGAAGGAGGCGACGGAGTGGATCGCGGACAGGTCGAGCCCGGCGGCCCTGGCCTTCTCCAGGCCGGCCAGATAGGCGTCCATGACCTGGCGGTAGCGCTCCAGGGAGAAGATCAGCGTGACATTGACGCTGATGCCCTGCCCGATGACCTCGGTGATGGCCGGCAGGCCGGCCTCGGTCGCCGGGATCTTGATCATCACATTCGGGCGGTCCACCAGCCAGGCGAGCTGCCTGGCTTCCGCCACGGTCGCCCGGGTGCGGTGCGCGAGCCGCGGGTCGACCTCGATGGAGACCCGGCCGTCTCGGCCGTCCGTCGCGTCGTACACGGGCCGCAGTATGTCGGCGGCGGCCCGCACGTCGGCGGTGGTCATCATGCGGACGGCCTCCTCGACCGTCACGCCGCGCTCGGCCAGGTCGGCCAGCTGCTCCTCGTAGCCCTCCCCGGAGCCGATGGCCGCCTGGAAGATGGACGGATTGGTGGTGACGCCCACCACCTGCTTGGTGGCGAGGAGTTGGGCGAGGTTGCCGGAGGCGATCCGCTTGCGGGACAGGTCGTCCAGCCAGATCGACACGCCCGCGCCGGACAGGCGCTTCAACGGTTCCGCGGCTGTGGTTGCTTCGGTCACTGTGCTCATCTTCCTTCGTACGATCGGATCAACCGCGGACGGCGGCGAGGGAATCCCGCGCGGCGGCGGCCACGTTGTCGGCCGTGAAGCCGTACTCGGCGAACAGGGTCTTGGCGTCGGCCGAGGCACCGAAGTGCTCCAGGGAGACGATGCGTCCACTCTCACCGACGTACCGGTACCAGGTCAGCGCGATGCCCGCCTCGACCGCCACGCGCGCCTTCACGGACTGAGGAAGGACGTGCTCGCGGTACTCGGCGGACTGCTCCTCGAACCACTCCACGGACGGCATCGACACCACCCGGGTACCCACCCCCTCGGCCTCCAGCCGTTCGCGCGCGGCGACGGCGAGCTGCACCTCGGATCCGGTGGCGATGAGGATCACGTCCGGCGTGCCGGTGGAGGACTCCCGCAGGATGTAACCGCCCTTGGCCGCCTCGGGGTTCGGGGCGTACGTCGGCACGCCCTGGCGGGTGAGCGCGAGACCGTGCGGGGCCGGGTCGGTGGAGTGCCGCCGGAGGATCTCGGCCCAGGCGATCGCGGTTTCGTTGGCGTCCGCGGGGCGGACCAGGTTCAGGCCGGGGATGGCCCGCAGGCTGGCCAGGTGTTCCACGGGCTGGTGGGTCGGGCCGTCCTCGCCCAGCCCGATGGAGTCGTGGGTCCACACATAGGTGACGGGAAGCTGCATCAGCGCCGACAGGCGTACCGCGTTGCGCATGTAGTCGGAGAACACCAGGAAGGTGCCGCCGTAGACGCGGGTGTTGCCGTGCAGGGCGATGCCGTTCATCTCCGCGGCCATGGAGTGCTCACGGATGCCGAAGTGGATCGTGCGCCCGTAGGGGCTCGCCTCCGGCAGCGGGTTGCCCTTGGGCAGGAAGGAGCTGTTCTTGTCGATGGTGGTGTTGTTGGAGCCGGCCAGGTCGGCGGAGCCGCCCCACAGTTCGGGCAGGACCGCGCCGAGGGCCTGGAGCACCTTGCCGGAGGCGGCCCGGGTGGCCACCGCCTTGCCCTCCTCGAACACCGGCAGCGCGTCCTGCCAGCCCTCAGGCAGCTGACCCGCCACGACGCGGTCGAACAGCTTCGCGCGCTCCGGCTGGGCGTCGCGCCACTCGGCGATCCGCTTGTCCCACGCGGCGTGCGCCTCGGCGCCGCGGTCGAGGGCCCCTCGGGTGTGGGCGAGGACCTCGTCGGACACCTCGAAGGTCTTCTCCGGCTCGAAGCCGAGCTCCCGCTTGGTGGCCGCGACCTCGTCCTCGCCGAGCGCCGAGCCGTGCGCGGCCTCGGTGTTCCGCGCGTTCGGGGCGGGCCAGGCGATGATCGTGCGCATCGCGATGATCGAGGGGCGCTCGGTCTCGGCCTGCGCCGCCTTGAGCGCCGCATACAGCGCGTGGACGTCGATGTCGCCGTTCTCCGCGGGCTCGATGCGCTGCACGTGCCAGCCGTAGGCCTCGTACCGCTTCAGCACGTCCTCGGAGAACGCCGTCGCGGTGTCGCCCTCGATGGAGATGTGGTTGTCGTCGTAGAGGAAGACCAGATTGCCGAGCTTCTGGTGGCCGGCGAGCGAGGACGCCTCGGCGGAGATGCCCTCCTCCAGATCGCCGTCGGAGACGATCGCCCAGATCGTGTGGTCGAAGGGGGAGGTGCCCTCGGGGGCGTCGGGGTCGAACAGGCCGCGCTCGTAGCGGGCGGCCATCGCCATGCCCACCGCGTTGGCGACGCCCTGGCCCAGGGGGCCGGTGGTGGTCTCGACACCGGCCGTGTGGCCGTACTCAGGGTGACCGGGCGTCTTCGAACCGTGCGTGCGGAACGCCTTCAGGTCGTCCAGCTCCAGCTCGTAGCCGGCGAGGAAGAGCTGGGTGTAGAGGGTCAGCGAGGTGTGGCCGGGGGAGAGGACGAAACGGTCACGGCCGGTCCACTCGGGGTCCGCGGGGTCGTGTGTCAACACCTTTTGAAAGATCGCGTACGCGGCGGGTGCCAGGCTCATCGCGGTGCCCGGGTGGCCGTTGCCGACCTTCTGTACGGCGTCGGCGGCCAGAACACGGGCCGTGTCGACGGCTCGCCGGTCGAGGTCGGTCCATTCGAATCCGTCTGCGCTCTGCGCACTCATCTTCAAGAAGTCCTCACTGGATACGTGATCTCTGGTGGAACGTCGTCGAATCTAAAAGTCTGACTTTTGCGGGGGAAGGTGCCCCTGTGTCAGCCTTCGGTGAAAGTGGGACATCGACGGTGGGACCGAGGTGGCACGAGAAGGACATGGCGGACAGAAACACGCAAGAGGACGACGGCATCCGGACGTACCCGTTCCCCGTCGACCTGAGCGTCTGCGGCGTCGGCATCCAGGTGGGCCCCATGGGGTCCGGCCGCACCTGGCACGAGGACGCGCCCCTGGACCGCGTCCACCGCATCGACTTCCACATCGTCATGTTCTTCAACGGCGGCCCCGTGTCGCACATGGTGGACTTCGCCGAGTACCGGGCGAGCGCCGGTGACGTTCTGTGGATACGCCCCGGTCAGGTCCACCGCTTCTCCCGGTCGAGCGAGTACCGCGGCACCGTGCTGACCATGCAGCCCGGTTTTCTGCCGCGCGCCGCGGTGGAGGCCACGGGCCTGTACCGCTACGACCTGCCGCCGCTGCTGCACCCCGACGCGGCCGGCCTCGCCGCGCTCCGCGCGTCCCTGGACCACGTGCAACGCGAGTACGAGGACACGACAACCCTGCCGCTGAGCCTGCGCACGGCAGTGCTGCGCCACTCCCTGACCGCGTTCCTGCTGCGTCTCGGGCACCTCGCGGCCGGCTCCGCCGACGCGGCGCGCGATCAGGCCGACACCACGTTCACCCGGTTCCGGGACGCCGTCGAGCAGGGCTTCGCCACGAACCACAGCGTCAGCGCGTACGCCGACGCCCTCGGCTACTCCCGCCGCACCCTGGTCCGCGCCGTCCGTGCCGCCACCGGCGAGACGCCCAAGGGCTTCATCGACAAGCGGGTGATCCTGGAGGCCAAACGCCTGCTCGCACACACGGACCTGCCGATCGGCCGTGTCGGCGTCGCCGTCGGCTTCCCCGACGCGGCGAACTTCTCCAAGTTCTTCCACCAGCACACGGACACGACACCGGCGGCGTTCCGGGCGGAGCTGAGATGACGAAGGGGCGAGCGCTCGGCCCGCCCCCCGCAGGTCTTCGGCTCAGTGGTTCATAAAGGAGGTGACCGGCAGCGCGCGGGCGACGACCCGGACGTCGCCGAGCCGGCCGTGCAGGATCTGGTCGATCTTCCCGGCGTACTCGTAGCCACCCAGCAGCCACGGCAGTCCGACCGAGCTCAGGCCGACGGCGGCGGCCTTCGGGTTGCGGGCGACCGGGCAGCCCTCGACGTACAGGGTGGTGTGCCGGCCGTCGTTGACCACGGCCACGTGCCACCACCTCTCCCGTGCCGTCTCGTCCCCCCAGTTGGTGGCGATCCCCTCCTGGTTGAGCGGCCGCACCGCCCACTGCGGTCCGGGGCCGTCGGACAGTGACAGCGTGGCCAGCGGCTCGTCGGGGTCGTCGGCGGTCTTGCCCGCGGCGCCGCCCGTGCCGGTGCGGCTGACGAGCCCGGACCATGCGTGGTGCGCGGCTTCCCAGTCCGCGGGGAGACGGTAGAAGGCCTCGATCGTGTAACCGGACGCGAAGGTGGCGGAGTTGAGCGGCGCCCCGTCGACGGTACGCAGATACGCGCCCTTCAGCGGCGATCTGTAGCCCTGGAATTCCAGGCTGCCGTGCCCCGGCTGGTCGGGGTGATGGTCGGACGACCAGGTCAGCGAGCCGCCGTTCACCCTGACCAGGGCGAGGTCGTTGCCGCGCCCGGACAGATCGCGGACCGTACCGGTGACGGCGGCCCCGTCGTCCTGTCCGTCGAAGCGCCAGTACGCCACCGTGCCGGGGACGAGCATCTTCGACACCGGCCGCGACGGACGCGCCGGGACGGGGGCGAAGCCCGCGAACCGCTTCTCGAAGTCGACGCCGACCGAGAACCGGTCGGCGTCACCGCTCAGCTCCATCTCCTCCCGCTCCAGCCGGTTCAGGCCCTTCGCGGCCCGGCCGAGGATCCACGGGGAGACGGTCTCCACGTCGATGACGTTCCGGTCGAGGTCGAAGTGGTACAGACGGATCATCGCCGCGCCGCCGAAGTACCGGTTCTGATAGTTGGTCAGATGAAGGTGGACGTCGTGGCCCGCCGCATTCTTGCGCGTGGCGCGGCCGGCGGGCCAGTAGTGACCGTTGAGGGTCAGGAAGATCTGGTCGTGGTCCTCGATCAGCCGGTCCCACAGCCGCTGCCCGTACGAGGACAGCGCGTCGTCCCCGACGACCAGCTCGTGCGTGGTGAGGATCACCGGCGTCCTCGGGCGCCGGGAGATGACGTCCCTGGCCCAGGCGTACCCCTGCTCCGACAGCCGCCAGTCCAGGGCCAGCACCATCCACTCCCGCCCGGCGGCCCGGAACAGATGGAAGGTGTTGTAGCCGTCGGGGGAGGCGCCCCCGAACGTGGAGCGGCCCTTGAAGCGGTCCGGGCCGAAGGTGTCGAGGTACGGCGTCGGGCCGCGCTGGTCGTCGGTCGACGACCGCACATCGTGGTTGCCCGCGAGGATGCTGTAGCCGACGCCACGCCGGTCGAGCAGCCGGAACGCGTCACCGATCGCCGCGAACTCCTCCCCGGCGCCGTTCTGCGTGAGGTCGCCTAGGTGGGAGAGGAACACGATGTTCTCGTCCCGGCCGTGTTCCAGGAGGTACCGCAGCGAGGCCTCGACCGGCGCCGGGTCGATGCTCGGCCCGTCGAAGAGGTACTGGGTGTCCGGCATGACGGCGAGCGTGAAACGGCGGCTGTCCGGGTCGGGCCGCCACCGCCCGCCGCCCGCCGGTGCCGCCTCGGCGGCCGTCGGCAGGGCGGCACCGGTGGTGGCCGCCGCGCCCAGCAGCGCGGTCGCCCGCAGGAAGCCGCGTCGACCGGCCCGGGCGGTCTCCGGTGCGGGACTCTGTGCCGGCTCGTGGGAAGTGCACACATCTACTCCGAGAGATCCGTGAAGGTCGGTGGGTCAGAGGGTGCGCCGGTCCAGCTCCAGCGGTGGACATCTGGCGGGAGCGGAAGGGAGGCAGAGGTGTCGGGGCCGCACGAGGCGGTGCTCAGGCCCCGGTGAGCGCCGTCGATGTGCACCACACACCCGCGGGGGGCCGCCGGTCGGTCGTGGTGTCCGGGGGCGGTCAGGAGCGGGTGGATCAGCAGGCCTTCCCCGTCGACCTCGACGGTTCCGCCCGGCAGGGGAACGGCCGCCTCGGGGGCGGGCCCTCGCAGCCGTACCCGCGGCACGCACACCTCGGTGCCGCGTGGCGCCCACGGCTCGTCGTGCGCCGTGCGTACCCGCAAGGTCAGCCAGGTCTCGCCGCCCTCCAGCGGCAGCGCGAACGGCAGCGGTACCGCGGCGCACTCGCCCGGAGCGAGGCGGGGCAGCTCGGCCGGGGCGGTGAGCGTGGGGCCGTCGGCCCGCGACAGCTGCCATTCGGCGGTCAGCCAGTCCAGTCCCCGGAAGCGCTGGTTGTTGCGGAGGACGATGCCCTCGTGCCGGAAGCACTTCATTCGGACCGGCGCCGCGATCTCCGGATGCCCGCACATCGCCGGCTCGGGCGTGCGATCCGGGAAGACCAGGCCGTTCGCGCGGAACGTGCCGTCGTTCGGGTCGTCGCCGACGTCATCGCCGTACGCCCAGCGGTGGCCGGGCGCGGCGACACCGTTGTCATACAGCCCGGCGCCGCCGCGCCCGGCCGGTCTTCCGTCGCTCACGCGCTGGACGATGCCGTGGCACCAAAGCTCCGAGGTGAAGCCGTCCTGAAGGCCCGGGGTGGTCTCGATGGCGGCCCAGTGGTCGGCCGGCATGCCGTTGCCGTCGCCCATGGCATGGCCGTACTCGCACCGGATCAGCGGTCGCCTCTTGGGCTGTTCGCCCGCAGCCAGGAACTTCTCCCAGGTGGACGGCTGAGTAGTGTTCGCGGCGTGGCATGGCGCAGGTCTGCGGCCCGGGGACCCGGACGTGGTGGTGACGAACGCGCCGGTCGACCCCCGGCGACCCGGTCCTGCCTGGAGGAGGCGGGCGTCGAGGTGATCGTGGCGGGAAAGGTGCAAGCGTGAAGCTGACGATTCTGGGCGGCGGCGGGTTCCGGGTGCCGCTCGTGTACGCGGCGCTCCTCGGGGACCGCGCCGAGGGCCGGGTCACCCGTGTGGTGCTGCACGACCTGGACGCCGCACGGCTGTCCGCGGTGACGCGGGTGCTGGCGGAACAGGCCGCGGGCGTGCCGGACGCGCCCGAGGTGACCGCCACGACCGATCTCGACGAGGCGCTGCGCGGCGCCGACTTCGTCTTCTCCGCGATCCGCGTCGGCGGCCTGGAGGGACGCGCGAACGACGAGCGGGTGGCGCTCGAACAGGGCGTCCTCGGTCAGGAGACCGTCGGCGCGGGCGGTATCGCGTACGGTCTGCGGACCGTGCCCGTCGCCGTCGACATCGCGCGGCGCGCGGCCCGGCTCGCCCCCGATGCCTGGGTCATCAACTTCACCAACCCGGCGGGCCTCGTCACCGAGGCCATGTCCCGCCACCTCGGCGACCGCGTCATCGGCATCTGCGACTCACCGGTCGGGCTCGGCCGCCGTATCGCCCGCGTGCTCGGCGTAGCGCAGGCGCCTGAGACGTTCATCGACTACGTCGGCCTCAACCACCTCGGCTGGGTGCGCGGCCTGCGCGTCGCGGGCCGTGACGAACTCCCGCGGCTGCTCGCCGACCCCGCCCTGCTCGGCTCGTTCGAGGAGGGCAGGCTGTTCGGCGCCGACTGGCTCCGGTCCCTCGGCGCGATCCCGAACGAGTACCTGCACTACTACTACTTCAACCGCGAGGCCGTCCGCGCGTACCAGGAGGCCGAGAAGACCCGCGGCGCCTTCCTGCGCGACCAGCAGGCCCGCTTCTACGAGGAGATGAGGCGCCCTGACGCCCCGGCCCTCGAGACCTGGGACCGCACGCGGGCCGAGCGCGAGGCCACCTACATGGCCGAGAACCGTCAGACGGCGGGCGCGGGGGAACGCGACGCCGAGGACCTGTCCGGCGGTTACGAGAAGGTGGCCCTCGCCCTGATGCGGGCCATCGCCCGGGACGAGCGCACCACCCTGATCCTCAATGTGCGCAACCGCGGCACCCTGTCCGTGCTGGACTCCGAGGCGGTCATCGAGGTGCCCTGCCTGGTGGGCGCGCTCGGCGCGGACCCCGTCCCGGTCGACCCGCTGCCCGGCCACGCCACCGGCCTGGTCTGTTCGGTCAAGGCGGTCGAGCGCGAGGTGCTGTCCGCGGCCGAGTCCGGCTCCCGTGCCACGGCGGTGAAGGCGTTCGCGCTCCACCCGCTCGTCGACTCCGTCAACGTCGCCCGGCGGCTCGTCGACGGCTACACCGCCGTCCACCCCGGCCTCGGATACCTCGGATGATCCCGCCGGGAGACCTGCTGACGCCTTCTGAGGCAAGGGGGCGTGGGGGTGCCTGGTCCGGACACCCCCACGCCGGTGCTCAGCCGGTGAATCCGGCCGTGATGGACGTGAACTGCCAGGTGTTCTGGCTGATGCCCGAGCAGTTGCTCACCACACCGCCGCCCGCGCACGGGCGGTCGCGGTTGACCGCCCAGAAGGCGAGCCGGGCGATGTGGTGCGCGTTCGACCAGTCGCGGATCTGGGCCCAGATCGCCGGGGTGGTGTTCTCCTGCTGGTCGGACAGGCCGTTCATGCCGGAGATGCCGATGTGGGAGTAGGCCGTCGCGTCGTCCCAGCCGAACGTGGACTTCAGCTTGGCCTTCAGGCCCTCCGCCGCGTTCACCGTGTTGCCGTACATGTCGGAGCCGCCACCGAAGTCGAACGGCATGACGGTGAAGACGTCGATGTTGGCGCCGAGCGACTGGGCCTGCTCGATGAGCCGGTTGCCGTAGTAGGTCGGGCCTGTTGTCGAGGTGCCGAAGGTGACGATGGTCTTCAGGCCGGGGTTGTTGGCCTTGACCGTCTTCAGCGCGGTCAGGATCTTGGCCTGCACGGCCTCGTTCTCGAACTCGTCCGTGTTCTCGATGTCCATGTCGATCGCCTTCAGGGAGTAGGCGTCGATCACCTTCTGGAGTGCCCCGGCGAGCGCGCTCGCGGAGGAGCAGTTGGCGCCGAGCTTGCTGCCCGACCAGCCGCCGAACGACGGGACGATGTCACCGCCCGCGGAGCGGATCTGGTTGATGGCGGTCTGGTCGACGCCGCCGGTCAGTGCGCGGCTGCCGTCCCAGGCGGGGGTGCATCCGCCCGAGTCGAGCACGAACGCCATCGTGAACCACTTGATGCCGGTGGCGCTCATCACCGTGCTCGGGTTCGGCGGGTCGCCCCAGCCCTCGTAGAGGTAGGGCGCCGCCTGCTTGAAGCCGGTGCCGCCGCCGCTGCCCGCGTCCGTCGTGACCGTCACCGAGTTCGAGGCCCCGGAGGTGTTCCCGGCCGCGTCGCGCGCCTTCACGGTGAAGGTGTAGCCGGTGCTGGGCGACAGGCCGCTGACCGTCGCGGACGTCCCGGAGACGCTCAGCACCCGGCTGGAGCCGCTGTAGACGTCGTACGCGGTCACGCCGACGTTGTCCGTCGAGGCGTTCCACTTCAGCGACACGCTCGAGGAGGTCTTGCCGGTTGAGGCCAGGCCGGTGGGCGCGGTCGGTGCCTGGGTGTCGGAGCCGCCGCCACCTCCGCCGGGGCCGTCCAGACTGATGTCGTCGGCGTAGTACGTGCCCTGCGCGTACCAGCCGTGGACGTAGATCGTGGCGCTGGTCTGTGAGGCGCCGGTGGTGAAGGAGACGGACAGCGGGCTGTACGCCGACGGGGACGTCGTCCAGGTCGAGGCGCCGCCGTTCACGCCGAGGTACACATAGCTGCCGCGGACCCAGCCGCTGAGACTGTACGTCGTGTTCGGCTGGACCGAGACGGTCTGGCTGCACTGCGCGTTGTCGCTCGAACTCACGGCCCCGGCGAGGGCCTTGGAGCCGCCGTGGACGGGGCTGGAGACGACCGAGCCGAGGTTGCCGGTGCAGGACCAGGGGGAGAGGCTGCCCGACTCGAAGCCGGGGTTGGACAGGATGTTGGCCGCCTGTGCGGTCCCGGGGAGGGCGACGGCTCCGCCCAGCGCCAGGGCGGCGGAGCCGAGGAGGGCGAAGAAGGCACGTCTGGAACGTCTGAGGAGTGTGCGCACGCGATCTCCCTGAAGAGGAAGGGGGGTTCGGGAGTGCAGGGGAAAGTGCAGAAGGGTGCGCAACAAAGTTGGTATGGACCAATCTCGGTGTCAAGGGTCGCGGGGAGAATTGGTCCAGACCGGTGCGGGATTCGCACCCTCGCACCGTCACGACGCCAGGGGGAACCGCCCCTCCGCCGGGCCCAGCGCTCACCGGGCCCGGCGCCGTGACCGCCGGGACGCTACAAGGGCAGGGCCTGAGCCGAGCCGACCTCGACCGCGGCGACCGGGACCGCGGGCCCGACCGGCGCCTGCTCCGGCTCGTCGTCCCGCTGCCGCGGCAGTGAAAGGGAGCGGACCGGCCGCGGCCCCGACACCACCGTGTAGTCCGTGCCCAGGAACGGCGGCACCACCTCGCCCGGATCCTCCCCGAGGGCCAACTGCAGAGCGGCCCAGGGAGCGTTGAGACCGCACAACGACAGCTGATGCAGTCCGCCCGCAGGACGCGTGTTGACGTCGAGCAGCACCGGCTCGTCGCGGTACATCCGGAACTGGATGTTGGAGAGGTAGTGCAGTCCGAAGCCCTCCGCCAGGCGCCTGGCCGGCTCCAGCCACCGCTCGTGCAGCGTGAAGCCCCGGCGACGGCCGTTCTTCGTGCGGCCCACCGCCATCCGGATCAGGTTGTCGGGCCCGGTCAGGCAGTCGACCGACACCTCCGGCTCCTCGAGGCGCGGCATCACCAGCCAGTCGACGGGCTCCTCGGCCTCGCGCACCGCCCGGACGACCAGGTCCAGCGGCACGTACGGGCCCGGGAATCCGCTCAGGTGCGCCAGGGAGAAGGGGGCGCGCGTGATCTGGCGGAAGCCCACCCCGCCCGCGCCGGCCGCCGGCTTGAAGCACGCCTTGTGGCCCCCGGCCTCCAACTGTTCGACGGCGGCGACCAGTTCGTCCTCGTTCGCCACCCGCCACCACGGCGGCACCGGAATCCCGATCGACTGGACGACCTGATACGCCGTCACCTTGTCCCGGAAGACCGCGACCGCCTCGGCGGTCGGCGCCAGCAGCACCGTACCGGCCGCCTCGAACTCGGCGCGGTGCGCGACGATCGCCTCCTGGTGCAGACGGGGCACGAACACATCGATGCCGCGGCGCGCGCACTGGTCGAGGGCGTACTCCACGTACGCGGCCGGGGACAGGCCCTCCGGCTCGAACTCGGCGGTGTCCGCCGCGGCCAGGACGGGGGAGTCGGGGTCGCCGTGCGTAGCGTGGATCTCGACGGCCCGGTCGCCGGGATTTCTCCGCAGCTGATCCATGAAGAACACGTTCTCCGCGTACGTGCGGTTGAGCCAGACGCGTACGCAAGAGAGCATGCAGGCCGCCTTTCACGGTGCGCAGGCAGGGCGGAGCAGGCCGTGCCCGGCCAGGGGAGGAGGAGGTACACCGAACCGCCGTGCGTGGAGAAGGTGTCCATGGCGGAGGTGTTGGGGCGATCATAGGCCCTCCCGGACCAACCCAGGGCTACGCGAGTGTTACGGATTCCCCCCCGCTTGCCTGGACGGCAGGGGCGGTTCCGGCGCGCGCGAGCAGGCGGGCGATCGCCGTTTTCGGCGGGACGCGCCGGCAGGCGGAAACCGGCCGTTCTCCCTGGGTGCGAGGGCGGCCGTCGCGGGTCGCTCTTGTCCGTCGGCGGCCCGATGTGGTCTTGTGGTCGTATTCGGTTCTCGAAAGGGGCGAGAGTGGAGTCGACGGACGGCCGTGGACAGCTGCTCGCCATCAGTGACCTGCACATCGGATACCCGGAGAACCGCGCCCTCGTCGAGCGCATGAGCCCCACCTCGGACGAGGACTGGCTCCTCGTCGCCGGCGACGTGGCCGAGACCGTCGCCGACATCCGCTGGGCGCTGGAACTGCTGGCCGGCCGCTTCCGCAAAGTGATCTGGGCGCCGGGCAACCACGAGCTGTGGACCCACCAGAGGGACACCGTCACCCTGCGCGGCGTCGAGCGCTACGCACACCTGGTCGCCATGTGCCGGGACCTGGGCGTGACCACACCCGAGGACCCCTATCCGCTCTGGGAGGGGCCGGGCGGCCCGGTGGCCGTGGCGCCGCTCTTCCTGCTCTACGACTACACCTTCCTGCCGCAGGGCTGCACGACCAAGGAGCAGGGGCTCGACTACGCCCACGGCACCGGGATCGTGTGCACCGACGAGTATCTGCTGCACCCGGACCCCTACCCGAGCCGCGAGGCGTGGTGCCGCGCCAGGGTGGCCGAGACCGAGCGCAGGCTGGAGGAGATCCCCGACGATCTGCCCACCGTGCTGGTGAACCACTACCCCCTGGACCGGCACCCCACGGAGATCCTGCGCCACCCCGAGTTCGCCATGTGGTGCGGCACCCGGCTGACCGCCGACTGGCACCGCCGGTTCCGGGTCGCCTGCATGGTCTACGGACATCTGCACATTCCCCGCACCACCCAC
Organism: Streptomyces sp. NPDC047079; assembly: GCF_040643755.1. NCBI lineage: Bacteria > Bacillati > Actinomycetota > Actinomycetes > Kitasatosporales > Streptomycetaceae > Streptomyces > Streptomyces sp. NPDC047079. Next base: position 19,311 of record NZ_JBEYUZ010000023.1, read on the forward strand.
CACGACGGCGTTCGCTTCGAAGAGGTTTCGGTGGGCTACCCCCGCGAATGGCGCCCTCGCGCGGCGCCGCCCGGACGGCTGCGCCGCATTCTTCCGATGGAGGTCCCAGCAGGTGATCGAGGAGCTGCTCCCGGGGTCGGTCGCGGTCGTGGAGGCACACGGCCGTGACGCGCTCGGCGACGGCGTCCCCCTCTACCCGGAGGAGGAGGCGGTCGTGGCGCGGGCCGTGGAGAAGCGGCGCCGGGAGTTCCGGGCCGCGCGGGGCTGCGCACGACAGGCCATGGAGAAGCTCGGTGTCCCGCGGGGGCCCGTCCTGCCCGGCGAGCGCGGCGCACCGCGCTGGCCGGACGGGCTGATCGGCAGCATCACCCACTGCGAGGGCTACTGCGCCGCCGCGCTGGCGCACGTCGGCGACCTGGTCTCCCTCGGAATCGACGCGGAACCGCACGACCGGCTGCCGGAAGGCGTCCTGGAGGCGGTCGCGCTGCCCGCCGAGCAGACGCGGCTGCGGGCCCTTGCCCACAGCCACCCGTCCGTCCACTGGGACCGGCTGCTGTTCAGCGCCAAGGAGTCCGTCTACAAGGCATGGTTCCCCCTGACCGGGAAGTGGCTCGACTTCCAGGAGGCCGACATAGAGATCGACCCGGGCGCCGTCCCCGGCGCCTCGGGCCGGTTCCGGGCGCGACTGCTGGTCCCGGGGCCAGTGGTCGACGGCCACCCCGTCGAGACCTTCGAGGGCCGGTGGACGGCGGAGCGGGGGCTGGCCGCGACGGCCGTCGCCGTACCCCGGCCCCCCGGGTGAAGGCTAGGGCGTGACCACGGCGTCCGTGATCATGCCGGTGACGGCCTCCAGGCCCCCGGTGGCCAGCGCCTTGCGCTGAAGCTCCGCGCCCGTGCCCCGCTCCAGCAGACGGCGGACCAACGAGGTCACCTCCCGGGTGTCCCCGTACGCCTCCAGGGCGGGGCCGACATGCTCCACAAGCCCGTACACCACCTCGTCGGCCGGCCGGCGCCTGCCACCGAGGTCGATCAGGTCCCCGCTCAGTCCGTAGCGCGCGGCCTGCCACATCGCCGCCCGCACGAACTCCATCTCGCCCTCGGGCGCCGAGCCGCCGGTCGCGGCATCGCGCATCGCGGTGTCGGCGAGGGCGCGTATCAGTCCCGCGAACATCACGGCGTCGTCCACGCGCAGTTGGACGTCCAGGCAGCGGACCTCCACCGTGGGGTAGTTGTCGGACAGCCTGGCCTGCCAGTACAGCTGCCCGGTGTCGCTGATGACGCCTGTCGCCAGCAGCCGTCGCACCCGCCGGTCGTAGTCCGTCTCGTCGGCGAAGTACGGCGGGACGCCGCTGACCGGCCAGCGGTCGAAGACGATGGTGCGCCAGCTCGCGAATCCCGTGTCGTGCCCCTCCCACAGCGGGGAGTTCGCCGACATGGCCGTCAGCGTCGGCAACCATGTGCGGAGGCGGTTGAGCACCTCGACGCCCATGTGCCGGTTGGGCACGGCGACGTGCACGTGCATGCCGTTGACCATCTGCTCGGCCACCAACTGGGGGGCCTGCCGCTGCATCTCCCGGTATCGGGCCTTGTCCGTGACGGGTACGGGCGGGCCCTCCGCCAGCGGCGGCGTACCGCTGGCCACGAGCCGGCAGCCGCATGCCTCCGCCGCTCCCGCCACGGCGTGCCGCAGGCGCAGGAGATGGCCCCCGACCTCTTCCAGCGTGGCGCACACCGGGGTGGCCACCTCGACCTGCGCCTGGAGAAGCTCCGCCTGGATCTCGTCGCCGGCGACGAACGGCGCCAGGCCGGCCGCAGCCCGCACCTTCTCTCCCCGTGCCGCCAGACGACCCGTGACCGGGTCGATCAGCAGGTACTCCTCTTCCACACCGACCGTTGTCATCGACGACCTTTCCCTCCCTCGCCACCGCATACCGTCCCTGCGGAGCACGGGCTCCCTCCTGCCCGGGCGCACGCTGCGCCCGCTACTGCCCGTCTGCCCCGGAAGGCCACCACCAAGTTCCGCGAGCGGACCGGCTCAAACCGGTCCCACCTGGTCCTCAGTCCTTCGCCACCACCCGCAGCGTCTCCAGCGTGGGATCCGCCGCGTCAGGGATGAGCACGCCATGGGCGACACCGCTGCGCAGATAGTCGACAACCTCCGCGGTGATCACCTCCCCGGGGGCCACCGCCGGGACGCCCGGCGGATAGGGGCTGATCGTCTCGGCGGCGATCCGTCCCGCCGCCCGCTCGGCGGGCACGTGTTCGGCCGTGCCGAAGAACGCCTCGCGCGGCGTCATGGCCTGCTCCAGTTCGAGTGCCGAGGGTTGCGGCAGGCGCACGGGCGTCTGCCGCTCGATGCCGTCGGCGTTCTCGACGAGCGCGCGCAGGGCGTCCAGCAGGATCTTCTCGGTCTCGTCGTCGTCGGCGTATGTGATCGAGGCGCTGATGCGGCAGCTGTCCGAGCCGCCGACATCGACGTGACGGTGGGCGCGCAGCCATTCGGCGGCCTGCATTCCCGTCACCCCGAGCTCCCGCACGTCGATCACGATCTTCAGAGGATCGAACTCGGCGGCGAGCCCCGCCTCGACGACCTCGGAGCCCATGGGCCGCAGGCCCGGCAGATCACCGGCCCCGGCCCGGATCCGCTCCGCGCGATGCAGCGCGGACTCCAGAAGCCCGTGTCCCTGCTCGACCATCTGGCGCCGCCAGCCGTCGAGGGTGGCGTACACCAAGGACGAGGCGCTGGTGGTGCCGAGAAGATCCTCCCGCTGCTTGAGAACCTCCGGCGACACCCGGTCGTACTGGAGATGGAAGACGGAACTCTGCTCGATGGCACCGCCCATCTTGTGGACGCTGGTCACCACCAGATCGGCTTCGGCGTCCATGCCCCAGGCGGGGAGCGCGGGGTGGAACGGAAGGTGGGCGCCCCAGGCCTCGTCCACGATCAGGGGGACGTCGAACTCGTGACAGACCCGCGCCACGCCCTGGACGTCCGCGCAGGTGCCCCAGTCGGTCGGTGTGATGAGCAGCATGCCCTTGGCGTCCGGGTGCTCCTGGAGGCGACGGCGCACGTCGTCCGGCTCCGGCGGGTGGGCCAGGTGCCGTTCCGCGTCGAACTTCGGATGCACCCAGATGGGCACCACTCCGTTGACCACGATGCCCGCGACCACGGACTTGTGGGCGTTGCGGGACACCAGCAGTTTCTCGCCGGGGCCGGCCACGGAGATCATGGCGGTCTTCACCGAAAGGGAACTGCCGCAGGTGGAGAAGAACGCCCGCTCGGCGCCGACCGCGTCCGCCATCAGTTCCTGGGCCTGACTGAGCACGCCCTGCGACTGGCGGCGGTCGTCCAGTCCGTTGAGGGACAGCACGTCCGAACGGAAGACGTCGAGCCCTACGATGTCCGCCACCCGCGGATCGGCCCCACGGCCCTGTTTGTGGCCCGGAGGGCCGTAGGCCACGTCCCCTCGGCGCCGGAACTCCTCCAGCGCCTCCAGCACGGGAACCCGCGAGTGATCCATCTGCTGCCTCCAGGTCGCTCCCCAGCGTTCGGGTCGCCGTCCCGGACCTCGCTCGAAGGGCGGCCGGTGCCGGCGCCACACCGGGTTCCACCCGCGAGACGTTCGAAACTAGGGCGTGTCGCGGTCCCGGACCGTGGAACCCACGCTCGAGGGGCATCGCAGCCGGAGGCGAAGGAGGCCAGGTGACCCGCACACCCGACGAGGTCCACGAGGAGCTGCGCAGGGCGGTGGCCGGGCGGGCCGGCCTCCTGTGGGACGTCGCCCTCGCGCTGCACGCCGATCCCGAGTACGCCTTCGCCGAACACCGGGCGGCCGAGCTGCTGACCGGCATGGCGGCACGCGAGGGCCTCACGGTCGAGAGCGGGGTGGCGGGGATGCCGACCGCGTTCGCCGCGCGCTCCGGCGACGGCCGTCCCGCGGTCGCGCTGCTCCTGGAGTACGACGCCCTGCCCGGTCTCGGCCACGCCTGCGGGCACAACCTCATCGCGGCCGCGGGCCTGGGAGCGGCACTGGCCCTGCACAGCGTGCTGGGCGGCGCGCACGGATGCGTGATGGCCGTGGGCACACCGGCCGAGGAAGGCGGTGGCGGCAAAGCCATCGAGGCGGAGGCCGGGGTGTTCGACGGCGTCGACGCGGCGCTGATGTTCCACCCCGGGGTGTACGACTGGCGGTACGCGCCGTTGACGGCACAGGTGCAGTACCGGGTCGCCTTCCATGGTCGGGCCGCCCATCCCACGGGGAACCCGACCGAGGGCATCGACGCTCTGGCGGCGCTCGTCGAGCTGTTCAACGTCCTGGCCGTGGTGGGCCGGCGACTGCCGGAGGCCTCCCATGTGCAGGGCATCATCACCGACGGCGGCCGGGCCACCAACATCGTCCCCGACTACGCGGAGGGGCAGTTCGGGCTGCGGGCGCTCACCACCCGCGCGCTGGAGGACCTCGTCGAGCAGCTGCGGAACTGCGCCGAGGGCGTCGCCCGGGCCACGGGCACCACGGCCGAGGTGGAGCGCGCCACCGTCCGGTACGAGCACTTCCGCGACAGCGACGTGCTCTCCGCCCGGTTCGCCGAGCACCTGTCCGGGAAGGGAATCGCGCTGACTCCCCCTGCCCCCGGTGTGTACCTGGGTTCCTCGGACGTCGGCAACGTCAGCGACCGGCTGCCCACCATCCACCCCTTCGTGGCGATCATGGAGGAGGACGGGTCCGACCACACCGCCGAGTTCGCCGAGGCGGCGGCCTCCGAGCGGGCCCGCGCGGTCCTTCTCGCCGCCACCGAGGCGCTCGCGTGCACCGCCGCCGACGTCCTGCTGCGCCGGGATCTGCGCGAGGAGGCCTGGCGGCAGCACCGGTCCCGGGTCGCGGCCGGTCTCTGAGACCGCCGCGGCCCACGGGACACCGATCAGGGGCACCACTGCCGGCACAGACGGAAGAACTCCTCCTCGGTGCCCGTGAGCCCCGCCTCCGCAAGGGCCCGGTCCGCCTCGGCCAGGGCGGCGGTCGGGACCACGGGTGGTCGCAGCGGATCCGGCGGTCCGTCGAATGCTGCTCGTACGGTGTGGAGGAGGCGCAGATAGGCCTGTACGGCGGCGCGTTCGCGGTCGGTCAGTACGGCGGCGGTCGGCATCGGTCGACTCTCCCCGGGTCGGCCGCGCGGCCCCGGGGCGCGCGGCGGTACGTGCACGGTGCACGCCCCCGAACGCGACCGGTCGCCGCGCGCATCGGTGGCGCACCCCCAGCTTGCCGCCCACCACTGACAATCACGTGGCCTACGCCTGGGGTTCGCCCGCTCAGCGGAGCCGGCCGTCTGCAAGTGCGCCGGTTTCCGCGCCCGATGACGCTGGGGGGCAGCGATCTCGGCGGGGAAACGGAGCAGTTGCCGACACCTGTACGGGTCGGCAGGATGTGGTTGTCCGGCTTGCGTTCCGTTGCCCCGTGCCCTCGTGCCCGAGGTCGGTTGAGGACCACGGAGAAATGACTACTGTGGCGATCTGGATGTTCCACGGGCCGTAGGGACCGGCCACCGTCCCGCCGCGGGCGACCACCCGCGGCTTAGGACACCGACGTCGAAGAACGGGGAGTGACGACGTGAAGACCAGGCGCGAGAAGAGGATGAAAGAGCTCAGCGCCGAACTGCTCGCCCGCCTGGCCCTGGCCGCGCCGGGTGACGACGACGAGATCTTCGCCGCGCTCGGCACCATCCTCGCCGGTCTGCGAGGCCGCCCGGTGGTGCTGAAGCGGACCACCTTCCCGCCGGGCACGGCGAGCGGACTGTGGCTGGATCTCGAGGACATGGACATCGTGGCCGTGCGCGACGACACGACCAACAGCGAGCACGAGCACGTCATCCTGGGCCATGAGATATGGCACATGTTCGAGGGGCACTGCGGAGCCCACATCCCGGCGGGCCGGGCCACCGCGCGGGCGCACAGCTTCGAGGCCGGTGCCGTCGAGGACGTCGTACGCCGGCTCCTCGCCGCCCGGGACACGAGACTCGGCGGGCTCGGCGCGCCCCAGATGGGCGTCGCCGCCCGCACCCGCTTCGACGACCGCCACGAGGCGGAGGCCGAGATGTTCGGTCTGCGGCTCGGCACCGACCTGCGCACCTTCCGCAGGACCCACTGGCGCGCCGACCTGGGCCAGGTGGCCGGACGCATCGAGGACTCGCTGGGCAGAGGTCTCTGGGTCTGAGTCGTGGACGGTCGCTTCTACTATCTGACGGCACTGCTCCTGTGGAGCGGCCTCGCTATCAGGATTCCCAGGCTGCTGCACAGCAGGCGTGACCCCGCGCTGGTGTCGCTGTGCGCGGTCGTGCTCGCGGCCGGGGTCTCCTTCACCCTGTCCGCCCCCGCCAGCGTCGCCGCCATCAACGAGCTGACGGGGATCCCCAACCTCGCCGCACCACTGGTGTACACGGTGGTGACCGCCTTCAGCGCCGCCTGCCTCGTCGTCATCGTCTACTGGCGCGGCGGCGAGCCGCGGCACGTGCGCCGTGTCGCCCTCGGCTGGCTGAGTGCCTACGCCGCCGTCATCGTCGCCTTGTGGGTGCTGTTCGCGGTGGGCAACGCACCCGTCGAACGCCGAACCGACCTGGACACCTACTACGCCACCACCCCGGGCCTCGCCGAGATGATCACCCTGTACCTGGTGGCCCACCTGGTGGCGGCGTTCGCCACGACGACGCTGTGCTGGCGCTGGTCCCGGAAGGTGACCGGCTGGACCCGCAGGGGCCTCGCCGTCCTCGTGCCGGGCTGGCTGCTCAACGGTGTCTTCGGCGTCGTCAAACTGGCCGCGGTCGTGGGGCGTTGGACGGGACGGCACTGGGACACCCTGAGCACCGACCTCGCCCCCGGTGTGGCCGCCGTCGCGGCCGCCCTCGTCACCGTCGGCTACGCCCTGCCGCTGGTCGGCCCGCGCATCGAGAGCGTCACCGCCTACGCCCGCCTGCGGCCGCTGTTCAGACTCCTGGTCGACCCGGCCGACCGGCGGTACTGGGTGCCGCTGTCCTGGCGGTCCCTGGGGGACATCGACCTCCGTCTCACCCAGCGGGAGACCGGGATCCGCGACGGCATCAACCGCCTGGAGCCCCGCTTCGACGACCGGGTCCGCGAGCGGGCCTACAACCGGGCGATCTCCGCCGGCGCGAGCGCCCCGGAAGCCGAGGCCATCGGCGCCGCCGCCATGGTCGTGGCCGCCACCCGGGCCGGCACGCCCGAGGAGCCCGTGCCCGGCGCGTATCTGCCCACCACGCTCGACGGCAACCTGGGCGACCTGGTCCGGGTCTCCCGAGCCGTCCACACCCCCATCGTCGCCGACACGCTGCGCACGGCCGGCAGGCCGGAGAGCCGGCCGGCATGACCTTACGCGCCCAGCCGGAACCCCGTCCGACCGCACCGCCCGAGGCCCTCGCAGGATGAAGGCCAACCTCGGGTTCTACGTCGCCGGCGGCCTGCTGCTCCTGGCCTGCCTGCTCAAGTTACCCGCCCTGGTCCGCGCCCGGGGCCGGGACTGGCTGCTGTCCTCGATCTGCGCCCTGCTGCTGGTGGGATCCGGCGTTCTGTTCACCTCCGCGCCGCAGACGATCATCCTGGTCAACCGGACCACCGGAGTGTCCAACTTCTCGGCCCCGCTGGTCTACTGCGCGCTCACCGGCTTCTCCGCGGCCTCGGTGGTGCTCGTCCTGAACTGGCGCGGCGGCCCCGACAAGCGCCACACCCGACGTCTGTCGCAGTGGATCATCGCGCTGCACCTGCTGGTGTGGGTGCTGATCGTCACCCTGTACGTCCTCGGCGACGCCCCCGTCGAACGGCGCACCGACTTCGACGTGTACTACGCCGACACCCCCTGCATCCGCGAGATGATCCTGCTGTACCTGCTCGCCCACGGCCTGGCCTCCTACGTGTGCAGCCACCTGTGCTGGCGCTGGTCGCGTGATGTGCACGGCACCATGCGGGTCGGTCTGCGCGCCCTCGCCCTGGGCTATCTGATGCACTACGCCGGCTACGACGGCGCCAAACTCGTGGCGATCGGCGCCCGGTGGACGGGGCACAACTGGGACGTGCTGGCCACCGGTGTCGCACCCAGCATGGGCCAGCCCAGCGCCCTCCTCGTCGCCGTGGGCTTCATCCTCCCGCTCGTCGGGCGCCGCAGCGAGGACGCCGTCCGGTACTGGCAACTCGGCCCGCTCGCCAGGACCGTCAGCGCGGTCCCCGGCGCGCCCGGCCTCGCCTTGCTGCCCCTGCCCTGGTGGACTCTCGAGTTCCGACTGCGGCTGACGCAGCGTCAGACCTACATCTCCGACCGTATCGTGGCGTGCCGCAGCCATTTCGACCACCGGATATGGAACGAGGCGTACGCCGCCGCCGTCGCCCGTGGGGCGGGGGCGCAGGACGCCGGCATCATCGCCGAGGCGGCGGTGATCGCCGCCGCCGTCGACTCGTACAGCGTCGTCGGCGACGAGCCCTCGCCCGTGCGGGCGCCCCTCGGCCCGCCCGGCACGCCTCCCACGACGGGTGACCTGGCCAGGCTCTCCCGCGCCCTTCGGTCCCGCGTCGTCAAGGACGTCCGCCGACGCCGCCGTGTCCGCCGCGACCAGGCCCCGACCTGACCCGGCCCATGGCGTCGGCCGTCCGTCCTCAGGACGGCGGCCCCAGCGGTTCGGCGCGGCCATGGCGGGCGCACGGACACCCCGTCCGCCCCCCGTCCGCCGCGGTCAGTCCTCCCGGCCGAGCGGCACCGCGCCCGTGGCGGCCTTCCACTCCTGCCGGGTCAGCGGAGGACCGTCGAGGAGCGGCTTCTTCCGGCCGAGGAAGACCAGCGCGAGCATGTCGGGCAGGAGCAGCCGGGCCGGGGATGCCTCCATGCTCATCACATCGAGAAGCACCCGCAGCGCCCGCGGGTTCCGTGATCCTGCGTCGACGGCGCGGTCGACGAAGGCGGCGAGCATCCTCTCGAGCCGGGTGGGGGGTTGGTCACTGGCACCCGGGTAGAACACGTCCTGGCCCACGGCCAGACTCCAGGCGTTCTCGACGGGGCGCGCCGCGGCCTTCTGGATGCGCCGGGCCGTCCCGGGAGCGGTGAGGTGCTGCCGGCGCAGAACGCGGCGCATGGCGAGCACACTCAGCGCCGAGGCACTCAGTCCGTGGCCGTAGACCGGGTTGTAGCCCGCCACGGCGTCGCCGAGGACCGCGAAGCCCTCCGGCCAGCGGGGGGTCTTCTCGTAGTAGCGCCGCTTGTTGGCGGTGCTCCGCGTGGTGACGACGTCGGTCAGGGGCTCGGCGTCGGTGAGCAGTTCACCGATGACGGGATGGGGCAGGGAGCGGGCGAAGCTTAGGAAGGCCTCGTTGTCCGCGGTGGGCTGCCCGCCGCGCGTTCCCGAGAGGGTCACGAGCCACCGGCCGCCTTCGACGGGGGTGATGATGCCGCCCCTGCCGGGGGCCTGCCGGGGGTCGGCCTGGACATTGACGACGGGAAAGCCGTCGGAGGCGCCCCCGGGTGCGCGATAGAGCCGGCTGGCGTAGGCGACGCCGGCGTCGACCGTGCGCTCGGGCACCGGGGGAAGGCCGAGTTCCCGCAGCCAGACGGCGGCCCGGGCGGCCCGTCCGCCGGCGTCGACGACCAGGTCGGCCGTGAGGGTGCTCGTCGCCTGCGCCGACCGTACGCGTACGCCGCTGACGCGGTCCGCGCCGCCCTCCAGAGCCAGTGCCTCGGTTCCTGACCGCAAGGTGATGCGAGGGTCCCGGAGGACGCGCTCGCGCACGACCGCGTCGAGCAGATCACGGCTGCACAGCAGGTTCACGTGGTGACTGCGGGCGAACCGGCGGAACCACTGGCCCGAGGGGGCCTTGGACACCAGGTCGGTCATGATGCGGGCCTTGCGGGCGCCGCACGCGACGAGCCGGTCGACGACGCCCGGCAGTAGTTCCTCGAGGGCCTTCACACCACCGGACCACAGGATGTGGGCGTGCCGGGCCTGCGGAAGCCCCTTGCGGGGGAGGGGGCCGTCCGGCAGGACGTCACGTTCGACGACCGTGACGTCGGCGTGGTCGGCGAGCACCGCCGCGGCGAGCATGCCCGTCATGCCCCCGCCGATGACCACCGCGGCGCGGCGGGGGACAACTCCGTCAGACATGACCTGGCACTCTTTCTGTCGCGGGGCGGGGAACACTGCGGGGACGGGAACACGTCGGGCGCGGGAACACTGCGGCGAGCACGGGCACGCCGCGGAAGCGGATGGGGCTGGAACGGACGGGACCGGAGCGGAGGCGGCGCGGGCGCCACGGCGGCGCCGCACGGGGCGGTCGGTCACGGGCGCAGCCGGGACGTCCGCTCCACGAGCCGGCGCAGGACGGACACGTACGCCTCGTCGCCGCCGAGCCGGTCCAGGACGCGGTACGCCTCGTCGCGGAACTCCCCGATGTCCTTCTCGCAGGGGGCCAGGACGGACGGGCCGAGGAGGACGCCGGCCAGAGCCGACCGCGCCTGCGCGGACGTACGGGCCTCGGCGTGCAGGTCCAGGATCCGCTGCCGCTCGCCCGGGGACGCCTCCTCCAGGGCGCACGCCAGCGCGTAGGTCACCGTGCCGTTCAGCAGGTCCTCGTGGCGGCCGGACGCGAGGTCCTCGTAGTCATTGAAGATCTGCCACAGAATGCCGAAGGAGTGACCGAACTCCCGCCAGCGGTCGGTGCGTTCGTCCCTCGCCCCGGAGAGCGTCGCGGCCATGGCCGTGATCATGCCGAAGGGAGCGCCCGACTTTCCCCGGTAGGCATCGAGGACCGCCTTCCGGCTCGCCTCGCCCCTGGTCTTGCGCATGTCCTCCATCTGCCCCTCGGCGGCCGCCACCCCGCTGTTCAGCAGTTCGGCCGTCAACGCGGGCCGGACGGCGGCCGGGACCCGGGGCGAGTCCAGGACCTGGAGCGGCAGGAGCTGTCCGGTGACGATGGCCGCGAGCAGCGCCTCGTGCAGGCCGAGGCCTTCGGGCAGGGTCGCGCCCGTTCCGTCGGCCAGGTCGTCGAGATAGCAGGCCGACGTCCACCACAGCACGTGCACCGCCGACAGGGGCAGGGCCGGTGCGGGCTCACCGGTCTCCGCGCCGTGCACCAGCAACGGCAGTACGGACAGCGGGTATTTCATCGGCTGGTGCCGCAGGAGCCGGGCGACGGCGTCGCGGACGGCGGGCGCGGACCCGCCCGTCCGGGCGAGCACGGCCTCCAGCTCCGCGTCGATGTCGGCGGAGAACTCCCGGTGCAGATCCAGGTACGTCTTCACGTGGCACCCCCATGCGCCTGCGGTCGGCGTGATGCGCACTCTCCGCGGAGAGCGGTCCCGGGCATTGTCCGGGCGCGACTGATGCGTTCTCGGCCCGTCGGCCCGTTCGTCATGGAAGCCGCGCTCCGGCCGAGCCCCGGACGGCCGCGACGACGGGTGAGCTGCGCAGGGCCAGGGACATGCGCACGAGGTCACGCGGGCTGTCGTGGGGTCCGGCAGCCGCCTGTGCCGTGCCGATGACCCGGCCCTCCGGATCGTCCGCCCTGGCCCTTACCGCCGCCGCGACCATCGCCGCGTCGGCCTCCGCCCGCGCCTGGACCGGGGAGGAGCCCGCCGCCACGGCGGCGTCGTACGCGCGTGCGCGGACCGCCGGGTCGAAGTAGGGGTACAGGCTCAGCATGCCGTCGTGGATGTCGGACTCCCGCTGTGTGACCTGTAGCTCCGCCGACGACCACCAGGAGATGCGCCCCTCGCGGCCGGTGTGGGTGGACACCGGCCTCAGCTCGCGCCACAGCGGTCCGAGCCGGCGATAGGTCGACCAGGTGGCCCAGTTGTCCCCGACGCGCTGGCAGGCCAGCGGCAGACAGAAGCCCACGGCGCTGACCTGGCCGCCGATGGAGGCGAGCGCGGGGGCCGCGTAGGTGCTGAGGTCGTCGAGGTTTCCGCCGCTCCAACGGGCGATCACGGCCGTGAACTTGGTCGCCAGATAGGCAAGGTTGAACAGATAGCCGGTCACGATGACCAGCAGTCCGGCCCTGAGCCAGCCGTGGACCTGGAGAGCCCACCGCCAGCACAGCACGGTCATCGCGAGGCCCGCCACGGTCATCGCCGCCAGGTACAGCACGATCATCTCGCGGATGTACGGGGCGCGGGCGTAGTAGGTGTCGAAGTCCCGCAGCCGCTCCACCGGCGCGTCGCCCAGGGCGAACAGGACGACCAGGGCGGCCATGACCACGCCGTAGCCCATGGTGATCCGCCGGGTGAGGGTGCCGGTGACGGCGGGAGGCCCGCCCCGCCAGTTGACGACGAGCACCAGGCAGGACGCGCTGAACGCGCTCAGCAGGGCGTACACCAGCGGGGCCGAGACATTGGTGATGCCGGTGAGGTGGTTGACCTCGGTGATCGTCGGTGGCGCCGCGAAGAAGAAGACCGACGCCGCCAGGGCGAGCAGCGCGCACACGGACCGCAGCAGCGGATCGCGCCAGGAGCGCAGCAGCGCGGGTGCCTTGAAGGCGAAGGCGACCGCCATCGCGGTGGCGGGTATGTAGTAGCTCGAACCGTCCATCGTGTCGGTGCCCCGGGGCCGCTCAGCGGCCCTGCGGCCCGCGGTAGCCGAGCGACGCCTCGATGCGGCCCGCCAGGTCGTCCCGCGTGACGGGTCCGCGCAGCGACGAACCGGCCAGCCACGTACGGCACTTGCTGGCCAAGAGAAGACCGAAGCTTTCGGCCTCCTTCTCGTCGGAGAGGTCGAAGTACGTGCGGGCGGCGACCTTGCGCACGGTCGCCTGCAGGTCGGCGGTGTCGCTCAGCAGGCGCGCCGCGACCGTCGCCCCCTGCACGGGGTGGCCGTGGTGGCCGGCGTTCATGTGCCACAGTTCGTGGCCGAGGATCACCAACTGGTGGTCGGGGGCGGTGCGTTCCTCGACGACCACGAGATCCTGGTCGGCCATGTCGAGCCAGAGGCCGCTCGCGGTACCGGGCGGGAAGGGGGCCGTACGGAACTGGACGGGACGGCCGCGCCGTCTGCTCATGCCCGCGCACAGCGCGGCGTAGAGGTCGGCGGGTGCCGCCGGTACCGGGAGCGACAGCTCCGCGACCAACTCGCCGCACAGGCGGCGCATTTCCCTTCCGATGCCCACGGTTCTCCCCCGGATCAGGACTCGGGCCGCTTGACGCTCTCCAGGAGCATGTCCAGCCACTCCGCGACCTTGTCGCGGTGCTGGTCGGTGGGCAGCTGGGCCGCCCGCCAGGCGATGCCGCGGACGCCGTGGTCCTGAAGCAGCCGTTCCAGCGGATCGTCGGCGGTGTCGGCCGCCGCGCGCTCGCGGTCGGCGAGTTGCTGGAGGAGCTCCTGCTCCGAGCGCTGGAGGACGTTCGCGAGCGCCTCGGGGTCCTCGGCCGTGAGGAACCCGGCATGCACCCTGAAGAAGCGCTGAATGGCGTCGCAGTGCTCCATGGTGGGGCGCCGGTCGCCGTTGATGAGGGCACCCGCCTGCTGGCGGGACATGCCCGCGCCGTCGGCGATCTCCTGCTGGGTGTACTTGCGGCCGTTGGGCTTGAGCCGGGTGCGGCGCAACAGGTCGAGCCGTTGCAGGAAGCGCGTCTGAAGATCCGGCTCCCCGGCGGGCACACCGCTCAGCAGGGCTTTCACCACCGGCTCCGGGACCCCGGAGGCGACCGACAGGCGCGCGACGTCGAAGATCTCCTCGTGCGGCACGCCCAGCCGGTCGGCGAGGGCGGTGACCCGCGCCACGACGGCCGGCAGCAGACCCGTCGCCGTGGCGCCCGGAACCTCGAAGCCATCCGTCACCGACAGATCTCCTACGTCTCTTCTCACATCGTTCTCATGGTCGTCCGGAACCACCCGGAGATTAACCGTTGTCTCGAACTCACATCCAGGTCTCGCCACAACTGTGGCGAGATTCGGCCGTCAACGGACGCCAAATGCCACGATAGTTGACACGGCTCGATCCGGGGCAGCAGGATCGGGGCGCCGCGTGAAGGCCGCAAGGGCAAGAGGGGTGACCTCCCGATGGCGTTTCAGGCAGGAGGGCAGCGGTCGCAGCCGCGGCCCGTCCCCGAGAGTCCGGAAGCAAGGGCGTATCTGCGGGACTACGCCATGCTTCTGGAAGCCGTCCCCTTCCCGTCCGTCGTCTTCGACCACCGCTGGGACGTCGTGCTCGCGAACACGGCGTTCGAGGCCCTCTTCCGCGGGGTCGGGCCGCATCCGACGGCCATGCCCGGTGACAACTTCCTGCGATTCGTGCTGTTCCACCCGGAGGCGGGCACGGTCCTCGGCGAGCACGAGTCGAGCTGGTGCCTGCCGATGCTGGCACACTTCGCGGCGGCGGTGGAGCGGCACGGCCACGACCAGGGGCTCCAGGCCATCCGCCGCGAGATCGCCCAGGACCCGATCATGGAGGCCGCCTACCGGCAGGGCCTGCCGCACTGGATCCGCGCGGTCGGCTCGCACGCCATGGAGCACGACGGGGCGGTGCGCCCCCTGCTGCACCCCGATCCGCGCTGGGGCGGCGACTGCCGGGTGGTGGGGGAGACGCCCAAGACCCTGGAGGCCATGGGGTACTCGAAACTGACGCTGGTGCTGCGCGAGGCGCGCCGCCCGGCGCCCGCAGGGCGGGGTCCGCGCCGAACCCGGCGCACGACGGGCCACCTCAGCGTGGTGCCCGTGCAGCCGGAGTGAAGACTCTCTCCACCGCCCCGGCTCCGTCGGTGTTCAGGTCACCGACGGCGCCGGGGCCCGCGGCGGCCGTCCGGCTCAGCGGCCGACGACGAGCACGAGCGGTATCCCGTCGCACGGGACCAGCCGCAGCCCCCGCCAGACCTCCGGTCGTGCCCGTTCCAGTACGGCGGCGAAGTCGGGCCCCTTGGTGAGCGATCCGGCCAGATGCGCGGGGTCGGCCGAGGCCGCCACCCGGCCGCGGGCATTGACCAGGTGGGCGGGCGAGGGCAGGGCGCGCAACAGCGGGAGCGCCGCCGCCTCGAAGTGCCGGAGGTAGACGTCGGCCGCGACCACGCCCGCGAAGCGACCCGCCACGTGGACGGGCGCCGACAGGGTGAGGCTGTACTCGTCGGAGCAGAGGTAGTCCACGTAGGGGCCGGCCACCGCCCGCCGCCCGGTGTCACGGGGCAGCGCGAACCAGTCCCAGTGCGTGTAGTCGGAGTACGCCGAGCGCGCCGGGTCCAGGTCGAGCAGCAGGGGCCGTACGCCGCCGCCCGCGCCGGTCTGCCACCACTCCAGCCATGCCGGAACGTCGCTCAGCAGCCCGGGGTCCGCGACGAACCCGACCCCGGAGACCAGCTCATGCCGTAGCAGCCGGGCGTGGAGGCCCGGGCGCAGCGCCGCCAGGTCCACGGTCGCGGGCCCTCGGCCCCGGCCCGCCACCCGTGCGAGCAGCGCCGTCGTGTCGGCGCGGGTCTCCGCAACGGCGTCGAACACCGCCTCCAGCGCGGACCGCACCCGTGCCGCCACGTCGCCTTCGGGCGGGGCGACCAGACCGTGGCTCGTGCTCATCGACGCCCTCCCGCGCACACGGACCGAAGGCCGGCGCGTCCTACAGGGCGAGGCGCAGCGCGATGAGCCGTGCCGTCGATTCCCGTACGCACCGTTCGGCCAGCTCCCTGGCCGATTCGTGCGCCCCATCCTGCACCGCTGAGATCACGGAGAGATGACGGTCCGCCACCTCTTCGCAATAGGAGTCGTCCCCGAGGACGAGGCACAGCAGCGCCCCGACCTCCGTCTGGAGCGAGACCTGCTCCCGGGTGAGCCGGGCGGACTGTGCGGCCGCCGCCAGCTCCACATGGAACCGGCCGTAGACCCGGGTGCGGGCCGCCGCGTCCTCGGCCGCCGCGAACTCCTCCAGGGTGCGCCGCAGCGGCTGGAGATCGTCCGGCTCGGTGCGCTGGGCGGCGAGACGGGCGGCGGCGCCGGAGACGGCCGCCCAGTGGTCGCCGAGATCGCGCAGCTCCTCCGTGCTCCAGCCGGCCAGCCGCTGCTTGATCCGCTCCTCGGCCGGGTCGGCGGGCAGTGAGACGAAGCTGCCGCCGCCGCGTCCCCGCCGGGTGGTGACCAGGCCCTGCTGCCGCAGCGCCATGAGCGCCTCCCGCAGGGTCACGGTGGACACGCCGAGCTGTCCCGCCAGCTCGCTCTCGCCGGGGAGCTGCTCCCCGTCGGCGAGCAGCCCGAGTTCGATGGCGTCGCTGAGGCGGCGGACGACCGTCTCCACGCGCGCGCGGGTGTCCACCGGAGAGAACACGGCTCTCCGGGCCCCGCCGCCCCAGTTGTGCTTCACGGCCACCACCTTGTGCGTTGACTCAACCTTTACCCTAAGGGGGTCTTGAGCTTTGAACTATGAGTTCATATCTTTACGAGTCGAAGGCAAGAACGGAAGAGTGCACCAGAAAGGTTCCCGTCCATGGAGGGAAGCGCGATCCGGCTGCAGGGGCTGCGGAAGGAGTTCGGTGACACGACCGCGGTGGCCGGAGTGGACCTGGGGATATCCGACGGGGAGTTCTTCTCGATGCTCGGCCCGTCCGGCTCCGGCAAGACCACCGTCCTGCGCATGATCGCGGGCTTCGAGAGCCCCACCTCCGGCACCATCGAGCTGGCCGGCCAGGACGTCACCGGCCTCGCGCCCTTCGAGCGGGACGTGCACACCGTCTTCCAGGACTACGCCCTCTTCCCGCACATGACGGTCGAGCAGAACGTCGCCTACGGCCTCAAGGTCCGCAAGGTACCCAAGGCCGAGCGGCTCGCCCGGGCCCGCGAGGCGCTCGCCGACGTACGCCTCGAAGCCTTCGGCAAGCGGCGGCCCGCACAGCTCTCCGGCGGCCAGCGCCAGCGGGTCGCGCTCGCCCGCGCCCTCGTCGGCCGCCCCCGTCTGCTCCTCCTCGACGAGCCGCTCGGCGCCCTCGACCTCAAGCTGCGCGAGCAGATGCAGGTCGAACTCAAGGCGATCCAGCGCGAGGTCGGGATCACCTTCGTGTTCGTCACCCACGACCAGGAGGAGGCCCTGACGATGAGCGACCGCATCGCCGTCTTCAACCAGGGCCGCATCGAGCAGGTCGGCACCCCGGCTGAGATCTACGAGCGCCCCGCCACCGCGTTCGTCGCCTCCTTCGTCGGCACCTCGAACCTGCTCCAGGGCGCGGCGGCCGAGCAGGTCGTCGGCACCGGGGGCACGTACAGCATCAGGCCCGAGAAGATCCGCGTCCTGAAGGAGTCCGCCATGGCGGACGAGCCGGAGCACTCCACCGCCACCGGCACCGTCGCCGAAGTGGTCTACCTGGGAGACGCCACCCGCTTCCTCGTCGACCTCGACGCGGGCGGACGCCTCACCGCGCTCCAGCAGAACCTGGAGACCTCCTCCGAGGACGTCGCCGCCTACCGCGGCACCCGGGTGCGCCTCCAGTGGCACCGCCGCCACGCCGTCCAGGTCCCCGAAGCCGGCTGACCCCCCACGCCCGCTGCCCCCCACACCGCCACCGTCACCTATGGAGAACGTCGTGCGTCTCACTCGTACTCTCAAAGCCGCCGCCGCCGTCGCGGTGCTGCTCGCGGCCACCGCCTGCGGGTCGTCCGGCTCGTCCGGCTCGGGCGGCTCCTCCTCCACCGGCCTCAACCCGCCGGACCTCAAGGCCCAGTCGAAGCTCGGCAAGTCCGAGGGGCAGGTCAACCTCGTCGCCTGGGCCGGCTATGTCGAGGACGGCTCCAACGACGCCAAGGTGAACTGGGTCAGCGACTTCCAGAAGCAAACCGGCTGTCAGGTTCACTCCAAGGTCGCGGCCAGCTCCGACGAGATGGTCAAGCTGATGAAGACCGGCGAGTACGACGCGGTCTCCGCCTCCGGCGACGCATCCCTGCGCCTGATCGCCTCCGGCGACGCGGCACCGGTCAACACCGCCCTCGTGCCGAACTACAAGGACGTGTTCGGCGACCTGAAGCTCCAGGCGTGGAACTCCGTCAAGGGCAAGGCGTACGGCATCGCGCACGGACGAGGCGCCAACCTGCTGATGTACAACACGGAGAAGGTCAAGCCCGCGCCGACCTCGTGGTCCGCCGTCTTCGACGACGCGTCGAAGTACAAGGGCCACGTCACCGCGTACGACTCCCCGATCTACATCGCCGACGCCGCGCTCTACCTCAAGGCCACCAAGCCCGAGCTGAAGATCAAGGACCCGTACGCGCTGGACCAGAAGCAGTTCGACGCGGCCGTCGCCCTGCTGAAGCAGCAGAACGCCGACGTCGGCGAGTACTGGGGCGACTACCTCAAGGAGGTGTCCGCCTTCAAGAGCGGCGACTCCGTGGTCGGCACCACCTGGCAGGTCATCGCCAACCTCGCACAGAGCGAGGGCGCCAAGGTCAAGGCCTTCGTGCCCAAGGAGGGCTCGACCGGCTGGTCCGACACCTGGATGCTCTCGGCCAAGGCCAAGCACCCCAACTGCGCCTACCAGTGGCTGAACTGGATCATCTCGCCGAAGGTCAACGCCCAGGTCGCCGAGTACTTCGGTGAGGCCCCGTCCAACGCCAAGGCGTGCGCCGAGACCAGCGACAAGAACTTCTGCACCACCTACCACGCGGCCGACACGGCCTACTGGAAGAGCGTCGCCTTCTGGAACACCCCCATCGAGCAGTGCCTCGACGGCCGCACCGACGTCAAGTGCGTGCCGTACGCGAAGTGGGTCCAGGCGTGGACCGAGATCAAGGGCTGAGGTCACGACGATGAGCGCCACCCTGCCGGCCGCCGGACGGACCCCCGTCCGGCGGCTCGCCGGGCTGCTGCACCGCCGCCGGCGGCTGCGGCTGTCCCTGCTGCTGACCGCGCCCCTGCTGTGGCTGGCCGTGCTCTATCTCGGCTCGCTTACGGTGCTGTTCGTCTCCGCGTTCTGGACGACGAACTCCTTCACCTCCGAGGTGGTGAAGGTCTGGTCCACCGACAACTTCCAGGCGCTGCTGACCACCTCCGTCTTCCGCCAGGTGATCCTGCGCAGCATCGGCGTGGCCCTCGCGGTCACCGTCCTGTGCGCGGTGATCGCCTTCCCGCTGGCCTTCTACACCGCCCGTGTCGCCCGGCCCAGGTGGCGCCCGTTGCTGGTGGTGGCCATCCTCACGCCGCTGTGGGCGAGTTACCTGGTCAAGGTGTACGCGTGGCGGCTGATCCTGTCCCAGGGCGGGCTCGCGGACTGGATGCTGAAGCCGTTCGGGCTGAGCGGGCCCGGGTTCGGACTCCCGGCGGCCGTCATCACGCTGACCTACCTCTGGCTGCCGTACATGATCCTCCCGGTCCACACCGCGCTCGAGCAGCTGCCCGCCAGCCTGCTCGACGCCTCGGCGGACCTGGGTGCCCGGCCCGGCCGGACCTTCCGCTCCGTCGTCCTGCCCATGGTCCTGCCGTCGGTCGCCGCCGGTTCGATCTTCACCTTCTCGCTCAGCCTCGGTGACTACATCACCGTGCAGATCGTGGGCGGCAAGACACAGCTCATAGGCAACCTCGTCTACTCCAACATCGAACTCAACCTGCCCATGGCCGCCGCCCTCGGCACGGTCCCGGTCGTCGTCATCGTGCTGTACCTGCTGGCGATGCGCCGCACGGGCGCCCTGAGCAGTCTGTAGAGGAGCCGACCGTGCAACTCTCCCGTTCCTCGCGCATCGCGCTGCGCGTCGCCGCCGGGTTCGGCTTCGCGGTGATCTACGTGCCGCTGCTGCTGGTCCTCGTCAACTCCCTGAACCCGGACCGCAGCGCGAGCTGGCCGCCGCCCGGACTGACCCTGCACTGGTGGTCGGTGGCATGGGGCAACTCCGGTGCGCGAGAGGCGCTGTGGGTGTCGGTGAAGGCGGGGCTCGGCGCCACCGCCATCGCGCTCGCCCTCGGCACACTCATCGCCTTCGCGGTGGCCAGGCACCGGTTCTTCGGCCGGGACGCCATCTCCTTCGTGGTGGTCCTGCCGATCGCGCTGCCCGGCATCGTCACCGGCATCGCCCTCAACTCCGCGTTCAGTACGGTTCTCGAGCCGCTCGGCGTGGGCCTCGGCCTGTTCACCGTGATCGTCGGCCACGCCACCTTCTGCATCGTCGTCGTGTTCAACAATGTCGTCGCCCGGCTGCGCCGTACCGCCGGCTCGTACGAGGAGGCGGCGATGGACCTCGGCGCGAACACCTTCCGCGCCTTCGCCGACGTGACCTTCCCGCTGGTGCGCTCGGCGCTTTTCGCGGGTGGGCTGCTCGCCTTCGCGCTCTCCTTCGACGAGATCGTGGTGACGACGTTCACCGCCGGTCCCGGCATCGAGACTTTGCCCATCTGGATCTTCAACAATATGACCCGGCCCCAGCAGGCCCCGGTGGTGAACGTGGTCGCGGCCGTTCTGGTCCTGCTGTCCGTCCTCCCGATCTACCTCGCCCAGCGACTGTCGTCGGACACGGCGACCGGCAGCCGGGTGTAGCGGCCAGGGGTATCCCGCCGACCCGGCGGGCTACCCCTGGCTTACGCAAGCGTCTTGCATTACTTGCGCTATTCTTGCGTGCATGACGCGACGACTTGCTGAGGTGGCGAAGAAGGTCGGGGTCAGCGAGGCCACGGTCAGCCGGGTGCTCAACGGCAAGCCCGGAGTCTCCGAAGCCACCCGGCAGGCGGTGCTCTCCGCACTCGACGTCCTCGGCTACGAGCGGCCCACGCAGTTGCGCGGCGAGCGGGCGCGGCTCGTCGGCCTGGTCCTGCCGGAGTTGCAGAACCCCATCTTCCCCGCCTTCGCCGAGGTGATCGGCGGCGCGCTCGCCCAGCTGGGGCTGACCCCGGTGCTGTGCACCCAGACCAAGGGCGGTGTCTCGGAGGCCGACTACGTGACGCTGCTGCTGCAACAGCAGGTGTCCGGTGTGGTCTTCGCCGGCGGGCTGTACGCGCAGGCGGACGCCCCGCACGACCACTACCGGCTGCTCGCGGACCGGAACATCCCGGTGGTGCTGGTCAACGCGGCCATCGAGCACCTCGGCTTCCCGGGTGTCTCCTGCGACGACGCCGTGGCCGTCGAGCAGGCGTGGCGGCACCTCGCCTCGCTGGGCCACGAGCGGATCGGTCTCGTGCTGGGCCCGGGCGACCATGTGCCCTCGGCCCGCAAGCTGGCGGCGGCGCGGGCGATCGCCGGGGAACTGCCGGACGCGTTCGTGGCCCGCGCCATGTTCTCGATCGAGGGCGGTCACGCGGCGGCGGCCAAGCTCATCGACCGCGGGGTCACCGGGTTCATCTGCGCCAGTGACCCGCTGGCCCTGGGCGTCGTGCGGGCCGCCCGCCGCAAGGGGCTCGAGGTGCCCGGGCAGATCTCCGTCGTGGGCTACGACGACTCCGCGCTGATGAACTGCACGGAACCCCCGCTCACCACCGTCCGGCAGCCCATCGAGTCGATGGGCAAGGCCGTGGTCGAGCTGCTCAGCGTCCAGATCGGCGGGAGCTCCGTACAGGCCGACGAGCTGCTGTTCGAGCCGGAGTTGGTGGTGCGCGGATCGACCGCGCAAGCGCCTCGTGCTTGAGATCCATCCTGCTGTCGAATAATTACAGATTCTGCGCGACATCTTGCGAAGAGATGTCGCCGGTGCTTGAGTGTGCGGCGCCCACCGCTCCTGCCCAGAGGGGTCCACCGATGAGAAGCACCGGGTTCCGCCGCACCTTCGCCGCGATCGGCGTCTGCTCCCTCGCCCTCGCCGTCTCCGCCTGCGGGTCGAACGACGGCCCCGCGAGCGGCAAGACGCGCATCACGGTCAACTGCGAGCCGCCCAAGAGCGCCAAGGTCGACCGCCGGTTCTTCGAGGAGGACATCGCCTCCTTCGAGAAGCAGAACCCGGACATCGACGTCGTCGCCCACGACGCATTCCCCTGCGAGGACCCCAAGACCTTCGACGCCAAGCTCGCCGGAGGCCAGATGGAGGACGTGTTCTACACGTACTTCACGGATGTCGAGCACGTCGTCGACACCGGGCAGGCGGCCGATCTCACCCCGTACGTCAAGGAGTTGAAGAGCTACGACACCCTGCAGAAGCAGCTGCGCGACATCTACACCGTCGACGGCAGGATCTACGGCATTCCGCGCACCGGCTACTCCATGGGCCTGATCTACAACAAAAAGCTCTTCCAGAAGGCCGGCCTCGACCCCGACAAGCCGCCCACGACGTGGGAGGAAGTACGCGCCGACGCCAAGAAGATCGCCGCGCTCGGCAACGGCACCGTGGGCTATGCCGACTACAGCGCCCAGAACCAGGGCGGCTGGCACTTCACGGCCGAGCTGTACTCCCAGGGCGGTGACGTCGTCGCCGCCGACGGCAAGAAGGCCGCGGTCGACACCCCCGAGGGGCGCGCCGCGCTTCAGAACCTGCACGACATGCGCTGGACCGACAACTCCATGGGCAGCAAGCAGCTCCTCGTCATCAACGACGTACAGCAGATGATGGGTTCCGGAAAGCTCGGCATGTACCTCTCCGCCCCCGACAACATCCCGATCCTGGTGAAGGAGAAGGGCGGCAACTACGACGACCTCGCCATCGCCCCCATGCCCGGCGACAAGGGCACGCTCATCGGCGGCGACGGCTACATGTTCAACAAGAAGGACACACCCGCGCAGATCCGGGCGGGCCTGAAGTGGCTCGACCACATGTTCCTCACCCCGGGCAAGGGCTTCCTCGGCGACTACGCCCGCGCCAAGAAGAACAACGCACCCGTGGGCCTGCCCGAGCCCCGGCTGTTCACCGGCGCCGCCGACGCCAGGGACCAGCAGGCGAAGAAGGCCAACGCCAATGTGCCGGTGGAGAACTACCAGTCCTTCCTGGACGGCAACCAGAGCCTCCGGATGAAGATCGAGCCGCCCAACGCCCAGCAGATCTACTCCGTCCTCGACGGCACCGTCTCCGCCGTGCTGACGAAGAAGGACGCCGACATCGACCAGCTCCTCAAGGACGCCTCCGGGAAGATCGACACCATCCTGGCCCGGAGCTGACACCCATGACGAAGACCGCCGCACGACGGCCCGTAGAGGCGATCGCCGTACACCCGGTGCAGGCGCCGACCCCGGCAGGGGGCCGGGGGCGGCGCCGCCTCGCCGACCAGGCGCGCGCGTACGGCTTCCTCCTCGGCGGCCTCGTCTGCTTCGCCCTGTTCTCCTGGTATCCGGCGATCCGCGCGGTCGTGATCGCCTTCCAGAAGTACACGCCCGGCTCTTCGCCCGAGTGGGTCGGCATCGCCAACTTCACCCGGGTGCTGCACGACCCGGAGTTCGGGGCGGCCTGGCGCAACACGCTCACCTTCACACTGCTCGCCCTGCTGATCGGCTTCGCGGTCCCCTTCGTGCTGGCCCTCGTCCTGAACGAACTCCGGCACGCCAGGGCCTTCTTCCGGGTCGTGGTCTATCTGCCGGTCATGATTCCGCCGGTGGTCAGCGCCCTGCTGTGGAAGTGGTTCTACGATCCCGGGGCCGGTCTTGCCAACGAGGCGCTGCGCTTTCTGCACCTGCCCACCTCCAACTGGACCAACGGCGCCGACACCGCTCTCGTCTCCCTGGTGCTCGTGGCGACCTGGGCCAACATGGGCGGCACCGTCCTGATCTATCTGGCGGCGCTCGCCTCCATCCCCGGCGAGCTGTACGAGGCCGCCGAACTGGACGGCGCGAACCTCCTCCAGCGCGTCCGGCATGTGACGATCCCGCAGACCAGGTTCGTCATCCTGATGCTGCTGCTCCTTCAGATCATCGCCACCATGCAGATCTTCACCGAACCGTTCGTGATCACCGGTGGCGGACCGGAGAACGCAACGGTCACCGTTCTGTACCTCATCTACAAGTACGCCTTCCTCTACAACGACTTCGGCGGGGCCTGCGCGCTGAGCGTCATGCTCCTCGTACTGCTCGGCCTCTTCTCCGCCGTCTATCTCCGGCTCACCCGCTCCGGGGAGGACACCGTATGAGCACCCGGACCCTGATCTCGCCGGCCGCTCTGGCCCGCCCGCGCGGCAAGGCCCTGTACTGGACCGTCTTCGCCGCTGTCGTCGCCCTGTTCGCGCTCGCCTTCCTCTTCCCCGTGTACTGGATGGTGACCGGCGCGATGAAGTCACCGGACGAGGTGGCCCAGACCCCGCCCACCCTCGTACCCCGGCACTGGCAGCTCAGCGGCTACACCGACGCCTGGGACCTGATGCAGCTTCCGCAGCATCTGTGGAACACGGTGGTCCAGGCGGCCGGGGCCTGGCTGTTCCAGCTGGTGCTGTGCACGGCCGCCGCCTACGCCCTGTCCCAGCTGAGGCCCGTCTTAGGCAAGGTCATCCTCGGCGGTGTCCTCGCCACCCTGATGGTCCCGGCCCAGGCGCTGGTCGTACCGAAGTACCTGACCGTCGCCGACCTGCCGCTGATCCACACGAGCCTGCTGAACGACCCCCTCGCGATCTGGCTGCCGGCGGTCGCCAACGCCTTCAACCTGTACCTCCTCAAGCGGTTCTTCGACCAGCTCCCCAGGGACGTACTGGAGGCCGCCGAGATCGACGGCGCCGGACGGCTGCGCACCCTGTGGTCGATCGTGCTGCCGATGTCACGACCGGTGCTCGGCGTCGTGTCGATCTTCGCCCTGGTCGCGGTCTGGCAGGACTTCCTGTGGCCGCTGATGGTCTTCTCCGACACCGACAAGCAGCCGATCAGCGTGGCACTGGTCCAGCTGTCGCAGAACATCCAGCTGACCGTGCTCATCGCCGCGATGGTCATCGCCAGCATCCCGATGGTCGCGCTCTTCCTCGTCTTCCAGCGGCACATCATCGCCGGGATCGGCGCGGGCAGCACCAAGGGCTGACGCCGACCCGTCCCCAGAGCAGAAAGGCAGGCATCGTGGGACAGCCCACCCATGCCCGGAAGGACCACAACGACCACGGCGACCGCCACGACAACGGCAACCGGGGCGGCCACGGCCCCCGGGGCGGGCCGCGGAACGACGCCTGGTGGCGCTCCGCCGTCATCTACCAGGTGTACGTCCGCAGCTTCGCGGACGGTGACGGGGACGGCACCGGCGACCTCGCGGGCGTGCGCTCCAGACTGCCCTATCTCGCCGAACTGGGTGTGGACGCCCTGTGGTTCAACCCCTGGTACCTGTCACCGATGAAGGACGGCGGCTACGACGTCGCGGACTACCGTGCCATCGACCCGGCCTTCGGCACGCTCGCGGAGGCCGAGAAGCTGATCGCCGAAGCGCGGGAGACGGGCATCCGCACGATCGTCGACATCGTGCCCAACCACGTCTCCGACCAGCACCCCTGGTTCCGCGCAGCCCTCGCCGGCGG
Organism: Streptomyces sp. NPDC047079; assembly: GCF_040643755.1. Taxonomy (NCBI): domain Bacteria; kingdom Bacillati; phylum Actinomycetota; class Actinomycetes; order Kitasatosporales; family Streptomycetaceae; genus Streptomyces; species Streptomyces sp. NPDC047079. Next base: position 44,629 of record NZ_JBEYUZ010000023.1, read on the forward strand.
CCCCGAGCGCGAGCTGTTCCACTTCCGACCCGGCAGCGGTCCGGGCGGCGAACTCCCGCCCAACGACTGGACCTCCCAGTTCGGCGGCCCGGCCTGGACCCGGCTGCCAGACGGCGACTGGTACCTCCATCTGTTCGCGCCCGAGCAGCCCGACCTCAACTGGGCCCACCCTGCGGTCCGCCAGGAGCACGAGGACATCCTGCGCTTCTGGTTCGAGCGGGGCGTGGCGGGCGTCCGCATCGACTCGGCCGCCCTGCTCGTCAAGGACCCCCGTCTGCCCGACTTCGTCGAGGGCCGCGACCCCCACCCGTATGTCGACCGGGACGAACTGCACGAGGTCTACCGCTCCTGGCGCAGGGTGGCCGACGAGTACGGCGGCGTCTTCGTGGGCGAGGTGTGGCTCCCGGACACCGAACGCTTCACCCGCTATCTGCGCCCCGACGAGCTGCACACCGCCTTCAACTTCTCGTTTCTCTCATGCCCCTGGGAGGCGCGCCGGCTGCGCAGGTCGATCGACGACACCCTCGCCGAGCACGCCCCCGTCGGGGCCCCGGCCACCTGGGTGCTGTGCAACCACGACGTCACCCGTACGGTCACCCGCTACGGCCGCGAGGACACCGGCTTCGACTTCGCCACCAAAGCCTTCGGCACCCCCACCGACCTGGCTCTCGGTACCCGGCGCGCCCGTGCGGCCGCCCTGCTGTCGCTGGCCCTGCCGGGCGCGGTCTACGTCTACCAGGGCGAGGAACTCGGCCTGCCCGAGGCCGACATCCCCCCCTACCGCATCCAGGACCCGATGTACTTCCGCTCCGGTGGCACCGACCCGGGCCGCGACGGCTGCCGGGTGCCGCTGCCGTGGAGGGCCGACGCACCCCACGCGGGATTCGGCGGGGAGCCCTGGCTGCCGCAGCCCGCGTACTGGCCGGCGTACGCGGCCGACCTCCAGGCGGCCGACCCCGGCTCCATGCTCGGCCTCTACCGCGAGGCGATCCGCCTCCGGCCGGTCTTCGGGGACGGCCCGCTCACCTGGCTGCCCACCCCCGAAGGCGTCCTCGCCTTCACCCGAGCGGGAGGCGCGAGCTGTGTGGTGAACCTCGCCGACACCCCCGTCGAACTGCCCGCCTCCTCCCCGCCCCTGCTGGCCAGCGGCCCCCTGGACGAACGGGGCCGCCTACCGAAGGACACGGCGGTCTGGCTGCGCGCCTGACAGCCGCCCCGCACCGCGCTATCCCCGTACCCCCACCACGAAGGGATCAGCACATGCACGGCAACCCCGGCACCAACACGGTCAGATCTGTCAGGCGCATGCCGGCAATCGCGGCGGCCGTCGCCCTCGCCGCCGGCATGCTCGTCACCCTCGGCGCACCCGCCGCCCACGCGGCCGCGGGCGCCACCCTGCCCTTCAGCTCGGTCGAGGCCGAGTCGGCCACCACCACCGGAACGAGGATCGGCCCCGACTACACCCAGGGCACCCTCGCCTCCGAGGCCTCCGGCCGCCAGGCCGTCCGCCTCACGTCCGGGCAGCGCGTCGAGTTCACCGTCCCGCGTGCGGCCAACGCCATGAACGTGGCCTACAGCGTTCCCGACGGGCAGTCCGGCACGCTCAACGTCTACGTCAACGGCACCAGGCTGTCGAAGACCCTCGCGGTGACGTCCAAGTACTCCTACGTCGACACCGGCTGGATCCCGGGTGCGAAGACCCACCACTTCTACGACAACGCCCGGCTGCTGCTCGGGCAGAACGTCCAGGCGGGCGACAAGGTCGCCGTCGAGTCGACGGGAACGCAGGTCACGGTCGACGTCGCCGACTTCGAGCAGGTCCCCGCGGCCGCCACCCAGCCCGCCGGATCGGTCTCCGTGACCTCCAGGGGAGCCGATCCAAGCGGACAGGGGGACTCCACCCAGGCCTTCCGGGACGCCATCGCCGCCGCCCAGGGTGGAGTGGTGTGGATCCCGCCGGGCGACTATCGGCTGACGTCCTCGCTCAGCGGGGTACAGAACGTGACCCTCCAGGGCGCCGGCGGCTGGTACTCCGTGGTGCGCACCTCCCGCTTCATCGACCAGTCCGGCTCGTCGGGCAACGTCCACATCAAGGACTTCGCCGTCATCGGTGAGGTCACCGAGCGGGTGGACTCCAGCCCCGACAACTTCGTGAACGGCTCGCTGGGCCCGAACTCCTCCGTCTCCGGGATGTGGCTCCAGCACCTGAAGGTCGGCCTGTGGCTGACCGGCAACAACGACAACCTGGTCGTGGAGAACAACCGTATCCTCGACACCACCGCGGACGGTCTGAACCTCAACGGCACCGCCAAGGGCGTCCGGGTCCGCAACAACTTCCTGCGCAACCAGGGCGACGACGCGCTCGCCATGTGGTCGCTGTACTCGCCGGACACCAACAGCAGCTTCGAGAACAACACCATCTCGCAGCCGAACCTCGCCAACGGCATCGCGATCTACGGCGGCACGGACCTCGCGGTGAGGAACAACCTGATCTCCGACACCAACGCCCTCGGCAGCGGTATCGCCATCTCCAACCAGAAGTTCCTGGACCCCTTCCATCCGCTGGCCGGCACGATCACGGTCGACGGCAACACGCTGGTCCGCACCGGGGCGATGAACCCGAACTGGAACCACCCCATGAGCGCGTTGCGCGTCGACTCCTATGACAGCGCCATCAACGCCACCGTCAACATCACCAACACGACGATCAACGACAGCCCTTACAGCGCCTTCGAGTTCGTCTCCGGCGGCGGGCACGGCTACCCCGTCAGAAACGTGACGGTGGACGGCGCGACCGTGCGCAACACCGGCACGGTCGTCGTGCAGGCCGAGGCCCAGGGCGCCGCCACCTTCCGCAATGTGACCGCCACCGGAGTGGGCTCGGCGGGCATCTACAACTGCCCCTACCCGGCCAACTCCGGTGCTTTCACGCTGAACGACGGCGGCGGCAACTCCGGCTGGGGCAGCACCTGGTCAGACTGTTCGACCTGGCCGCAGCCGGGCCAGGGCAACCCGCCTCCGGACCCGAACCGCAACCTCGCCAAGGGCCGTCCGGCCACCGCGAGCGGCTTCCAGGACGTCTACACCCCGGGCAAGGCGGTCGACGGGGACGCGAACAGCTACTGGGAGTCGACGAACAACGCCTTCCCGCAGTCCCTCACCGTCGACCTGGGGTCGTCGCAGGCGGCGCGCCGACTGGTGCTGAAACTGCCGCCGCTCGCGGCCTGGCAGGCACGCACCCAGACCCTGTCCGTGCTGGGCAGCACGGACGGATCCGCGTACACGACCGTGGTCGGCTCGAAGGACTACCGCTTCGACCCGGCGACCGGCAACACGGTGACCGTCACCCTCCCGAACGGCACGAACCTGCGCTACCTGAGGCTGAACGTGACCGCCAACACCGGCTGGCCGGCCGCCCAGTTCAGCGAGGTGGAGGCGTACCTCTCGTGACGCCCTGAGGGGCCCCGCGCCTCGCCGCCCGGATCCTCCCGTATCCGAGGGGTCCGGAGCCCGGCGAAGCGCGGGGCCATCCGCCCGGGGGTCACTCGGGGTGACCGTCCAGGTCGCCTCGGTGAAGAGTGCGACGCTTCCCGTCGCGGGCCTCCACGCGCCGACGGGTCCCTGGTTTCGGGCACTGGCGCGGGGGGATACCGGAAATAGAACTTATCTAACTTATCGGGCATGTCTTAAGGGGTGTGGCCCGATGACAACCGGGACACTTCTGGCGATCATCATCCCCGTCGTGGTGGTGCTTGCCTTGATCGCACTGGGGTCTTCTCTCCTCATGCGCCGTCGGCGACTGCGCAGACGCTTCGGCCCCGAATACGACAGGACGGTGGAGGAGACCGGCGGTCGGCGAGCGGCCGAACGGGAGCTCACAGCCCGCGAGAAACGGCATGAGACGCTCGACATCACGCCTCTGCCCAGCGGTGTCCGCGACCGGTACGCCCGGGAGTGGGCCACCGTGCAGGAGGAGTTCGTGGACCGGCCCGAGGACGCCGTGCACGACGCCGACCGCCTGGTGACCTCCTTGATGCGGGACCGCGGCTATCCGACGGAGGGCTTCGAGGAGCAGGTGAGGGATCTGTCGGTCGAGCACGGCCGGACGCTGGAGCACTATCGGGCGGCCCATGAGGTCGACCGGCTCGGCACCCAGCGGAAGGCCACCACGGAGCAGCTACGCAATGCCATGGTCCACTACCGTGCGCTGTTCGAGGAGCTGCTCTCGGACGGCGGGCGGCCGCGTGCCGCGGGAACGTGACGGACAACCGGCACACCTCGCCGCCCGGCCATCAGTGACAACACCCCTCGCAGGGAGGACGTCATGGTCATCCTGGGGATCATTCTGCTCATCATCGGCTTCGTGACGAACATCTCCGTCCTCTGGACGATCGGCATCATCCTGGTCGTCGTCGGAGCCGTCCTGTTCCTCCTCGGTTCCCTCGGGCACGCCGTCTTCGGACGACGCCACTATTGGTAGACGACGCCACTACCGGCAAGCGCGGGGGCGCCTAGGTGTTTGACCCGCCCGATTCAGTCAACCGGCACTGTATGGCCCAGTCGAAACGAGAGACAGAACGCAAGTACGCGGCGCCTGCGGCCGACGACATCGCCTGGCTGCCCGACCTGACCGGCGTGGACCCGGTCGCGTCGCTGGTCGACCGGGGGATCGAGGACCTGGACGCCGTCTATTTCGACACCGCCGACCTGCGGCTGGCCCGCAGCTCGGCGACCCTGCGACGCAGGACGGGCGGCACGGACGCCGGCTGGCACCTCAAGCTGCCCCTGGAGGGCGACAGTCGCGAGGAGATCCGGGTGCCGTTGTCCGAGGAGGTCCCGGACTCGCTCCGTGACCTGGTCGCTTCCCGCACCCGCGGCGCACCACTGCGGCCGGTGGTGCGCCTGCGGACGACCCGTTCCGTGCGCGACCTCGTCGACACCGAGGGCGGCACCCTCGCCGAGCTGAGCCTGGACACCGTGCGTGCCGACTCGCTGCTCGGCGAGGACCATCACGCCGTGTGGACCGAGATGGAGGTCGAGCTCGGCGAGGAGGGTGACCCCGCACTGCTCGACGGTATCGAGAAGGTACTGGCCAAGAAGGGCATCGACCGCGCGAAGAGCCCGTCCAAGCTGGCCCGCGCCCTGGCGGAGACGGCACCGGATCAGTACGGCGCCCCGGAGGCGCCCCCTCGGGTGGCCCCGGGCTCCGCCGGCGAGCACGTGTGCGCCTACCTCCGCGAACAGGCGCGCGCACTCGTGGAGCTGGACCCGGCGGTGCGCCGCGGCACACCCGACGCGGTGCACCGGATGCGCGTCACCTGCCGTCGCCTGCGCAGTGCCCTGCGGTCCTACCGCTTGGTCCTGGACCGCGAGGCCACCGAGCCCATCCGCACCGAACTGAAGTGGCTGGCCGGGGAGCTGGGAGCGGAACGCGACCACGAAGTGCTGGGTGACCGACTGCGCACGGGGCTGCGGGAGCTGCCCGGCGAACTGGTCCTCGGTCCCGTCACCGCACGTCTGACGGCCTGGGATGCGGCGCAGCGGGCCGAGGCCCGCCGGCGCACCCTCGACGCCCTGGCCTCGCCCCGCTACAGGGAGCTTCTGGAGCGGCTGCACGAGCTGACCACCCGTCCGCCACTGCGCGCCAAGGCCGCCCGGCCGCCCGAGAAGGTGATGGTCAAGGCGCTGACGAAGGAGTACGACCGACTCCGGCGGCGTATGGTCCCGGCCCTGGAGCTGCCGCCGGGCTCGGAGCGCGACACGGCGATCCATCAGGCCCGCAAGGCCGCCAAGCGGCTGAGGTACGCCGCTCAGGCGGCCCGTCCGGCCCTCGGCAAGCCCGCCCGCCGTCTCGGCAAGCGGGTCAAGGCGGTACAGAAGGTCAGCGGTGATCACCACGACGGCGTTGTGGCCCGTGACACGCTTCGCCGTCTGGCCGTGGCGGCGCACACGGCCGGCGAGTCCGCCTTCACCTGGGGCCTGCTGCACGGCCAGGAGAGGGCCTCGGCGAGCGCGCGGGAGGAACAGCTGCCGGTGGCCTGGCGGCGGGCGTCGCGAGCCCGGCCGGACAGGACGTATCGGTGACCGTGGCACCGGGCGCCGAGCGCCGAGCGCCCGAGGTGAGCGCGTCCGAGACCCGGCGCGGGTGAGGACCCGGCACGGCGGAGGCGGGCGAAGCGGTGGCCGGTGCCGTCGGGTCCGGGCAGGGCCGCCTCCGTCGCACGACCGGCTCACGACACCCCTCCCGCGCCGGCCGTCACAGGACTTCGGGAGGCATCGGGCCGGGCGGCATCACTCGTACCGGCGACTTTCACATGGGCGCCATCCGACCCTTTCCTGACGTTTGGTGTTGCTGGAACACTCGCTTCGCGCAGGTTCTCTCACCATTGGGCGTCTCACGCCCCGCTCAGGACAAGAGGTCACTCCGTCATGCCTCAAGTGAATCGGCGCCGCTTCCTCCAGCTCGCGGGCGGCACCGCCGCGTTCACCGCGCTCTCCAGCAGCATCGAGCGTGCCGCGGCCCTTCCCGCGCACCACCGCTCCGGCACGATCGAGGACGTCGAGCACATCGTCGTCCTGATGCAGGAGAACCGTTCCTTCGACCACTACTTCGGAACGCTCAGAGGCGTCCGCGGCTTCGGCGACCCGCGCCCGGTCACCCTCCGGAACGGCAAGTCGGTCTGGCACCAGTCGGACGGCACCAAGGACATCCTGCCGTTCCACCCCGACGCCGACGACCTGGGCATGGCGTTCATCCAGGACCTTCCCCACGGCTGGAACGACGGGCACCTCGCCTTCAACGGCGGAAAGTACGACAAGTGGGTACCCGCCAAGTCCTCCACCACGATGGCGTACCTGACCCGCGAGGACATCCCCTTCCACTACGCGCTCGCCGACACCTTCACCATCTGCGACGCGTACCACTGCTCGTTCATCGGCTCCACCGACCCGAACCGCTACTACATGTGGACGGGCTACACCGGCAACGACGGCAAGGGCGGCGGCCCGGTCCTCGGCAACGACGAGGCCGGCTACAGCTGGACGACCTATCCCGAGCGCCTGGAGTCCGCCGGGGTCTCCTGGAAGATCTACCAGGACGTCGGCGACGGCCTCGACGCGGGCGGCTCCTGGGGCTGGATCCAGGACGCCTACCGCGGCAACTACGGCGACAACTCGCTGCTCTACTTCATGCAGTACCAGAACGCCAAGCCCGGCGACCCCCTCTACGACAAGGCCCGCACCGGCACCGACGCCCGCAAGGGCGAGGGTTTCTTCGACCGGCTCAAGGCCGATGTGAGGTCCGGCAAGCTGCCGCAGGTCTCCTGGATCGTCGCCCCCGAGGCGTTCACCGAGCACCCCAACTGGCCCGCCAACTACGGCGCCTGGTACGTCTCCCAGGTCCTCGACGCGCTCACCTCCGACCCGCAGGTGTGGGCGAAGACCGCCGTGTTCATCACGTACGACGAGAACGACGGCTTCTTCGACCATCTGATCCCGCCGTTCCCGCCGGCCTCCGCCGCGCAGGGCAAGTCCACGGTCGACGCCGGCCCCGACCTCTTCAAGGGCGACGGCAGCCACCCGGCCGGCCCCTACGGTCTCGGGCAGCGCGTGCCGATGCTGGTCGTCTCCCCTTGGAGCAAGGGCGGGTACGTCTGCTCCGAGACCCTCGACCACACCTCGATCATCCGGTTCATCGAGCGCCGCTTCGGCGTCCAGGAGCCGAACATCTCCCCCTGGCGGCGCGCGATCTGCGGCGACCTGACCGCCGCGTTCGACTTCTCCCGCAAGGACACCGAGCCGGTGCACCTGCCGGCCACGGACGGCTACCAGCCGCCGGACCGCAACCGGCACCCCGACTACGTGCCGGCGCCGCCCGCGAGCCCCGTCCTGCCGAAGCAGGAGCCCGGTCTGCGGCCCACCCGCCCGCTCAAGTACGCGCCCTCCGTGGACGGTTCCGCGGACACCGCGGCCGGGAAGTTCACGCTGGCCTTCACCTCAGGCCCGCACGCCGGCGCCGCCTTCCTCGTCACCTCCGGCAATCGCACCGACGGGCCGTGGACGTACACCACCGAGGCCGGCAGGACCGTGGCGGACACGTGGAACTCGGCCTACTGGGGCGGCTCCTACGACCTGAGCGTGCACGGCCCGAACGGCTTCCTGCGCGTATTCAAGGGCCCGAACAGGACGGCGGGCCCCGAGGTCTCCGCACGGCACACCGGCGACGACGTCGAGCTGACCTTCACCAACAAGGGCTCCGGCACGGTGCGGCTCAAGGTCGTCTGCGCGTACGGCGGTGACGCGTGGGCGGTCACGGTCCGCGCCGGTGCCACCGTGCGGCGCACCTTCGAACTCGGGGCGAGCAGGCGGTGGTACGACCTCACCGTGACGTCCGAGGCCGACCGCACCTTCCTGCGCCGTTTCGCCGGACACGTCGAGAACGGGCAGCCGGGCGTGAGCGACCCGGCGATCGTCACCGGCTGACCCGAAGATCCGGGACCGCCGCCGCGCGACCGGCGGCGGCGGTCGCGGGGTAGTGTGCCCCGGTGACCACGCAATCGAACACACCTGCAGGCTGGTACCCGGATCCGCCAGGGGGCCCAGCAACCCTGCGGTACTGGGACGGCGCCCAGTGGACCCAGCACACCCATGCGGACCAGCAGGCCGCGCCCCCAGACCCCCGCGTCCTGCGTCAGGTGCAGCAGCAGGCCGGGGTCGCCCCGAGTGGAGCCGGCGGCGGCACCCTGTTCAGCGAACCGGTCCTGGTCGTGAACCAGAAGGCCAAGCTGATCGAGCTGACGAACGAGTACAGCGTCTTCGACCAGCACGGCAGCAGGCTCGGATCGGTCACCGAGGTCGGACAGAACGCCCTGAAGAAGATCCTGCGCTTCGTCTCCAGCCTCGACCAGTTCATGACGCACAAGCTGGAGATCCGCGACGCCCACGGACGGCCCCAGCTCGTACTGGTCCGGCCCGCGAAGATCTTCAAGTCCCGCGTGGTGGTCGAGCGTCCGGACGGGCAGCGCGTGGGCGAGATCATCCAGCAGAACATGTTCGGAAAGATCAACTTCGCGATGAACGTGGACGGCCGGCAGGTCGGCGCGATCAAGGCGGAGAACTGGCGCGCCTGGAACTTCGCGATCGTCGACCACGCCGGGAACGAGGTCGCACGGATCACCAAGACCTGGGAAGGCCTGGCGAAGACGATGTTCACCACGGCCGACAACTATGTCCTCCAGATCCACTACCAGTTGCCCGAGCCGCTGCTGAGCCTGGTCGTCGCGACGGCGCTGACCGTGGACACCGCGCTCAAGCAGGACTCCCGGGGATGGGGCTGAGCCCGGGGAAGCCGCCCGGAGACGGCTAGGGGGCTTCGTCTGGATCAGCGGATCCGAATCCGAACGAAAATCCCCTGGGGCAGCCCTAGGGTGCCGAGCCCAGGGACGGCTCGAGCGGGATCGGTTCGGGCTCCAGCGCGAGCAGCGCGGCGACGGGGTGGTCGGCCGCGTCCTCGGACACCGGCTGGTCGGCGTTCCCGCCGGGCTTCGGCAAGTCCGCATCCCCTGCCGCCGGGACGGGCGCCGACCTCGAAAGCGTCACCACGCCCCAGGACGCCAGAGCCGCGCCCGCCACCGTCAGCAGCAGGCCCGCCGCGCCGCCCTGCAGGTGTTCGCCCAGCAGGGAGAGTCCGATCACCGCGGCGGCGACCGGATTGGCGAGGGTCACCACCGCGAGCGGCGCGCCGAGGCCGTCCCGGTAGGCCCTCTGCGACAGCAGCAGACCGCCCGTCGCGAACGCCGCCACCAGCAGCGCCACCACGACGACCTGCGCACCTGGCACCGGCTCCGACCGGTCCGTCGCCGCCACCGTCACGGTCTGGGTCAGCGCCGAGGCGACGCCCGACGCGACGCCGGAGGCGGTCGCGTACCGCAGCCCGGGGCGGGCTGCCCCCGCCGAGTGCGGCCGAGAGTGGGGGAGGGCCAACATACCGATGAGGGCGGCGGTCGCGCCCGCCACGGCCAGTGCCTCCGGAAGGCTCAGTACGTCGTCGGGCTCGGGCCCGGACGCGGTCACGAGCAGCGCGGCCAGACCGATCAGGGTGAAGGCCGTGCCCCGCCACTCCCGCGCGCCGACCCGGCGTCCCGCCGCCCGTGCCCCGAGCGGCACGGCGGCCACCAGGGTGAGCGCGCCGAGCGGCTGGATCAGCGTCAGCGGGCCGAACTTGAGGGCCGCGACATGCAGCAGCGCGGCGGAGGCATTGAGGAGAACCGACCACCACCAGGCGCCCTGCGCGAAGAGCCGCAGCGCGCCGGCGCCCGAGGTCCGGGCGGCGAGCCGCTCCTGGGCCACGGCGGCGGCCGCGTAGGCGACCGCGGAGAACAGGGACAGGACGACGGCGAGGAGCGCGGCGCTCATCGGCCCGCCCCCACCAGTCCGGGGCCCTCGGCCGTCGAGGGTCCGACGGCGGGCGTGCCGTTCACGGGTGCCGAGCGCCGGGTGGCCCGCACGTCCGGCGAGGACGTCGATCGCCGGGCGGCCGTCGCGGGTTCCGCGGGCCTCGGCGCGGGCACGGTGCGCGGGGCCGCCGTCGGCGCCCCCTCCGACGCCGGCGCCGGGGCGCGGACCACCGTGAGCGCGAGTCCGAGCAGCGCGCTCGCCACGATCGCGTCGAGCCAGTAGTGGTTCGCCGTGCCGACGATCACGACGAGGGTCAGCAGCGGATGCAGCAGCCACAGCCACCGCAGGCGCGACCGGGTGGCCGCGATCAGGCCGATCGCGACCATCAGGGCCCAGCCGAAGTGGAGCGACGGCATGGCGGCGAACTGGTTCGCCATCGAGTCGCTCTCCGGCTCGGCCCCGTACACCGTGGGGCCGAAGACCTGTCCGGTGTCCATCAGGTGAGCCACGCCCAGCATCCGCGGCGGGGCCAGCGGAAACGTCAGATGCAGCGCCAGCGCGGCGCCGGTGACCAGGGCGAGGACCCGCCGGGCCCAGAGGTAGTGGGCGGGGCGCCGTACGTACAGCCAGACCAGGAAGGCGGTGGTGGCCGTGAAGTGGACGGCCACGTAGTAGAGGTTCGCGGCGTGGACGAGGGTGTCGCCGTGCAGCAGCGCGTCCTGCACGGCCCCCTCGCCCGGCAGATGGAGGGAGCGCTCCCAGTGCCACACGCGCTGCGCGTTGCCGTAGGCCTCGGCGGTGTGGCCGTTCGCCAGCTGCCGGCCGAACTTGTAGACGAGGAAGAGCCCGGCTACCAGGAGGAGCTCCCGGACGAGGGGCGGCCGGCGTATCGCGGCTGCCCCTTCCGTTTCAGGCTCGGTTCGGGAATCCATCCCCCGGCCCCTTTGCTGACGGTCTTGCGTGCGGTGGTGCGTGGTGAGCCCAGGACAGGACCCACTCGACATCGAGTGGGTCCTGTCCAAGGCTCATCGATACGTCAGTGTACCGATACGCTTCCGTACCGGTACACTCGCGTATCGATACACTGGTGTGAAGCGGCCCACCGGGCCGGGACCACGACGGAGGAGGTGCCACGCCATGACGTCGCAGGCAGCGGACGCACCGGAGACGGTTGCCGCCTCGCGCCGCTCCAAGCTCACACCCGAGCGTGAGAAGGAGTTCTTCGACGCCGTGCTCGAGCAGATCCGTGAATGCGGCTACGACTCGGTCACGATGGAGGGCATCGCCGCCAGCACACGGTGCAGCAAGTCGACGCTGTACCGGCAGTGGAAGACCAAGCCCCAGTTCGTGGCGGCCGCCCTCCGGTCAAACCGCTGTGTGCGGATCGCGGGCGTCGACACCGGTTCCCTCGCCGGTGACCTGCGCGCCGCCGCACGGGCCGCGGGGGCGTGGTCCCGCCGCGACACCAAGCTGGTCCAGGCCCTCGGCCCCGCCGTCATGCAGGACCAGGAACTCGCCCAGGCGCTGCGCGAAGCGCTGGTCGAGCCCGAGATCAAGGCGCTGCAGGAGATCCTGCGGCGCGGGGTCGAGCGCGGCGAGGTGCGCGCCGACCACCCGGCCCTCGAGTACATCCCCGCCCAGCTGCTGGGCGTGCTCCGCGCCCGCCCGCTGCTGGACGGGCAGTACGCGGACGAGGAGTACCTCGTGCGTTTCGTCGAGGCGGCGGTGCTCCCGTCGCTCGGACTGACCTAGTGCCCCGGCAGGCAACGTTTGCCCGTCAAGGAGTGCCGGGCGTCGTGACGGGGCGAACGTTGCCTGTTGGGGCATCAGAGACCGGGCCGCCGTCCGTGGGATGACCGGACGGGGCCTGATCGCGCCGCACCGTGGGGACGGGGGCGGCGCGCACCCCGGCCGGGCGAGGTTCCTCTTGAGCGGAGGGGAGCCCCGCCCGGCCCCGTTGCGTCCGGCCGGGGCCGCGGCGCTGCCGGTTCAGACATGCTGTCCGTCGCCGCTCGCGGACGCCGCCTCGATGCCCTCGGCGACCTGGTCGAGGACGGAGGGCTTCGGCGCGTTAGAGCCGACGTCGATACCGAAGCGGACGACGAGCAATTCCCCCGATCCGGCGGGCGAGGGGAACACGAGCGACTCGACATAGCCGTCCGCGCCCTTGGCGGTGACCGCCTTCCAGCGGACCATGTAGCCCTTCCGCCCGGCCACCGTCACCGCCTTCGAGGCGAGCACCCGGTGCGAGGTGATACCGGCGTAGGACGTGCCGCCGTAGGACTCCTCGGCGTTCTTGACGATGTCCTGCTTGGCCGCGGCCTCCGCCGTGGTGGCCGTCAGCCCCTTCGCCTTCGCGGACGCCGAGTACGCCCCGCCGGTGTTGCAGGTCTTCGACGTGTCACCGGGGCACTTGTACTGGCCGCTCGCCTGGATCGCCGCGCCTCCCTGGATGATTCCGCCGCTCCAGCCGTCCGGCACGGGGATGCTGATGCCGTTGAACGGGTCGGTGGCGTACCCGTCCCTGGTCCCCGGCTGCCCGGAGGGGCCGGGCGCGGGTGTCAGGCCGTCCGAGCCTCCGGAGCCGTCCGACCCGCCCGGGTTGCCGGGGCCGCCCCGGTCGCCGAAGGGACCCCCCTGGCCCCCCTGGCCCTCCTGACCGCCGAAACCGCCGTCGCGTCCGGGGCCTTGGGCACGCGCCGAGTTCCCGCCGCCGTCGTTCGCGGTGAGGGCGTAGACACCGCCGCCTATCCCCGCGAGGACCGCGACCGCCGCCGCGACGGCTATCCCGGTCCGCAGCCTCCGCCGGGCCGGGGCGGGCGCAACCGCCGGATACGGCACGGCCCCGAACGGCTCGCCCGGAGGCGCGCCGACGCCCGGCGGCTGCGCCGGCGGACCCCATGCGGCGGCCTGCTCCGCAGGGCGGGTCCGGTCCGTCCACGCCCTGCCGTCCCACCAGCGCTCGGAGGCGGGCCCGTCACTTGTCTGTCCCGGGTCGGGATACCACCCGGGAGGAGTCACCTGCGTCATGGAACCACCCTAGGAGGCGTGCGTGAAAGGGGGATGAGAGCCGGGGCGGGCCCGCCCCCCGGCCGGATCCCGGCCGGGAGGTCATGGGCCCGCCCCCCGGCCCGTCCTCGCTCTCCGGCGGACCGTCAGGCTCCGCACTGGGGCGGGCTTTGCGATAAATTGACCGACGGCAGCGCTCCCCGGCTGGTCGGCGGCCCCTCGCGTCGTCCCGGGACCCCGCGCATCACCCATCACGGCAACAGGTGCCCCGACCCACCTCCGCCGAACGCCAGGGAGGGCTAGGCTCGATACCTGTACGTCGTTTGGGCGACCTGGGGAGGTACCGGGATGACGGAGGCACGGCCCGGCGCGGCCGCCTCGGCTTCCCTGTGGGAACGCGACGCGGAACTTGCCGTCGTCAGCGAGGCCGTGGACGCCTTGCGCGACGACACCTCGCCCTCCGCGTCGGGGAGCCTGCTGATGTTCGACGGGGAGGCCGGCATCGGCAAGACCGCGCTCCTCACCGAGACACGCCGCATCGCGGAGCGGCGCGGCTGCACGGTGTGGTCGGCGCGCGGCGGGGAGACCGTCACGTCCGTCCCCTTCAATGTCGTACGGCAACTGCTCCAGCCCGCGCTTCTCTCCCTGATGCCGGAGGAGGCGCGGGAGTACCTGGGCGACTGGTACGACGTCGCGGGCCCCGCCCTCGGGATAGCCGAACCGGGCGACCGGCAGGCCGACCCCACCGGCGTGTGCGACGGCCTGGTCGTCGCCGTCTCCCGGCTCGCCAAACGGGAGTGGCCCCTGGTCCTGCTCATCGACGACGCGCACTGGGCCGACCAGGAGACCCTCCACTGGCTCGCCGCCTTCTGCGAGCGCCTCGACGACCTGCGTGTGCTGGTCGTGGTCGCCCTCCGCCCCGGCGAGGCCACCGGAGAGAGCGCCCGCCGCCTCGACACGATCGCCGCGGCCGCCCGCCACCCGGTCAGCACCCTGAGCGAGCTCACGCCCGAAGCGACCGCCGGACTCACCCGCGCCACCCTCGGCGCACACGCCGACGCCCCGTTCTGCCGCGAGGTCTGGGCCGTGACCGGCGGCAATCCCTACGAGACCGTCGAACTCCTCGCCAAGGTGCAGGACAGCCAGCTCGAACCGGTCGAGGCATCGGCCGCGGAACTGCGTGCCCTGAACCGTTCGGCCCGCGGCAACGGTCTCGTCGCCCGCCTGGAGAGCCTCGGCATCGAAGCCACCCGATTCGCCTGGGCCGCGGCCATCCTCGGCACCGGCATCACCGTCGACCTGGTCGCACGGCTCGCCACCATGCGCCGCGAGGAGGCGGTGCGCTGCGCCGAACTCCTCGGCGCCGCCCGCATCCTGGCCGCGCCCGATCCGGCGAGCCGTCAGGCGGCCGACGGCGAGCTGGTGTTCGTGCATCCGCTGATCGCCAGCGCCGTCTACCGCTCCATCCCCGACGGGTTGCGCACCGCGATGCACGGCATCGCCGCACAGGTCGTCACCGACTCGGGACTCGGCGCCGCGGCCGCCTCCCGCCACCTCCTCGAGGTCCACCCGGACGACGACGAGGAACTGGTCGAGCAGATGCGCGAGGCAGCACGTGAACACCTCGCCGTCGGCGCCCCCGAGGCGGCACGCCGCTGTCTGGAACGGGCCCTGCTGGAGCCGCCGCTGCCCGACGTCCACCCGCACGTGCTCTTCGAGCTGGGCTGCGCCACCCTGCTGACCTCGCCCGCCACCACCATCGACTACCTCCAGACGGCCCTCGCCATGCCCGGGCTGGAGGGCGACGCGCGCGTCGACGCCGTCTACCGCCTCTCCCAGGCCCTGTTGCACAACGGCCAGCTGGACGAGGCGGTCCGCACCGTCGACGCGGAGGCCGCCCGCCTGGAACCCGGGCCCTCCCGGATGCGTCTCCAGGCCGTGCACTACATGTGGGAGGGCATCCACGCGGCCGAGGAGGGCTCCCCGGCCCGCTCGCGGGAGCTGGCCGAACTCGCCCGGATGTGCACCGGGAAGGACAACTCCGAGCGGGCCCTGCTCATCCTGCGCGGCTTCGACGCGATGACCCACGGCGAGAACGCCGAGGAGGCCGTCGAACTGTGCGACCGCGCTCTCGTCAACGGCCGCCTCGCCCCCGGACTCGGCTGGACCGACACCGAGTGGGGCATCGAACTGCTGTTGATGCTGGGCAGCGCCTACGCCTACACCGACCGCCTCGACCGGGCCGAGAGCCTGTTCACCGAGGCCCTGCGAGCCTACGAGTCCGCCGGGTGGAGCGGCGGCCACCTCGCCCTGGCCCACGCCTACGTCGGACTGGCCCACCGCAGACGGGGCCGCCTCAGGGAGGCGGAGGCCTCACTGCGCGAATCCCTGCGCCTCGCCGAACGAGTCGGCCGGGGACTGCCCATGTACTGGTCCGCGACCTGCGGACTCGTCGACACCCTGCTCGCCCGCGGGCAGGTGGAGGAGGCCTGGGCGATCGCCGAGCGGTACGGGTTCGCGCCTCCGTACCCCTCCACCATCGTGCTGCCCGACACCCGCTGCGTCCGCGGCCGGCTGCTGCTCGCCACCGGCCGCACCGAGGAGGGCGTGGGCGAGCTGGAGGCCGCCGAGAAGGCGGCCGCCGGGCGCGGTCACAACACCGTGCTGGCTCCCTGGGCCGGTGACCTCGCCCGCGCGCTGGCCGTCGACGATCCACGCCGTGCCGCCGAACTCGCCGTGACGGCCCGCCGGCAGGCCGAGCGGTTGGGCACCGACACGGCGATCGGTGAGGCCCTGCGGGTGGCCGCGGCCCTGGAGACGGGGCAGCGCGCCACCGCGCTGTACGCCCGGGCGGTGACCTATCTGGAGGCGTCACCCTGCGCCTACGAGCACGCGGCGGCGCGCGTCGAGTACGGCATCGCCACACGGTCGGTGCCCGAGCTGAAGAGGGGGCTGACGCTGGCCCGTTCATGCGGGGCGGACGGGCTGGCGGCCCTGGCGGAGACGGCCCTGGAGGGCGACCGGGGGCTTGTGTGACCTGCTCGTCCCGCGTGAGGGTTGTGCGCCGCGAGGGCTGTCGTGGTACCCGTGAGCGACCAGCGCCGTCAGCGAGACCAGGCTGCCGCTCGCGGCGGGACGGCGTCGGACGACCCGCCACGAAGCTCACGAGAAGTGCGACCGCAGCGCCGTCAGGACGGCCTCCGGGCACTGCGCGGGCGCCAGATGGGAGGCGCCGGGGATCTCCACCAGGGCCGAGCCGGGCACCGCGTCCGCGATCTCCCGCAGGTGCGCCGGCGGCGTCGCCGGGTCCTCACGGCCCGCGACCAGCAGCGTCGGTACGGCGATCGACGTCAGCCGGTCGCGGAGGTCGAACGCGGCGAGGGCGTCGCAACAGGCGGCGTACGCGGCCGGATCCGCCTCCCGGTGGTCCTGGACGAGCCGCGGCACGGTGAACCCGGCCGTGAACCAGCGGTCCCCGGCGGTCGCCGCGACCGGCACCAGGCCTTCCCGGCGCACCAGCGCGGCCCGTTCCTCCCACGGCCGGGAGCCGTTGAAGTGCGCGGACGAGCAGACGACGGCCAACGACGAGACCCGCTCGGGGTGGTGCACCGCGAGATGCAGCCCCACCGCGCCGCCGAGCGAGACCCCGGCGTACGCGAACCGGTCGACGCCCAGCGAGTCCGCGAGCGCCAGCACCAGGCGGGCCAGGTCGGCGACCGTCGCGCCCGCTCCGATGAGGTCCGGCGCCGAACCGCCGTGTCCGGGGAGGTCCCAGCGGACCACCCGGTGGGTGACGGACAGCTCGGGCGCGACCTTGTCCCACAGGGCGAGGGAGGTGCCCAGCGACGGCCCGAGCAGCAGCGGGGGAGCGGTGGCCGGGCCCTCGGCGCGGTGGTACGGCACCTTGTCGGTCATGAGCGCTCCAGGGCACGGTCGGTGAGGGTCCCGGCGAAGCCGGTGTAGCGGGCCGGGTCGGTCAGCCCCTCGAGGTCGACGTCCTTCGACGCGGGCTGCTCCCCGAGGATCTCGGCGAGAGAACGGCCTTCGACGGGGGCACGCCGGGCGGCACCGGTGAGCAGTGCCTCGGCGCGGGCGCGGCCGAGCACGGGCGCCAGTTCGGCCACCAGCCGCTCGGAGACGATCAATCCACCGGTGACAGCGAGGTGTTCGCGCATGGCGTCCGCGTTCACCCGCAGCCCCTGGGCCAGTTCGGCGGCGTCGCGCGCGGCGCCGCCGACCAGCCGCAACAGGTCGCGCAGGGGTTCCCACTCCGCGTGCCAGGCCCCGGCGGGCCGCTCGTCCTCGGCGGCGGACGACCCGTACAACGTGGCCGCGAGGTGCGGCGCCCGCCGCGCGCCCGCCGCGATCAGCGTCGCCCGGACCGGATTCGCCTTGTGCGGCATCGCGGACGAGCCGCCGCCCGCACCCTCGGCGACCTCGGCGATCTCGGTGCGCGCCAGGAGCAGGACGTCCGCGGCGATCTTGCCGAGGGCTCCCGCGGTGAAGGCCAGGCAGCCCGCCAGGTCGGCGATCGGGGTGCGCAGGGTGTGCCAGGGCAACTGCGGTGCGGCGAGCCCCAGTTCCCGGGCGTACGCGCTCACGAGGGTCCCCGGGTCCCGAGCGCCGTACGCGGCGAACGCGGCGAGTGTGCCCGCCGCGCCGCCGAGTTGGACGGGCAGCGCGTCCCGCACCGCCCGCACGCGGTCCCGGGCGTCCAGCACCAGCGACCGCCAGCCCGCCGCCTTCAGACCGAAGGTCGTCGGCACCGCGTGCTGGGTGAGCGTGCGCCCGGCCATGACCGTGTCCCGGTGGCGCGCGGCGAGCCGGGCCACCGCCCGCTGTGTGCGCTCCAGGTCGGCCAGCAGCAGGTCCAGCGTGCGTGCGGCGACCAGCATCGACGCGGTGTCCAGGATGTCCTGGCTGGTCGCGCCCCGGTGCACATATGGTCCGTACGCGTCGCCGACCGCCCGCGTCAGGTCCGCGACGAGCGGGATCACGGGGTTGCCGCCGGCGCGGGCTCGTACGGCGATGTCACCGGGGTCGAAGGTCCCTGACGCGGCTGCCGAGGTCACCGCTGTCGCCGCCTCCTGGGGAGCCAGGCCGAGCGAGGACTGGGCCCGGGTCAGCGCGGCCTCCGCGTCCAGCAGCGCCCGCAGATACGCGGTGTCGCTCGTCGCGGACGCGGTCGGCGAGGCGGCCCAGCCGGGAGCGAGCAGGCCGGCGTCGTAGGCGCCCGATGTCACTGGAACTCCAGGAAGACCGTCTCGCCCTCGCCCTGAAGACGGATGTCGAAACGGTACGTGCCAGGGCCCTCGGCCACGGCGACCAGCGTGGCTCGGCGCGCCCTCTCCAGTCCGGAGAGCAGCGGGTCCGCGGCGAGCGCCGCCTCGTCACCCGGCAGGTGGATCCGGGTGAACAGGTGCGTGAGCAGGCCCCGGGCGAACACGCAGACGCTGATGTACGGGGCGCTGCGGCCGCGCGCTCCGGGCCGCAGCGTCCGGGCGTACCAGTGGCCGTTCGCGTCCGTCTGGACGCGACCCCAGCCGGTGAACTCCACTCCGTTGCGGCCGAGATGGCCGCCGGTCGCCGGATCGCGCCGGATCGAGCCGTCGGTGGTGGGCAGGGTGCCGTCCGGGCCGGGCCCCCACAGCTCCAGGAGCGCGTCCGGCAGTGGTGCGCCCTCGCCGTCGTACACATAGCCCCGGAGGGTGATCGTGTCGGGGTGGCCGAGCGGCGCGATGTCCCCGCCTCCAGGGAACGGCAGCGCATACCCGTAGAAGGGGCCCACCGTGTGCGACGGGGTGGGCGGCGCGCTCTCCGGCCTGCTTGTGTCGACCTTCGTCATGGCGGGTCAGCGTCCTTCCTCGAGCCAGGTGGCGTCCGGGCCGGCGAGCACGATGTCCCAGTGGTAGCCGAGCGAGAACTCCGGCACCGACAGGCCGTGGTCGTATGTCGCGACCAGCCGCTGCCGGGCGGCGTCGTCCGTCACGGACCGCAGGATCGGGTCGTACGGGAAGAGCGGGTCGTTCGGGAAGTACATCTGTGTCACGAGCCGCTGGGTGAACGCGCGGCCGAAGACGGAGAAGTGGATGTGCGCCGGGCGCCAGGCGTTCACATGGTTGCGCCAGGGGTAGGGGCCCGGCCGGATGGTGGTGAAGCGGTACCGGCCCTCACGGTCCGTGAGAGTGCGGCCGGCGCCCGTGAAGTTGGGGTCCAGCGGCGCGTCGTGCTGCTCGCGCTGGTGGGCGTAGCGGCCGGCGGCGTTCGCCTGCCAGATCTCGATGAGCTGGCCGCGCACCGGGCGGCCGTCCCGGTCCAGCAGCCGGCCGGACACGGTGATCCGCTCGCCGATCGGGTCGCCCCGGTGGTGCCTGGTGAGGTCGTTGTCGACATCGGTGATGTCCCGTTCCCCGAAGGCGGGCGAGAACAACTCCACCAGCTCAGGGTCCCGGCCGACGTCTATGGTGACCGGCGGCTGCTTGGGGTGGCGCAGCGCGGAGGAGCGGTAGGGGGCATAGTCGCGACGCGGGTGGTGCTCGACGGGCGCGCCGTCGGCGACCCGCTTGTCGTAGGCGGCCTGCTCGGCCGCGATCTCCCGGTCGATGTCCTGCTGGGTGAGGGCCATACGGGTTCCTAGCGTTCGAGAAGGGGGGCGAGCCGGGGGCGTCGTTCAGCCGACACCCTCCGCTACGGTCAGTTCGGCGCCGGTCCTGGCGACGACCTCCCCGGCGCTCACACCGGGCGCGGTCTCGACGAGGACCAGCCCGTGTCCTGTCACGTCCAGCACGCCGAGGTCGGTGATGATCCGGTCGACGCAGGCCTTGCCGGTCAGCGGCAGCGAGCACTCGGTGAGGATCTTGGGGTTGCCGTCCTTGGCGGTGTGCGTCATGACGACGATGACCGTGCGGGCCCCGTGCACCAGGTCCATGGCCCCGCCGATTCCCGTGATCATCGTGCCCGGGATGGCCCAGTTCGCCAGGTCGCCCCGCGCCGAAACCTGCATGGCTCCCAGCACGGCGACGTCGATGTGCCCGCCGCGGATCATCGAGAACGACAGCGCCGAGTCGAAGAACGCGGCTCCCGGCAGAACCGTGACGGTCTCCTTGCCCGCGTTGATCAGGTCCGGGTCGACGGTGTCCTCGTCCGGGTAGGGGCCGGTGCCGAGGATCCCGTTCTCCGACTCCAAGACGACCTCGACGTCGCCGGGGAGGTGATCGGGGATCAGCGTGGGCATTCCGATGCCCAGGTTGACGTACTGACCGTCCCTCAGTTCGCGCGCGGCCCGGGCGGCCATCGCCTCGCGGCTCCAGGCCATCACCCGCTCACCGCCCCCGGTGCGCCCGGTGCGGAGACCGTGCGCTTCTCGATCTTCTTGTCCGCCGCCTGCTCGGGTGTCAGCGCCACGACCCGCTGGACGAAGATCCCCGGCAGGTGCACCGCGTCCGGGTCGATGGCGCCGGGGTCGACCAGCTCCTCGACTTCGGCGATCGTCACACGGCCCGCCATCGCGGCGAGCGGGTTGAAGTTGCGGGAGGACTTGTTGAAGACCAGGTTCCCGTGCCGGTCCCCCTTCGCGGCCCGTACCAGGGCGAAGTCGGTGCGGATGCCGCGCTCGAGGACGTACTCCACCCCGTCGAACACGCGGACCTCCTTGGGCGGTGAGGCGAGCGCGACGCCGCCCTGCCCGTCGTAGCGCCAGGGCAGTCCGCCCTCGGCCACCTGAGTGCCGACACCGGCCGGGGTGTAGAAGGCGGGGATTCCCGCGCCGCCGGCCCGCAGCCGTTCGGCCAGGGTGCCCTGCGGGATCATCTCCACCTCCAGCTCGCCGCCCAGGTACTGGCGGGCGAACTCCTTGTTCGCCCCGATGTACGAGCCGGTCACCCGCGCGATCCGTCCGGCGGCCAGCAGCACCGCGAGACCCGATTCCATGGCCCCGCAGTTGTTCGACACCACGCCGAGGCCGCGGACCCCGCGCTCGTGCAGCGCCTGGATCAGCACGTCCGGCACACCGCTCAGCCCGAACCCGCCCACCGCGAGCGATGCGCCGTCCGGTACATCGGCCACCGCCTCCAAGGCCGTGGCGACCACCTTGTCCATCCGTGAAGCCCCGTCTCTTCCACGCGCCTCTCGACGAATTAGTCAGGGCACTGAGTGTTCGGTGAGGGTGGGTTCACGCTGCCACCGCAGGCGTAGAAGCGTCAAGGCCTTGAAAAGGTCGAGTTACGGGGGGTTGGGCATCGGAGGTCGGGTCGGGTGTCGGCGAGTATCGTTCAGTACACCAACGAAAACGACCTCAGGAGCGCTCATGGCCGCGGTGGACCTTTCCACCCACCCCGGGCACCTGGCCCGCCGACTTCAGCAGGCGCACTATCTGCTCTGGAACTCGATGGTCTCCGAGGAGATCACCTCGCCGCAGTTCGCGGTCCTCAACGCGCTCGTCGCGGAGCCCGGGCTCGACCAGCGCACCGTGGGGGAGCGGGTGGGCCTGGACCGCTCCACCATCGCCGAGGTGATCAGCCGGCTCGGCCGTCGGGGGCTGCTGGACAAGGTCCGCGACCCCCAGGACGGCCGCCGCTTCCTGCTGCACCTCACGGACGACGGCCTGCGCACGCACCGGAAGCTGACAGTGCGCACGGCCCGGATGAACCAGGTCTTCCTCGCCCCGCTCTCCGCCGAGGAGCAGGCCCTCTTCTTCGATCTGATCCGACGCGTCTCGGAGGCGGCCGAGGGGCTGCGCAACCCGGCGCCCGTCGCGAAGACCGGAAGCTGACCGGCGCGGTCGTGCGGCTGGCCGAGGCACGCGCCCACGGTTACGCCAGCAGCCACGGTGAGCGGGAGGAGGGGTGTCGGCGGTGGCCGTGCCGTTGCGGGCCCGCCAAGGTGCCGTGGTGGCGGCCCTGTCTTCGGCGGGGCCCAGCGCGCGCTTGGGCGAACGAGCGCCTGCGGCGCTCCGCGGACGGTCTGGAGGGCGCGGCGAGGGAGCCGGCGCGGGCCGGGCTGCCGTTCGAGGCGTGAACGCCCTGGTCCGTCGGTACACGGCTGCCGCGGAACGTTACGTTCAGCGGACCGGGCGCACCACTGGGCCGATGCGGATCACCCTCTGCCGCCAAGGCCTGTGTCAGCGTCCGCCGGGAGTGCCGAGGATCTCCGCGAGGTCGTATCGCACCGGTTCCTCCAGCTGCGCGTAGGTGCAGCTGGAGGGGGTGCGGTCCGGGCGCCAGCGACGGAAGCGCGCGGTGTGCCGGAAGCGCACTCCGTTCTCCATGTGGTCGTAGGCCACCTCCGCCACCCGCTCGGGGCGGAGCGGCACCCAGGACAGGTCCTTCTTCCCCGACCAGCGGCTGGGCGCACCGGGCAGCCGGGCCGTCTCGTGCGCCGCCTCGTCCGACCAGGCGGCCCACGGATGGCCCCCGACGTCCTCCATCCGCAGCGGTTCCAGCTCCTCCACGAGTTCCGCGCGCCTTTTCATGGGGAACGCTGCGGCGACCCCCACGTGCTGGAGGGCGCCACGGTCGTCGTACAGCCCGAGCAGCAGTGAACCCACGACCGGGCCGCTCTTGTGGAAGCGGTAGCCCGCGACCACCACGTCCGCCGTGCGCTCGTGCTTGACCTTGTACATCACCCGCTCGTCCGGCCGGTAGGGCAGGGAGAGCGGCTTGGCGATCACTCCGTCCAGCCCCGCCCCCTCGTAGTGCCTGAACCACTCCTCCGCCACCGCGCGGTCCGTCGTCGCGGGCGCGAGGTGCACCGGCGGCGTCACCGACGACAGCGCCTTCTCCAGCAGACGGCGCCGGTCGCTCAGCGGGACGTCGAGCAGCGACCGGTCGTCCAGTGCCAGCACATCGAAGACCACGAACGAGGCGGGGGTCTTCTCCGCGAGCGTGCGCACCCGGGAGTCCGCCGGATGGATGCGCTCCGTCAGCGCGTCGAAGTCGAGGTGTCCCTCCCGGGCGATCACGATCTCCCCGTCCACCACGCACCGCTCGGGCAAGCGCTCCCGCAGTGCCTCCACCAGCTCCGGGAAGTACCTCGTCAGCGGCTTTCCCGTGCGGCTGCCGAGCTCCACCTCGGTGCCGTCGCGAAAGACGATCGCCCGGAACCCGTCCCACTTCGCCTCGTACTGCATGCCCGGCGGGATCTTCGCCACGGGCTTGGCGAGCATCGGCTTGACGGGTGGCATCACCGGCAGATCCATGGCTTTGACTCTAGGAGGGGATCCTGGCACCCGCCTGTCGAGTACGCACCCGGGCCGGAGCAGGGATGATCGCGCCCCTCACACCAGGGCCGGCACCGGACGACCCGCGCCCGCCACGCGGTGCGACGCGCCCGGTGTGCGGGGCCTGTCCGGTGCGCCTACCGTGGCTCGCATGGGCGATGCGGTCGAGCTGGAAGTGGGCGGCAGGACGGTACGCCTGTCCAGCCCGGGCAAGATCTTCTTTCCTGAACGCGGCTTCACGAAGCTGGACCTCGCGCAGTACTACATCGCCGTCGGCCCCGGCATACTGCGCGCCCTGCGCGACCGGCCCACCACCCTGGAGCGCTACCCGGAGGGCGTGACCGGCGAGTTCTTCTTCCAGAAGCGGGCGCCCAAGAACATGCCCGACTGGATCCCCACCGCCCACATCACCTTCCCGAGCGGCCGCAGCGCCGACGAGATGTGCCCCACCGAAGTCGCCGCCGTGGTGTGGGCCGCCCAGTACGGCACGCTCACCTTCCATCCGTGGCCCGTGCGCCGCGACGACGTCGACCACCCCGACGAACTCCGCATCGACCTCGATCCGCAGCCCGGCACCGACTACGCCGACGCGGTCCGTGCCGCCCATGAACTGCGCGCTGTTCTCGAGGAGTTCGGCGGGCTGCGCGGCTGGCCCAAGACCTCCGGCGGCCGGGGACTGCATGTCTTCGTGCCCATCGAACCGCGCTGGACCTTCACCCAGGTGCGTCGCGCCGCCATCGCCGTGGGCCGCGAGCTGGAGCGCCGGATGCCGCAGCACGTGACCACCGCGTGGTGGAAGGAGGAGCGGGGCGAGAAGATCTTCGTCGACTACAACCAGACGGCACGCGACCGCACCATCGCCTCCGCCTATTCCGTGCGTCCCAAGCCGCACGCCCCGGTGTCCGCGCCGTTGCGCTGGGACGAGGTCGATGACGTGGTGCCCCGCGACTTCGACCTGGCGACCATGCCGGACCGGTTCGCCCGGCTCGGTGACGTCCACGCGGACATGGACGACCACGCCTTCTCCCTGGAGGCACTCCTGGACCTGGCCCGGCGGGACGAACACGACCACGGGCTGGGCGATTTGCCCTATCCGCCGGAGTATCCGAAGATGCCGGGCGAGCCGAAGCGGGTCCAGCCGAGCCGGGCCCGGAAAGACGGCACTCCGCCGATGTAAGGGCAATACGGAGTATTTGTCCTCCATGCGGATAAGCTCACGCCGTGCCGCTACCGTCCCCGGTTCGTCCCCGCGGCACTTCTCCGTGAACTCCGTATAGGATGGGGAGTCCGGCATGGACAGACGCAGCTTCAACCGCCGGATGCTGCTGGGCGGGGCGGCCGTCGCGACCTCGTTGGCCGTGGCCCCGCAGGCCGCCGGCACGCCGCTGCGCAGGGCGCCTACCGGCGGCCGGGTCAAGCGCATCAAGATGTACGCCGAGAGGCTCAGTGACGGGCGCATGGGCTACGGCCTTCAGCGGGGGAAGGCGACGATCCCCGGCCCGCTGATCGAGATCGTCGAGGGCGACACGCTGTACATCCAGTTCGAGAACACGACGGACGGCACAGTGAGCCTCCATGTGCACGGTCTGGACTACGACATCGCGCAGGACGGCACCCGGTGGAGCCGAAGCGGGGTACGGCCGGGTGGCACCCGCACGTACGTCTGGCGCACCCACGCCCCCGGCCGCCGTGCGGACGGCACCTGGCGGGAGGGCAGCGCGGGCTACTGGCACTACCACGACCACATCCTCGGCACGGACCACGGCTCGGACGGTATCCACAAGGGCTTGTACGGGCCGGTGATCGTGCGCCGCGCGGGAGACATCCTCCCCTTGAGAACACACACGATCGTGTTCAACCAGACGATGATCAACAACCACGAGCAGGGCTTCGCCCCCGACTTCCAGGCGACGCTCGGGGACCGTGTCGAGTTCGTGATGATCACGCACGGCGATCTTTACCACACCTTCCATATGCACGGCCATCGTTGGGCGAACAACCGTACGGGCCTCCTGGCAGGACCGGACGATCCGAGCCCGATCATCGACAACAGGATCGTGGGCCCCGGGGACTCCTTCGGCTTCCAGGTGATCGCGGGGGAGGCCGGCGGGCCGGGCGCGTGGATGTACCACTGCCATGTGCAGCACCACGCCGACAAGGGCATGGGCGGGCTGTTCCTGGTGAAGAACCGGGACGGAACGATCCCGGCCTACGACGTGCACAAGCACCAAGAAGGCGGCTGACGGCCCGGCCCCGGCCCTGCCAGGGCCGGGGAACGCTCTCAGCGACAGGCGGGTCGCGGGCTATCCTGATCCGCGACCGCTGAGGGAGGGGCCCCACGTGACCGAGACCGCGCCGCGTCCCACCCTGGAGGCCGTGGCCGCCCGGGCCGGGGTCTCGCGGGCCACCGTGTCCCGGGTCGTCAACGGTGGGAACGGTGTGCGAGGGCCCCTCGTCGAGCGGGTGCGCCGGGCCGTCGAGGAACTCGGCTACGTGCCCAACCAGGCCGCGCGCAGTCTCGTGACCAAGCGGCACGACGCGGTCGCCGTCGTCATCGCCGAACCGGAGACCCGGGTCTTCGCCGACCCCTTCTTCGCCCTCCAACTGCGCGGCATCAGCAAGGAACTGACGGCGCACGACTCCCAGCTCGTGCTGTTGCTGACGGAGGGGCGCGCCGACCACGCCCGGGTCGGCCGGTACCTGGCCGGCGGCCATGTCGACGGCGCCCTCGTCTTCTCGCTGCACCTGGAGGACCCGCTGCCTGAGCTGGTGCAGCGTGCCGGGGTGCCCACGGTGTTCGGCGGGCGGCCCGGCTGGGGCGACGGCACGCGCAGCACCCTGTACGTGGACAGCGACAACCGCGGCGGGGCCCGTGAGGCCGTGCGTCATCTCGTGGGACTCGGCCGCCGCCGCATCGCCCACATCACCGGCGCGTTGGACCAGACGTCCGCGGTGGACCGGCTCGACGGCTTCCGGGACGTCATGGTCGACGCCGACCCGCGGCTGATCGTCGAAGGGGACTTCACCCCGACCGGCGGCGAACGCGCGATGCGCCGGCTGCTGGAGCGCTGCCCGGACCTGGACGCCGTGTTCGCCGCGAACGACCTGACCGCCTCCGGCGCCCTCCGGGTGCTCCGCGCGCTGGGGCGCCGGGTGCCCGACGACGTCGCCGTCATCGGCTTCGACGACATGCTGCCGGTCGCCGAGCAGACCGAACCGCCCCTGACGACGGTCCGTCAGGACATAGAGGAGATGGGACGGCTGATGGCGCGGCTGCTGCTGCGCCGCCTGGACCGGCGCGGCGACACACCGGGGCCGGACGGTGCGTCCCTCGCGGGGGACGCGCCGTCCAGCGTGGTGCTGCCGACGACATTGGTGCGGCGCGCGTCCGCGTGAGGGCGGGCGCGCGGGGGCGGGCGCGCGGACCGCGGGCTTGGTGAAGGGCGCGCTGCGCGGCTCCGGCCGGTCCCTGACGGACTATCAGCCCTGCTGCTGCGGCGCGTTCTTGAGCACCGCGAAGCGCGCTCCGTACGGGTCGGCGAGCCTGGCGACGCGGCCCACCCCTTCGAGGTCCGTCGCCGGCATTCGGACAGTGCCACCGAGCTCCTGGGCGCTGCTCACCGTCGCGTCCGCGTCCGTGACGGCGAAGTACGGCAGCCAGTGGGCGTCGGACCCCGCCTCCACGGGATCGTCGGCCAGCGAAACGAGACCGCCGAACATGGCGTCCGATCCGGCGCCCGCGGGATTGATGCAGGTGTAGGTGCCGCCGGGGAAGGGCACGCCCTCGGTCTCCCAGCCGAGCACCCGGTGGTAGAACGCGGCGGCGCGGGCGATGTCCGGTGTGTACAGCTCCACCCAGCACAGCGCGCCGGGCGAGCCGGCCACCTCGATGCCCTTGGTGCGGGCCGGCTGCCAGACACCGAACGGCACACCCGCGGGGTCGGCGACGATGGCCATGTGGCCCTCGCCCATGACGTCCATGGGCTGGACACGCACGCTGCCCCCGGCCTGCTCGGCCGCCTTCACCGTGGCCTCCGCGTCGGAGCTCTGGAAGTAGACGGTCCAGGAGGGCGGTCCCTGCTCCTCGGTGATCTCCATACCGCCGGCCGCCGTCTTGCCGGAGAGCTGGAAGAAGCCGTACTCCCCGGCTTCGGGGCCCGCCGACTCGAACTGCCAGCCGAAGAGACCGCCGTAGAAGGAGACGGCGCCGTCGATGTCCGGAGTGCCGACATCCAGCCAGTTCGGGGCGCCGTCGACGAAGCGGGTGGTGAGCATGACTGCCCTCCTTCGAGGGTCCTTCGAGGGTTCCCGGTGCCTGCACTGCCGAGTCTTGCACCGCCCACCGACAATCGCCGCCGGAGTCATGGGTTGGGCCCCTGTGACGGTCGGTCACGGGTAGAGTGGTCTGTGTAGTGGACCTCCGCAGCACTGGCGCCGCGCGCCGTCGTGCGTCGGCGTATGGGACCGGGGCACCCTGTGAGCCGTGGACGAGACCACGGGTGAGGCGTTGATCCCGCGTTGATCGGACGTTTTTCGCCGCGCGGCACGCTCACGGGCATGCACATCGAAGCGAGCACCGCGTACGACACCGCCTGGCAGGAGCAGGCGCTGTGCGCGCAGACGGGGGCCGATTTCTTCTTCCCGGAGCCGGGCAGTTCGGTGCGGGAGGCGAAGCGTATCTGCGGACTGTGCGTGATCCGCTCCGCGTGTCTCGAGTACGCGCTCGCCCACGACGAACGGTTCGGCGTCTGGGGCGGGCTGTCCGAGAAGGAGCGGCTGCAACTGCGGCGGGGGCGGGAGAACGGATGAGGTCCGTCCGGTCCGTCGCGGGAGCCGTCCGACCGGCCCGTTGAACGGCACGCGGGGTGCCGTGGGACGGGGGAATGCGGGTTCTCGGGGCTGTGCCGTCGGGTACGAGGACGGATCGTGGCCAGTGCCCCGTCCGGATGCGCGTCCGGGCGCGCGGGACGATCCTGGAGACATGTCCGGACGGGCTCCTGTCATCGTTCATCCGCCGTCGGGCACCGGCGGCCGACGGGTGACCGCGCGCGGGGAGAGCCTGGGGCTGGCGTTCTCCGACGAGGACGTGATCGAGTTCCTGGGCCGGGCGGGTCTGCCCGATGCCGAGGACCTGCTGGACGACCCCGCGTGGGTGAAGTGGCGCGGAGCGGAAGCACACCACTACGAAGCCGCGTAACAGGCTCGCGACCGGCACCGAGGCACCGCCGCAGGGGCGCGCGGGCGGACCGTCGTCGACGATCGACGGACACCGCGACCGCGTTGCCCGACCGCGTACGCACTGGCCGAGGACCTGCGCCGTACCGATCCCTACAGCCGCCGGGAGTCGATGGCCCTGTACGGGCGCACCAAGCTGATGACCATCATGTGGACCCAGGAACTCGCCCGGCGCCTGGACGCCGGGAAGATCACCGTCAACTGCTGCGACCCCGGCTTCAACGCCACCGGACTCGGCCGTCACCTGCCCGGCTCCGCGGTCCTGCGGCGTCTGCTGAACGCCCTCAGGATCGGCGACCCCCGCAAGGGCGCCGGCATCATCGTGCGGCTCGCCACCGACCCCGCGTTCGCCCGCACCAGCGGTGGCTACTTCTCTGTCCGCGACGCCCGGCCGCTGGAGTGCCCCGAGCCCGGCCGGGACCCCCGCGTGCAGAAGGAACTATGGGAGGAGAGCGTGGCGCTCCTCGCCGGCCACACGGCCGACTGAGACCGGGCCGTCCGCCTCACGGCGGTCCGTGGTCCGCGCGGAGGTGACAGCCGTGCTGCTTGATTCGCCGGGAGGGCTACCCGGGGGCTGCGGCACTCCGGCACTAGTCCTCGCTGACCGGTGCCAGGACGGCGAGCGTCTCGCCGGCCTCGCGCAGTGCCAGCCGCAGCATGAGCGGGGAATGCAGCGCTCCGCTTCCATCGGGGGGAACGATCCACTCCAGCGGGCTCGGCGACCGGTCAGGCGGGGGCACCGCGACCCATGACCCCGCGCCCGCGCGACGCACTCCCTCCCCGTACCAGTGAACGGCCGGATCCGCTGGAACGAGGAAGCCCACCCGGCGTGCCGCCGAGTCCACCAGCGTCGGTCCGGGCGTGCGCACCGGGTCGTACCACAGGATGTCGAGGGTGAGCAGACCGAGTTGGCGGGGGACACTCACCAGGTCCCAGTGCCGTCCGGCCTCCATCAGCACCGTGCCGTCGCCCGGGTGCCACCCCCGCTTGCCCGCCCGGGGGTCCGGCGTGGCGGCGGCGAGCCACTCCACGTCGTGTGTCCACATCGCATTCGTCATGAGCAGCTCCAGGGGCCGCCACCCGGCCCGACCAGGCGTCGTACGGGGACTGGACCGGAGAATGCCCGCGGGGGAACACCAACCGGCATATTCATGCTGATGGACGGTTCCCCGTGGCAAAAGGGTGGCGCGGCCTGGCGTTTGCTGCTGAAACGTTACGGCGGGGGCCTGGCATGGCCGACGGCCGCCCGCGCTACGCTCCCGCGCGCGCCGCCATCCGGGCCTTGCGAGCCGCCAGCCTCTCGTCGAACTTCAGGGCCTCGGCGTCGAGTCCGCCGAGGAACAGGCCGAGTTCCTCTTGGGCCCGGCGGCCCTCGGGGCCGAGACCGTCGATCTCCATGACCTTGAGGTAGCGAAGCACCGGCTGGAGGACGTCGTCGTGGTGGATGCGCAGGTTGTAGACCTCGCCGATCGCCATCTGCGCGGCTGCGCGCTCGAAGCCGGGGATACCGTGGCCCGGCATGCGGAAGTTCACCACGACGTCCCGGACCGCCTGCATGGTCGGATCGGGTGCGATCTCGAACGCGGCCTTCAGCAGGTTCCGGTAGAAGACCATGTGGAGGTTCTCGTCGGTCGCGATCCGGGTGAGCATCCGGTCGCAGACCGGGTCGCCGGACTGGTGGCCGGTGTTGCGGTGCGAGATGCGGGTGGCCAGCTCCTGGAAGGCGACATAGGCGACGGAGTGCAGCATCGAGTGCCGGTTGTCCGACTCGAAGCCCTCGCTCATGTGCGACATGCGGAACCGTTCCAGCTTGTCGGGGTCGACCGCGCGCGAGGTGAGCAGGTAGTCGCGCATCACGATGCCGTGCCGGCCTTCCTCGGCGGTCCAGCGGTGCACCCAGGTGCCCCAGGCCCCGTCACGGCCGAAGAGGGTGGCGATCTCGTGGTGATAGCTGGGGAGGTTGTCCTCCGTCAGCAGGTTGACGATCAGCGCGATCCGGCCGACCTCGGTGACCTTGGACTCCTCCTTCTTCCAGGCCGTGCCGTCCTCGAAGAAGCCCGGGAAGTTGCGGCCGTCGCTCCAGGGAACGTACTCGTGCGGCATCCAGTCCTTGGCGACCTTCAGATGGCGGTTCAACTCCTTTTCGACCACTTCCTCCAGGGCGTACAGCAGCCGGGCGTCGGTCCACACGGACGCGCTGCCGAGGTGGGGGGAGGTGATCGTCACGGGAACTCCAGGGAGATGCTGAACAGACCGGCGGGCGGCACCGAAACCTACGGGATCGTAGGCTACGTAGTCGTAGGTTACGAACCCGTAGGTTAAGCGCGCCGTAAATACGGTTCGCCCGCAGGTGTCCTCATGATGGGTCAGACCAGGGCCGCGACCGGCGATGGGCACGCCGAAGACCCCGTGGCCGAGGGGTCGCGGGGTCGAAGCGGGGGGCGCTGCTCAGCCGGTCAGTCGTACAGGTCGCGCAGGCGCACCGAGAGACACGTCACACAGCCCTCGAGCTTCTCGAACTCGCTGATGTCCACCAGGACCGGTTCATGCCCGAGGTCGGCGAGCAACTCGGCCGTCTTCGGGGCACTGGCCGCCATGAGGAGCTTTCCGCCGCCGAGCAGTACGACGTGGGAGCCGGACTCCTCCGGCACCGGCAGAAAACGCGGGAACAGCGCCGGCTTGTCCACGAGTGGCACATGGCCGATGACGGTGCCGTCGGGCAGCGCGGTGACCGACGACTTCAGGTGCAGCACCTTGGTCACCGGCACGGCGACCACCCGGGCGCCCAGCGGTTCGTACACCGCGCGAATCTGCTTGACGGCGGCCGTGTTGGTGCGGGCGCTGCGGCCGACGTAGATCGTGTCCTCGACCTTGAGGATGTCGCCTCCGTCGAGGGTGCCCGGCTCCCAGATCCAGTTCACCGAGCAGCCGAGCTGGGCCACGGCCTCCTCCACGCCCGCCGTTTCGCCGCGCCGGGACTCGGCGCCGGGCCGGGCTATCAGCGCGACGTTCTTGTACATCACCACCGCGTCCTCGACGAACACCGAGTCCGGGCAGTCATCGGCGGGTTCCACCTCGATGGTCTCCCAGCCGTGCGTGCGCAGCGCTCCCGTGTACGCCTCCCACTGCTCGAGTGCGCGGCCGACATCGACCTTCTCCCGCTGGATGTGCGTGACCAGCCCTTCGGCGAGGCGGGGGCTCGGTCGGCGGACGAGGGCTTTCTTGCTGGGCACGTGGAACTCCGTCTCGGCTGTTGATGTCGCCCGCCATCATGCAGGGCCGTCCCCCGGGGGCGAACCCCCGGGTACGCGCCGCCGCGGAGGTACCGCGGTCTTCCTGTTCCATGGACGGCAAACGGACTCTGGCGGACTTCGGGGGCTCCCTGGGCCGCCTGGTGGTCAGCGGGCCTCCGGGGGCGCGGCGGCCTCTGGGTTCCGCGGGGTTCCCCGGGTTCCCCGGGTTCCCCGGTGGTCCCCGGGTTCCCGGGGTTCCCCGGGGGGCGGACTTCGTGGGGCTGTCCGGGCAGCCTGAAGGTCACCGGCCGCCCGGACCTCCGGCGGCCTCCGGTCACCCCCAGGAGGGGCCCGGACCCCGGGCGGCGTCCGGACCTCCGCAGGGCTCTCTCTACGCCGGGTGTCTCGCGGCCTCCGGTGTGGTTTCGGTGAGTTCGCCGTCGAGCAGCAGCCAGCGCGTGATGCCGATCGACTCCAGGAACGGCACATCGTGCCCGGCCACGATCAGCGCCCCCTCGTACGACTCCAGGGCCGTGGTGAGCTGCCGGACGCTCGCCATGTCGAGGTTGTTGGTCGGCTCGTCGAGCATCAGCAGCTGTGGAGCCGGCTCGGCCAGCATCAGCGCGGCCAGAGCGGCACGGAAACGCTCGCCGCCCGACAGGGTCCCGGCCGGCTGGTCGGCCCGCGCGCCGCGGAACAGGAAGCGGGCCAGCCGCGCCCGGATCCGGTTGCCCGTGGCGCCCGGCGCGAACCGGGCCACATTCTCCGCGACCGTCAGCCCGTCGTCGAGGACGTCCAGCCGCTGTGGCAGGAAGCGCAGCGGCACATGGGCCCTCACCTCGCCCGACACCGGCTCGAGTTCGCCGGCGATCGTCCGCAGCAGGGTCGTCTTGCCCGCGCCGTTGCGCCCGATCAGCGCGATCCGCTCCGGACCGTGCAGGTCGAGGCTGCCCGCCACCCGTGGGCCGTACGTCAGTTCCAGGTCCCTCAGCGTCAGCACGGACCGCCCCGGCGGGACCGCGGTGTACGGCAGGTCGATACGGATCTCGTCGTCGTCCCGTACCGCACCCGCCGCCTCGTCGAGCCGCTCCCTGGCCTCGGTGAGTCTCTCCTCGTGCATGATGCGGTGCTTGCCCGCGGACTCCTGAGCCGCCCGTTTGCGCGCCCCCATGACGATCTTCGGTTCGCGTTTGCTGTCCCACATCCTCTGGCCGTACCGCTTGCGGCGGGCCAGCTTGACCTGGGCCTCGGCCAGTTCCCGCTTCTGCTTGCGGAAGTCCGCCTCGGCGACGCGCACCATGCGCTCCGCCGCCTCCTGCTCGACGGCCAGCGCATCCTCGTACGCGGAGAACGTGCCGCCGAACCAGACGACCTCTCCGGCGCGCAGGTCCGCGATCTGGTCGACCAGCTCGAGCAGTTCACGGTCGTGGCTGACCACGACCATCACTCCCGACCACGCCTCGACGGCCGCGTACAGCCGTCGGCGCGCGTACAGGTCGAGGTTGTTGGTGGGCTCGTCGAGCAGGAGCACTTCGGGGCGGCGCAGCAGCAGCGCGGCCAGCCGCAGCAGGACGGACTCGCCGCCGGAGACCTCCCCGATGGTGCGATCCAGGCCGATGTGACCGAGACCGAGTTCGCCGAGCATCGCCTCGGCGCGTTCTTCCACGTCCCAGTCGTCGCCGACGGTCGTGAAGTGTTCCTCGGCCGCGTCGCCCGACTCGATCGCGTGCAGCGCGGAGCGCGTCCCGGCGATGCCGAGTGCCTCGTCGACCCTCAGCTCGGTGTCGAGCGTGACGTTCTGCGGCAGGTAACCGACCTCGCCGGCGACGCGCACGGTGCCGCCGGTCGGGACGAGCTCTCCGGCGATCAGCTTCAGCAGGGTGGACTTTCCCGCTCCGTTGACGCCGACGAGCCCGGTCCTGCCGGGACCGAACGCGAGCTGGAGGTCGTCGAAGACAGGGGTGCCGTCGGGCCAGGAGAAGGACAGGGACGTACAGGTGATGGCAGGGGTGTGTGACATGCGGGCCTCGCGCTCGCTCGGAGTGGGTGGGGCAACGCGTGTGAGACACCGCAGGGGGCGACGGTCCGCGGACACGGAAAGGGCCCCGCACCGGAGGACGGCTCGTACGCCGAGGTCGCACACGACGCACACAGACGCGGTCAGCGCTGTGTGACGCGGTGTCTCAGGACCTCAGACGAGCAACGTCCTTCTCCAATCGACGGCAACAGGACCGCGATCCACGGTAGGAACAAGCCCAGGGTGTGTCAAAGCATTAACGTCGGTCTCGGTCTCGTCCGCGGCCTCCGTCTCGTCCGCGTCCGGCGGGCACCTTCGTGACACCCGCTTCCCCTCACCACCCGGGCAGCCGTATTCAAGTCCGTACCGGGCACTCGTATTCCGCACCCACCCCAGCGCGTACCCCGCCCTTCCCCGTCCCCCTCACCCACTCGCGCCCGTACAGGCCGTCCAGCCGCGCCTGTCGAGCCGCGAGCAAGGAGGCCCCCATGCCCGATGACTCCCCTTCGCTGCCCGCCCGGCTGTATCTGCTGGCCTGGGACACCACCCGGCGCAGGCTCGTCTGCGACAGCCGGCTCGATCATCTGGTGCGGGCGGGCGCCTTGGTCGAGCTGGCGGGGCGCGGACTGCTCGTCGACGTGGCCGGTGTCGTCACCCCGTCGGATCTCGACGCCCGTAGCGGCGATCCCGTTCTGGACGGGCTTCTCGAACTCGTCATGGAGTCCCTGCCCCGCTCCTGGGCGTCCTGGGTGACGCGATACGCCCGCTTCACCCTCGACGACGTCCGCGCGCAGCTCGCCGCAGCCGGTTTTCTGCGCGCCGAGAGCAGGAGGGTGCTCGGCCTCTTCCGGTCCCCGGAGTACGAGCTGGAGCGGACGCAGGCGGTGGAGACGCTGCAACGACAGGCGCGGCAGGCGCTCACGGGCCCCGTGTCCGTCACCCAGGTGTCCGAGCGCGACGTGGCCCTTCTGGCCCTGGCCGCCGAGGCCGGACTGCGCACGGTGGTGAGTCCGGCGGACGGCGCACGGTACCGGGAGCGCATCGAGGCACTGGCGGAGCGGGGCAGCGGCGCTGCTCCGGCACTGGAGGGGGTCCTTCAGGGCGTACGCGGGGCCGTGTCCGGGCCGGGAGCCGCCGCGCCGCCCACCGGGGCCCGCGGTTGCGGGTGAGTGCTTGGTGCGGGCGCTCTCGACGGCCTCCCAGCGCGTCGGGCACAGCGGTCTGCCGCCCCGTCCGTACCGGTGACACCCGTCCGTACCGGTGACAGTAGCCCTGACACCGCGCGCAGTACCCGAGCCACTCGATCAGTGAGCTCTTTCAGCGTGGCCACTGATCGGGTGACGGGCCGGGGTGAGGGAGGGGTACGCAACGCACAGGGCTTCCGTGCCGTTGAGGGAGGTGTTCGAAGTCTCAACCCATCGGCAGCGGAGCCCTGTTGGTTCCGTATCCTGCCGCACTCGACCTCCCGCACGCCCTGGTCGAGTGGGTCACGATGCTCATCGTCACGCGTGAGGATGACCGGCGGTGGAAACTGCCGCCGCACCGGCGTGCGCTTGTCGCTCTCGTCTACCTGCGCCGCCACGGCTCCCTCTCCCGCATCTCGGCCGGCTTCGGGATATCCGCCGGCACCGCCCACGCCTGCGTCACCGGGCTGCTCGCCGATCCCCAGCCTCAAACGACCGCCCGGCGGGGAGCTCACTCCCACTCAACGCACCGTCAACCGCGCCCTCGCCCAGACCCGGGCCCCTGTCGAGCGCGCCATGGCACGGCCGAAGTGCTGGCAGCTCTTCCGCAGATCCCGGATCAGGCCCAACCGCATGACCGTCATCGCCAAAGCCGTCCTCACCCTGGAGAGGCAACGCTGAAAAGGCTCAGTGAATGTTTACGCGGTCTCGCCCCATATGGACGAGACCCGTTTCGCCGCTTCCTCGAACGAGGTGCTGAATATTTGATTATGCGTTCCAGTGCTCTGTGCATTGCATCAGTGTCATATTTTGAGAGTCTCGAGGTGGGATTAAGGAATCGTGCGACACGCAGATTTCAAACGCCGCTGGTAGCGTTTCCATGTCGCTTCGACCGTATATGGTCATGCTTGCTTGCGTCTCAGTAAGTATCACCGTCGGAAAGGAAGCGACCATGTCCATTTCGAGGCGTTGCCTGGTTGTAGCTTCGATGATCGCACTAGCAGTAATCGGAGGCTCCGCCTCTGCGTCTTCGAGATCCCGACCCCAGGATCACAAGGAAGTGGTCACGCGCTACGACGTGATCAAACTGCACGGGAAGCTGACGCAATACAAGAGAAGCGGCAGTGCAGGTAGATCGGCAGGGGTCGGCGATCAGGTTCTCATCTCGGAAAAACTCTTCCACAACGGGCGTAAGTACGGTTTCTCCGTAGTGATGTGCACACAGGTCACCGGACCTGTGAATCCTACCCCCGCTCATCCGGCCACCGAGCTGTGCACGGGCGTCTACAGTCTCCGTAACGGGCAGCTAACCTGGCAGAATACGCTCGTCAATACGCGGCAGGGGCCTCCGCCGCCGTGGAAGACGGCTATCACCGGCGGCACGGGCGCGTACGCAAATGCGCGTGGCTATATTGATGCCGACGGGATGAAGCATAACTATACAGTTCATCTGGAACACTCCAGCTGAGGTGTCCTGATGGCCTGCCGGTTCGTCAGATTCGTGTTGTAACCCGGAGCCTGAGGCCCGCAGGCGCGTTGCATCCGTTGGAATGGATCTCATGTGAGGGTAGAGGACCTGGTGGCTCGTGGAATTCGTATCGGCGGGCTGCCTCTGCTGTTACGAGGGTGAGTTCCAAGGTTGCGAGTGCGATCCCGCCGCATTTGGATGGACCGTCGCCGAATGAGAGAAAGGCATTGACTTTCCGCAGTTGTCCATCGCTGGACATCCAGCGCGAAGGGTCGAACTTGTCCGGGTCTTCTTGCTGTCTGGGATCGCGCTGTGCTGAGTATGCGCATACCAGGACTTTGGCGCCGGCCGGGACTTCGTAGCCGTTGAGCGTGGTACGGCGGGTGGTCTGTCTGTTGAAAAGCCAGTTCGGCGGATGCAGTCGCAGAACTTCGTGGACGAAGGCTTTCGTGTAATGCAGTTTGTCGACAGCGATGCTGGTCACATCCTGCGGATCGGCGGGAAGCGACTGTGCCTCGCGAGCGATGCGCCTCGCCGATTCTGGATGGCGCGCCAGGCTGAGGAGGATCCAGCCGGCCGCCACGGAGGGGATGTCGGACATGGAGACGGCCATGACGGCAAGACTGTCGATAACGACGCGATCGGGCAGCGTCCCGTATTGCGAGGACGGCCGGAGCATCTGGGCCAATAGATCCTCGCCTGTGTTCTGCTCCGTCCGACGGCGATCGATCACGTCCTGGACTTTCTGAGTGAACTGGGCCCGCAGGAACGCCCTGGCCCGCTTGTCGACATCCGGGTACCAGCGGGACCGGGGAGGCGGCATCTCCTCGCTGATCTTGCGAAGGCCTTCAACTGCCTCAGCCAAGTATGTTGCGTCGCCGCCGAACATGAATTTGTTCCCGATTTCTGTGAAAGTCCGAAGCATCATCGGGAGTACTTCCAGGTCCTGGTTTACCGGCCAATCGGCAACGAATTCCCTAATGTCGCGGGCGATTTCCGGTGTGCGACCAGCGACACCTTGAGGACGCAGTCCACGCATTCGGGCCGACCTGCCGTGAGCCACCTCAGTCCGAACCGGAAAAACTGCGTCAGGAGGCTGCGTCGTCGGAGGAAATGCCATCAATCCCCGACTGTACTCTTGGTTTGTCCGCTGCAGTACCGTGCGGCACGCGCTCAGGGATGCGGCAACGTAGACACCGCGCGCGAGTCTCCACACATCCCCGCACTCGCGGGCGGCAGCAAGCGTGTACGAAAGACGGTCGCTTCGAAAATCCGCCAACCCTCCTCGTCTGAAATACGTAGGGGGCTTAGGATGATCTTTCATGACGGCACGTCCCGCAGAGTCGATTCGGGTGAATCAAGGTCAGCTCCATCGGAAATGAGACGTGCGCGGATGAGGGATACCACATGGCCGGGGACGAGAAGGACGCGATCGAGTACGTCAAGCAGCTGCTGTCGTACCTGCCGTCCAACAACCTGTCCGAGCCCCCGGT
>NZ_JBEYUZ010000024.1:0-81357 GCF_040643755.1 Streptomyces sp. NPDC047079
TCCGGGGCAAGGTCGGCGGGCGGGGGCGCCCCGTGGTGCGGCCAGCGCTCACGCTGCACATCGACCCGCCACAGGTGCACGACCTCGGCGGCGCGACCCCAGTTCACCGTGTCGAGGACGTCCTCGTCGAGCGGGGACCGCGGGCCGGCCGCGCCGCGCGTCGCGACGATCTCGCCCCAGCCGGACCGGCGAGGCACCAGGCACTCGCCGACCTCGGCATACAGGGCGGGCAGCTCGTCCAGCTGCTTGGCCAGCGCGACCGTGTGCCGCTCGCACAGGTACCGGCCGGCGGAGTCCTCGCCGCACAGTTCGCAGGCGGTCACGCCGCCGCCCTCTCCCGCGCGGCCTTCAGCTTGGCCTCGGCTGCGCGCAGAGCCTTGCGGTCGCGGCGGTCGTCGAGGATCGCGAAGACCATCTGTACGAGCAGCATGAAGTCCGCGCCCGCGCCGAAGCCGAGGGCGAGCAGCTGCAGTTCGTGGTCAGTCATGTCGTACTCCCGGGTCTAGAACGGGGGTTGGTCGGAGTAGCCGGCGCCCTGCGCCGCGGGCTGCTGCTGGGAGGGCGGGTTGCCCCAGCCGCCGGCCTGCTGCTGGCCGTTGGCCGGACTGGCGTTGGCCCACGGGTCAGGTGTCACATTTCCCTGGCCGGGCGTTACACCTGGCTGCCGCTGCCCACTGCCCGCCGGGTTCTTCTCGACCTTGGCGGTGGCCCGGGCGAGGCTCGCGCCGACCTCGTCGACGTCGAGTTCGTAGACCGTGCGCTTGACGCCCTCACGGTCCTCGTAGGACCGCTGCTTCAGGCGGCCCTGGACGATGACGCGCATGCCGCGGGCGAGGGACTCGGCGACGTTCTCGGCGGCCTGGCGCCACACCGAGCAGGTGAGGAACAGGGACTCTCCGTCCTTCCACTCGTTGGCCTGTCGGTCGAAGGTTCGCGGGGTGGACGCGACGCGGAACTTGGCGACGGCCACACCGGCTGGGGTGAAGCGGAGTTCGGGGTCGTCGACCAGGTTGCCGACGACGGTGATCACGGTCTCTCCAGCCATCAGTTGGTCTCCTTCTCGGGGGCAACCGTGGCGATATCGACACGGTTGGGGTCGGCAACCGTGGGGCTCTGACCCACGGTTGTGGGCTGCTCGCCTACACCTGCGTGGTCCTCTGCCCCACGCAGGCGGCCGAGCTTCTGTGCGTGGCGGGCGGCGAGGCCGCGCTGTCGGGCGGCGGTGAGGGCTGCGCGCCGGCGCTTGGCTGCTTCGGTGCGGGCGCGGGCGGCGGCGATCTTCTCGGCGACCACGTCGTCGACGTTCACGACTCCTCTTCCGGCTCGTACAGGCGGACAAAGTTCGAGGCGGTCGTGGGGTCGTCGGTGTAGCCGTCACGGTCCGCGATGGTCGGAGTGCACGAGCCATCCGCACCCACGAGCCACGCCAGGACGGGGGTGGACTCGACGTCTCCGTTATCCGTGCTGTGCTCGGCGCGCCAGCTTCCCCCCGGGATCGCGCCGACGAGGTGAGTGTCTGCTTCGCGGAGGCCGGCGAAGTTGCTCCAACTGTCGGCGTCACGGAGACGACCCGTCTTCATGTCGGCGACAAGCGCGGCGCCGTCGTCGCCCCAGGCGATCACGGGCTTCGTGGTGAAGTGCGCGCGCCCGTTGCTCTCGTGGCGGTAGCTGGCTTCGTAGCGGGCAGTGGCGGGGATCATGCCTCTCCTTCTCGGGCAGTCCCACCGGCCGCGCCGTTCCCACTTTTCCCACTTCCCACCCCCCTAAGAGAGGGGGGGTGGGTGGGAATTTGGGCGGGCCGTTGGGAAGAAGATGGGAAGTTGGGAAGTGTGCAGGTCAGTTGCTGTGCACTGGGTGGGAAGTGGCCGAATGGGGTGGGAAGTTAGGGGCCTCAGGCAAGATCAATTCCCACGGCGAAAATGGGAAGTTTTCTCTACGCAGCGTCACCATCCTGTTCACTCGCAGTAGCGGTAGACAGGCGCCAGTTGGGCCGCGACTCACTGCCCGTCTTCACGAGGTAGCCCAGCCGCTCGAGCTTGGCGACCGCCCGGTAGACGGTGCTGGACGCCATCTCGGAGACGTCGACCAGGCGGGCCCGCGACACGGCCTCGTTCGGGAAGACGTCGTGCATCACGTCGAGAATCCGCTGCTCGGTCTTCGACAGCTGGTTCTCCTCGGCCGGGCTGGCCACCCGGTTGATGAGCACGCACGACTCGAGGACCGGCTGCATCTTCAGGAGCACGGTGTCGAAGTCCTCGACGTCCTTCTGCTTGTCGCACTGGACTTCGACGTACTCCTCGTTCTTCGTGACCTTGATGATTGAGGTGGCCGCGCCGTCGAATGCCGAGGCGCCGCGCATGTTCTCGCCGTTGCGTCCCGAGTGGTGGATCAGCAGCACGCAGGCGCCGGACGCCTCGCGCAGATGGTCCGCCGCGGCGACGACCTGGCCCATCTCGCCGTTGTCGTTCTCGTTCGCGCCGACGGTGCAGCGGGCTTGCGTGTCGATCACGATGAACGCGGGCCGCATCTCCTGCACGAGGAGCTCGAGGGCCCCGCGGTCGGTGCCGTGCAGCAGCTGCACGGCGATGGGCAGGAACGTCACATCCTTCATGGGGATGCCGGTGTGGCGCTCCCACGCGCGGACGCGCTTGCGGATACCGGAGGTGCCCTCGGCCACCAGGTACAGGACGGTTCCCTTGCTGACCTCGTGGACGCCGGCCCAGGGCAGGCCGTTGGCCACGCATCCGGCCCAGTCGATGCCGACGAACGACTTGCCCGAGCCGGGCTTCCCGTAGATCCAGGCGAGGGAGTCTCGGAAGAGGACGCCCTCGATGAGGGGTACGGGGTCGGGCAGGTTGTCGAGGCCGTCGGTGTCCACCAGGGCGCCGCGCAGGGCGGCGAGGCGGGCCTGCGTGGGGTTCTCCCCACCGTTCCCGTCCGGCGGCTCCTCGGGCGGCGGTTCCTCGCCGAAGAGCCGCTCGAAGTCCTCGTCGAAGGCCGTGCTCACGCCGCGTACCCCTTGTCGCTGGGCCGACTGGCGGCGCTGTCGAAGGAGGCGCGGGCCTCGGAGTCGGTGAGGCCGACGACGGAGGCGGCGTGGAGCAGGGCGGACTCGGCCTCGCCGAGGTCGATGAGCCCTTGCTCGGCGAGCTCGTGAGCGCGGCAGGCCGCGAAGTAGAAGGAGTTGTTACGCCCGTGCTTCCGGTCGCCGGCCACCGAGTCCATGACGTGCTGGACGAGCTGGTCGACGCTCCACATCTTGCCGCCGCCGGGACGGCGTGCCGACCGATTCCAGAACGGATGGCGGAGGTCGCCGGGACGGACGGACGGACGGGGCGCCGGAGGGGCCTTGCGCTCCTTCCGTGGCAGCAGCGCGGCGGGCCAGGCAACGTCCGGCTTGTGGAAGACGTTCTGAGTGCCGGGCCACATGTAGCGGTAGCCGGAGGAGTGCACGG
Source organism: Streptomyces sp. NPDC047079 (assembly GCF_040643755.1). NCBI lineage: Bacteria > Bacillati > Actinomycetota > Actinomycetes > Kitasatosporales > Streptomycetaceae > Streptomyces > Streptomyces sp. NPDC047079. The sequence continues at coordinate 3,456 of NZ_JBEYUZ010000024.1, forward strand.
ACGGGGCGAGCAGGATGTAGCCGTTGTGCTTGAAGTCGATGCCCTGGAAGGGTTCGCCGGGCAGGTCGAAGTCGGGGGACTGGTAGATCATGTGGAGGCCGTCGCCGCCGGTGATCTGCATGGTGGTGCCGGGCAGGACGCCGACGCGCTGTTCGAGTCGGCACAGTGACTCGCGGCCGCCGTTGCGCGGGTCGACGTCGATGACGGCCCAGCCGTTGAGCTTGCAGGGCGCACCGATGTTGGCGTCGGGTTCCTCGCGCCACCAGCGGCGGACGAGGTCGACGTTGGTGGCGGCGGCCCAGAAGCCGTGACAGGTGGGGACGCCGCACTGGCAGTCCTCGGGGCGGTGCTTGATGTAGAGACTGCTCTGCCGGTCGCATTGCGGGCAGTTGGCATAGGGGGTCTTGTTGCGCCGGACGCGGAAGACCTTGATGCCCGCCTTGGCGTAGGTCTCGGCCGCGGCCGGGAGGTCGGCGGGGATACGAATGCCGGTCACGAACGTGCTCTCTTCTACGAGCTGGATCAGATGGTTCGTGTGGTGCTGGCGGGCGCCGCGGGGGGACGACGGCGCCCGCCAGCGGCTCAGGCGGTACTCCGCTTCGACCGGGCGATCTCCTCGGCGGCAGCGGTGATGCGGCTGCACCAGTTGCGCGCGGTGGTGAGGACGCACACGGGGCTGGGCTGCTGCTCCAGGTCGTGGCGGATGGAGTCGAGGACCATCTCGTGGAGGGCCCGCTCCTGGGCGCGCTGGACATACAGCTCGTCGGTGGCCCGGTCGTGGTCCGCGCCGAGGTCGACGGGTTCGGCGACCGGCCACTGGCCGGGGCGGCGCTCATTCACTGGGCACCGTCCACGTTCTTCTCGATCCAGTCGGCGAGGTCCTGGAAGGACTGGGCGCGGGCCCCCGTGGCGAGGGCGTAGAGCGCGCGCATGCTGAGCTCGAACTCGGCCGCGTTGGCGGCAGCGGCCTTCGGGGTGGCACCCTTGGCGGCCAGGTACCGCTCGGCGGCGAACGGATCCGACTGGGCCCAGGGGGCGGCGGTCTCCGATTCGATCTCGCGGAGCAGCTGGTACGAGGCTTCCGGGATTTCGTCGCCCTCACCCATGGCCTGCACGGCCACGAGGAACTGTGCGCGTTCCATGTACGTCAGGTCGTTCACGTGTCCTCCTGGGTGCGGTGAATCGGCCAGCCGGGGCCGGTCGGGATTTCGGGCAGGCCTTGCAGGGCGCGCGGGGTGTGGGCGGGGCAGCGGTGGCCGGTGATGTACCGGCGGACGCCGTCGGCCTGCTTGCAGTGGCGCTGCTCGGCGCCGATCCAGTGGCTGCACTCGGGCTTCGGCTTGTCGTCGGCCGGGCGGCCGGGGGCGCCCACGAGCTGCGCGTCCCCGGCCGTCGCGGTGTTCTGCTCGGCGGTCATTCCTGGTGCGCCCGCTCGGTCAGGGAGTTGACGAGGTCGGCCAGGACGGCGGCGCGCTCGATGGGGTCCTGTCCCTCGGGAACGACGAAAATCGGGCGCCCGTTTTTCGGGAGCATCGCGAAGGCCACGAATCGCTCGCGCAGCTTCGGGTCGAGGGGCTCGGCGTCCCACTCCTCGAGCTGGGCGTCGTGCTCGGCGCAGATGGCGCGGATGGTGTCCTCGGCCTCGTACACGTTGGCTATGCGCTCGATGGCGTCGAGCTGGGCGCGGGCCTCGGCGACCATGCGGAGCAGCCGGGCCGGGACGGTCGGCTCGCAGGCGCGCTCATCGGTGGTGACGATCAGGGAGTCGGGGCCGCCGTCGGGGTCCTGGAAGATCTCGGCCTCGAGGACGAGGCGGACGCGCTGGTCTCTCGGGGCAGGCGACGCCGTCGGCGCCTGGGTGGGCTGTGCCAAGATGGACATGAGGACGTCTTCTTTCCGGCGGCGGCACTGATGGGGCGGGCAAGGCCCCCGGTGCCGCCGTCTTGCTGGGTAGCTCTGGTGTGGATTGGGTCGTTCTCAGGCGGCGTCGGACGGGCAAGGTCCGGCGTCGCCGTCGTTCTGGGGCGCTATCTGAAGCACGCGCAGAAGGTCGGCGGTCACGGCGCGGTAGGCCTTGCCGGCGCGAATCACTCGGCAGGGGAACTCGCCGTTGCGGGCGAGGCTGTATGCCGTAGTGCGTCCGACGCCGAAGGCGCGGCCGGCGGTGACGAGGTCGACTGTGGCGGGGAGCTCCAGAAGCTCCTGGGTGGTCATGGGCGTGGTCACGTTGGTGAGCCTCCGTGCATGCGAAGTCGAGGCGGGCAAGGCCCTGACCTGCAAATATGCTGCAAGAGGTTGCGGCATGAACCTCTCTGAGACCACTGTGGCATGTTGTCTGGTGCTGGGTCAAGCTGTCCAGGGTTCACCAGTTCAACCTGTGATCGGTTAACCGATGCCATTGAGTGCCCGTGTGTGGACATGTGTGGTCACCTGTGCTGCGCTATGTCAGGCAAGGTTGCCCTATGCTCTTCTAGGTTCTAACCTCGAACCTCATGAAGGTTGACGCCGCAGTTGAGCAGGCCATGAATGACACGGAGCTCCGCATCGGCCGCAACTTGCGGCGGATCCGCGAGAGCCTCGACCTCTCCCAGCAAGACATCGCCCAGCGGCTGACTGATCTTGGATTTCGATTCCATCAAACCCAGGTCGCGAAGATTGAGCGTGGCGAGCGCGCGGTGCGAGTTAATGAGTGGATCGCAATTGCCGAGGCGTTGGGCGTGATGCCAATGGCCCTAATGGCAGGCGGGCTAGGTACGGATGACGCGGTGTTTGAAGCTCGGCTGAATTTCGAACGCATGCGAATCAACGTCGAGAACGTAAGTGCAAAGCTCTATGAGGTAGGCCGTGACCTCGAGGCCGCCTTGGAGCTGTATCACGAGGCCCTGGAACACTACTTGCGGACAGCCGACGAGGCTGGGGAGCCTGTGACCGCGGAGGCTGTAGAGCTCGGCAAACAGTGGATTCTCAAGTTCCAGGAACGGCCAGGTACGGAAGAATACGCAGAGGACCTGGAAGCGGCGATGGCCAAGGCCGAAGCACTGTTTACCATGCAACGCCGCGAGGAGGCGGAGGAGTCTTAATGCCTGCATCTCGCCGTGCTGGCGGCATCAGTAAGCGGTGTGAGTGCCGCGGCCCGGACGGGAAGCGGCTCGGGGCGAAGTGCCCGGACCTGTCGAAGCGGTCCCACGGCAAGCACCGCGTCAGCCAGGAACTCCCCGAGGACGCCGAGGGTGAGCGGCGGCGGTTCCAGCGAACCGGCTACGCCGGCGTGAAGGAAGCGCAGGCGGACCTCGACCGGATCCGCGCCATCCTCGACCTGGCGGGCGACGACGAGGACGGGCAGCGCCGTGTCGGTGACCTGCTCGCCGAGCTGCAGACGACGCGCGGACCGATCCCTGAGCCGACCGAGGTGTCCCGCAAGCTCGGCGTCGGCGTACCGCTTGACGGCAAGATGACGGTCGCCGAGTGGCTCGACACGTGGATCGCGTCGAAGAGGACCAAGGCCACGACCACCGACAGCTACGCGAGCCACATACGCGTCCACCTGAAGCCGGGCCTGGGCCACCTCCGGCTGGACAAGCTGACCGTCGCCCACGTTCAGGAGTTCTTCGACGCCATCGATGACACCAACGAAACGGTCACGGCGGAGAACCAGGCCCGGCGTGAGCAGGAAGCGCGGGCCAAGTGGGGCAGGAACTCGCGGCCGCCGGCCGCCGAGTCGGCGCGTCTGGCGGTGGAGAGGGAGAAGCTTGCCGCGATGCCGCCATACAGGCTCATCACGGGCCCGGCGACCAAGCAGCGGATCCGGGCGACGCTGCGGACCGCGCTGAACGCGGCGATTCGTCGTCAGCTGATCACCTTCAATCCGGCCCAGTGGGTGGAGCTCGATTCCGGGAAGCGGCCCAAGGCGGTGCTGTGGACCGAGCAGCACGTAGCGCACTGGCGGAAGACGGGGGATAAGCCGTCGGCGGTGATGGTGTGGACTCCGACGCAGATCGGTGCGTTCCTCGACGAGGCCGAGACGGATCGGCTGTACGCGTTCTTCCACCTGGTCGCATTCCGGGGCCTGCGCCGCGGCGAGGCGGTCGGGCAGGACTGGCGGGACGTCGACCTCGACGGGCAGGCGATCACGATCGCCAAGAACATCGTCGTGCGGCAGTGGACCCCGGAGGAAGGCGTGCCGAAGACCGACGGCAGTGCAGGCACGATCGCGCTCGACAGCCTCAACGTGGCCGTGCTCCGGGCGCACCGTGAGCGCCAGCTGCAGGAGCGTGAGGCGTGGAACAAGCACGCGGCCGAGGAGCGCGCGAAGGGTAAGGACACCGCGGACTGGACAGACACGGGCAAGGCCTTCACCGACGTCGACGGGACGTGGCTGCACCCGGAGAAGGTGTCGGACGCATTCCGGAGGATCTGCCGGCGCGCTGACCTGCCGCCGATCAACTTGCGGGACCTCCGGCACTGCGCGGCAACACTGATCCACGCGGGAGGCGGCGACCTCCACGCCATCAAGGAGACGCTTCGGCACTCCACGATCAAGCTCGCGTCGGACACGTATACGTCGCTGCTGCAGGAGGTCGACCTGGAGATCGCGGAGAAGGCGGCGAGCATCGTGCCGCGCGCCCGGAAGGGGACGTGAAGGCTGGCCCCGGTGCCTGACAACGGGCTGTGTGAGGCGTACCGTTGAGGAGACGAGACAAGGCCTCCGACCTGCGGGTCGGGGGCCTTTCTGCTCAACCGATGCTCAACCGAACGCCCCGTAACGGGGCGACACGGGACGGCATGAGACGTCACGACGAAGGGTGGGAGTTGTCTCCCATCCTCGCTCTGAGCAGGACTTTGCGGGGCGGCGCGATACGGGGCGACACACTCCGGATCTAGACGTATCAAAGCCACTGGAGACTCATAATCCGTCGGCCGTGGGTTCGAGTCCCACCCGCCCCACCTGTGCAGGTCTGTGACCTGCGGAAACGTCCCTTCTTGGCAGGGAGATCATGAACTCCGGCCCAACGGAGAGAATCCGCTGCTCAGGCGTACGGTCCGAAGCTGCAGGGGATCGCCTGTCTGATCCTGGCAGGGCTCTGACCTGCAGTGACGCGAGCGTTCGGGTGTACTGGAGGCCGCCTGGCGGCTCTGTGATCCAAGATCCAGTGGACGCACAGTGGACGCGAGGGCGTGGAGCTGGTTGGAGAGCGGCATGGCCGGTTCGAGGAGGAAGAGGATCGTCGGGGCGGTTGTCCGAGTTCAAGAGCCGCTTCGGTCATAGCGGATCCATGAAAGCCGCGGGTGAGTGAGGCGCCACCCCGGACGTGGCTACCGTGTACTACGTGCCGCCCTGCGCGCCCGACTTCACCCCGGAAGGCATCTGGTCCTTCCTGCAACGCGGTTGGCTTGCAGGCACCATGTATGCCAGCTGCCGCCCAGGCGGCACGACAGGGCGGTGGCCACCGCCGTTGTAGACAGCCCTGACCGAGCGCGCCGGCAGGCGGCACGCAGCAGGCGTCATTGCTGCCTGTACCTGAGTTTGAGTGGACACGAGGCCCCGCGCGGCCTCCGCTGCCCCGGCTTGGGATCACGCTGTAGCGCGCCCTGCTCGTGCTGACCAACGGCGAGGTCGCACGCTGGCCGACTGTCTTCGCCGCCATCTGACGGAAGCGGCTGTGCCAGGAGCACGCCGCACCGACGTGATCGGCTGGTGCTGGTGCTGGGTGTCGCGCCAGCGGTGCGGGCTACAGGTCGTCGGGTAGGAGCCGGAAGGCGGGATGGCCGGTCAGGGGGCGGACCATGCGGAAGTGATGGTCGGTGGTGAGCAGGGCGTCGGTGCGGTAGGCGGCGGCCAGGGCGACGTTCATGGCGTCGGTCAGTCCGATGCCTTTGCCGCCGTCGGCGTCGGCATACCCCTCTGCGACCGCGATCGCCGCACTCAGGTGCGTGCTGACAGGCGGCACCTCGAATCGGCGCGTCGCTACGTTGCGTTCGATGAACCGGGCCGCCGCCAGAGCTTTGCGGGCTCCGGCGCGTGTCGCGATCAGGTAGTCCAGCTCGGCCAGAACCAGGGGGGAGATGACCAGGTGGCTGGTCGCTGCCAGTGCCTTCCTGTGTTCCTGGTGTCCGGTGAGGTTCGGATCGAGCAGGCGGTACAGGCCGTTGGTGTCGGCGATGGCGATGATCGTCACGCGCCCATCCCCTTGAGCGTGTCCTCGATCTCGTCGTCGGTGAGATCGGGCAGGCCGAGGTCGGGCAGGTCGAGGTCCCCCATGGGGTCGGTCGGGTACGGGGGGATGTCGGTGTCGCTTATCGGTACGACCCGAGCCACCGGGGTGCCGTTCTTGGTAACCGTGACGGTCTCGCCACGGGCCGCGGCGGCAAGGATCTGCGAGGACTTCTGGTTGAACTCGCGGGCAGTGGTTTCCATGTAGTACATGTTACTACCCTAGGCTGTCGGTGACGGACGGTGCCGCTCATTCGGTACCCCAGCCGAACGGCCGGAACGCGAGTGCCGACGACCCTCCGGGATGGGTACGGCCGCCTCGCACGTCCGGGCCCATCGCCCGGGCGTTATGCCGGGGGCATCACCGCGTGGATCCGCGACAGGGTGAACACCCGCTCCGCATCGCGTAGATGACACCAGGCATACAGATACGGAGGATCGAGGTCGAGGCCGCTGATGGTGCGGATCGTGCGGCTGCCCGTGGTGGCGACGTACTCGATGGTGACCGCCGTCCCACTGTCGACGGCGTGGGCGAGTTGGCGGACATCGGCGTGGGGGATCTGGGTCGCGTATCCGGCGATGATTTCTTCGGTATCGGTGGCGAAGGGGATGCCGTTGCAGGGGTCGGGGGCGGGATGGGCCAGTGGGGCGCCCGCGAGTCGGGTGGCCAGCTCGGCCTGCTTCGGGGTGGCGGTCGTGCGGGATGGGGTGCTGGGCCTGCTGACCGCTCTGCGCAGGGGCGGTACCGGCGCGGTCGCCCGGGGGCTGCGGGGTCGTTCGACGCGCACGGTTCCGTCGGCTGTCTCCGCGACCGGCGCGTATCCCTCGGTCCGCAGTGCGGCGAGGGTTTTCTCCAGCGGGGTGCGGCTGACGAGGACGGTCGGGGCAAGGTGCCGCAGGCCCAGTCTGGAGAGTTTGCGGTGGGTGGCGATCTCGGTGAGGAGGGCGGGTTCCTCGCCGTGGATGACGCAGGCGGCCGAGGCGATGCGGATCCGGCCGTGGCTGCGTGCCGTGTCCGTGATCAGGTAGGACAGGGGCTGGGGCACCGGGTTGGCGGCGACGGCACCCAAGTCGGCCTCGATGGAGTCCGGGCGATGGCCTGCGTCCAGGGCGCGGCGGACGCTCGCCGGGCTGAACCGCCACAGCGAGGCCGTGCCGCTGGTCTCCCGGTCGGCGACCGAGTCCAGCAGCGTGACCAGCCGCGCGGTGGGCGTGCCGGTGACGACAGCGGTCAGGTCGCTGCCGAATCGGGCCGTCGCGGTGGCGGCGGGAAGCAAGCGGTGGCAGGCGGCGGCCAGTTCCTCGGTGCTGTCGGCCAGCAGAGCGGCGCCGATCGGGGACAGCGCACCGCGAGCGAGGACACCGAGCAGCTCCGCCTCCCGGATCACGGTGGCGAACGGCATCGCGTCCTGTGGCAGCACCTCGGCGAGTGGCCGTGACCAGTGGGCAAGAGGACCCAGTTCGGCTGCGTTCTTCGCGCCTTGCCCGGCCGGAAGCCGGGAAGCGGCGGTGAGCAGCCCCTTCCGGGCCTGGAGACAGCCGGCGCAGGACGGGGTCCCGGCCAGGGCGGGCAGCACCTTGTTGTCGTTGTCGCGGGCTTGCGAGGGGGTGAGCCCAAGTGTCCACCAGGCGTGCAGCAATACCGGAAGTCGCTCTGCGGGCTCCGACTCGGCCCAGGTGTCGTAGGCGTCCGTCGTCGCGACCCGGTCGCCGTCACGGGCCATGAGACCGGCTTCGTACGCCGTCTCGAGGGTGAGACGTACGACGGTCTCCTCGCAGCGTGCTGCCTTGCCGATCCTGGCCAGTTCGCGTGCTCCGACGCCGCCGGACTTCAGCCGGGCGGGCGGAGCCGTCGCACACACCGACAGGACCGAGGCGGCGTGGGCGGCGAACGCCGTGGCCGCGGCGGACGCCTCACTGTCGACTTCCGCCGGGGAGACGGGCACCAGGGGTGTGACGGGCGGCGCGGGGGCGAACGGAGGATGCCAGCCTGGTCCGCGCAGCGCGAGCGCCACCTCGGCGGGCATCCGTGCGGGGCCGTAGCCGTATCGATGCTGGACCAGCAGCCCCCGCTCCAGCGCCCAGCGCGCACCCGGTTCAGAAGCGGGCTGGCTCCCGAAGAGGACGAATGCCTGGGGTCGGTACGCGGGGTCCGCCCTCAGTTTCAGCAGTTTCCGGGTGTCGGCCGGTGCCTGGGCTACCACCGCGGCGACACGTGCCGGGTCGCTGTGGTGCTCCACGAGCGACGCGAGGCGCTGCGGTTTGGTGCCGGGAGGCCGCACGCCCAGAGCTGTGAGCATGCGGCGCAATTCCTCGGAGGTCGTGTCCTTCGACAGCGCCGCCAGCGGCTGGTCCAGCCCGAGCGGCGTGTCCCACGCCTGCCGCAGGGGCGCGGCCATGCGCAGTGCTCCCTCGCGGTCCGGCCAGACCAGCGCATGCGTGGACAGCGTCTGGAGCGCCGTTTCCAGACCGCGTGCGGCCCGGCCCTCCGTCGCGTTCAGCAGGTCGGCCAGGACGTCCCGAGAGGCCGGCGCACCCAGTGCCGCCAGTGCCTCGGCTGTCTGCAGGGCGGGCAGCGGGAGCCGGGGCAGCGCGAGCGCGACCGAGCCCGGGCGTTGCAGGCGTTCGGCCAGTTCGCTCACCGAGCGGGGCTCCGGCGGGGACACGGCGTCCGGCCGTGCCGCGAGTACCCGCTCCAAGTGTTCGGCGCTGAGGCGGTGGAGCCATGCTGCGAGGGTTGACTTACCGGACTTCACTGATCGGTGCACCTCGTTGAGGGAAACGCCACGCTTCGCGCCCACAGGCTGGGCGAGACGCGCCGTGCCGTACGGCCTCCAAGCATGGCGCATCCGGCGGGTGCCGCATGGCCGTCGTCGGAGATTCGCGGACAGGGCCGCACCGGGTCTCTCTCCCCACACAAAGTCGTCGCCGTGTGGCAGATGGAGAAGCCGGAGAGGGATCGGTCGTGAAAGGCGAGAGGGAACCGTAGCCGTGCGGAGGGCTGCATGGTGGGCCCGTAGTGGACACGCAGTGGACGGAAGGACCGGTAACGATCAGGAAGACCGGAGCAGGAAGCGGCGGTCGCCACCCTTGTGACCTGCATAAACAGGAAGGTAAGGGAAGGAATCCGGACGGGAGCGAAACACCCGCAAGGACTCATAATCCGTCGGCCGTGGGTTCGAGTCCCACCCGCCCCACCAGTCGCAGGCCGGAGAAACGTTCTGACCTGTGGAAACGTCTCTTCCGATGTCCGGATTCGGGACTCTGGGCCAACGGATGCCACTCCGTTTGCCATTACTTCGGTAAACACATGAGTCCAGGGTTGCCTGTGGGCTGTGACCTGCGGTGATGCAGTGCCTGGAGAGGCGTCGGGTTGGTGTGGAACCGTGGCCAGGGGACGCGCAGGGGACGCGCGACACCCGGCAGCTGGGGCGCGTTCAGCTGGTAGGGGAGCGCCCGTAGTGCCCTCCGAGGGTGCCGGGCAGCCTTGCGGGCCTGCGCGTCGGGGCCCACGGCGGCGACCGTGGAGCCGCGACAGCGTGAACACCCGCGCGTCGTCGTGCAGATGACACCACGCGAGGGGTGCGGCGGGTCGAGGTCCAGGTCGCTGACGGTACGGATCGTTCGGTTGCCCGTGGTCGGCGACGTACTCGGTGGTGACCGCGAGGCCGTTGTCGGCGGCATAGGCGGGTGTACGTCGGCGTGGTAGAGGGTTCGGGCGTAGCCGGCGGTGCTCTGTCGGGTAGGTGTCGAACGGGACGCCGTTTGTTGTACGGATTGAGGGCGGGAGCGCCCGCTCACTGCGTGCTGGACGGCGTCTCGCGGTCCTTGAGGTGGATCAGTCCTTGAGATCGATCATCCGTACCGGCTGTCCGGTCGTACGGGCGATCGTTTCGGAGTCGCGGTCGTGGTGGCTCAGGGTCAGTCCGGCCTCTTCCGCGGTAGCGGCGACGAGCAGGTCGACGGGGCCCGCGCTGCGGTGGTCGCTCCTGGTGGTGAGCAGTTCCTGGACGACGCGTGCGCGTCGGTAGATGCCGTCAGGCATGGGGTACCAGGTGTACTGCGCGTTCATCGTGCGCTGCGCGCGTCCCGGTCTGCCGCCGAGCGTGCGGAATCAGAGGGTTCTGGTTCGGTGACATCGCATAGGGTGCCGACTCTCGCGCCGATCCGGCCGCCCCGCTCGGCGTCGGCCTCCATGTTGGCGTTGTATCCTAAGTGCATACATTGCATATGTGGAGGTGATGGCCTACATGTCGGTGACGCAGATCGACCTGGATGACGAGGCGCTTGCCGAGGCGATGCGTCTCATGGGCTCCACCACGAAGAAGGACACCGTCAACGCGGCTCTACGGGACTATGTGGCGCGTGTGAAGCGGCTGGAAGCCGCCGAGAAGCTGGCCGCGCGCGGCCAGCGCGGCGAATTCGAGGCCGCCGCGGCTGCGCACGAGGCCGTCAAGCGCGCGCGGCGGGCGGCCTTTGAGTGATCACCTACCTGCTCGACACCTCTGCTCTGTGGCATCTCTTCCGCACGCCGGGGGCGCTGCGGCCCTGGGAGGGGCACATCGCCGCGGGCGTGTTCCATATCTGTGAGCCCACGCGTACCGAGTTCCTCTACTCGGCCACCAGCCCGGCCCACCGCGACGAACTGGCCGAGGAACTGGACGCCCTGTGCCGGCCGTCACCGGTCCCGAAGAACGCGTGGCGCTGGGTCGACACCGCGCAGTACAAGCTCACGCAGCGAGGTCAGCACCGGGCTGCGGGCGGCATCGATCTCCTCGTCTGCGCGACTGCGGTTTACCACGGCCACACCGTGCTCCACGTGGACAACGACTTCGCCGCCGTGGCGGCAGTCCTCAAGGAAGTCGAGCAGCGCGACATACGGGTGTGAGGAAACGCCGAGGTCCGGCGGCCTTCCGGCCGTCCTCTCAGGGCCGTGACGGCACTCGCCCGCCCATGCCGAACCGGGGCGCACCATCCCCCGGGCATACGGCGTATAACCACCCAGTGTGAAGGTAGGGCCATGGTTGCCGCGAGAGGGTATGCGTCGGGGAGAATGCCGGGACGATGACGTCGCAGCCTGCCGAACCCGACCCCGTCGAGTCCACCGAGCCCGCCTCCTACGCTCCTTTCGCGCACCTCACCGTGCGCAACACCGCCCTCTACCGTCAGGTGATGGACGTGTTCATCGCGGCCAAGGAGCGGTTCGCTGTGCATCTGCGGCCCGAGGAAGTACACGCGGCGCTGGCCCCGGAACATCGGCCGACCGACCTGGACACCGTGGCCAAGGCGCTGGACAGCCTCGTGGAGTGGGGCAATCTGCGGGCGGACCCGGACACCTCCCGGGTCACCGCGGTCGAGGACTTCTACCGAAAACGCTTCATCTACCAGCTCACCCGGGCCGGTGAGGCCGCCGAGCAGGCGCTGTCCGCGTACGACGAGGCGCTGGGGCGGCGCGGCGCGCTGCAGGCCGTGGCGCTGCACGACATCGTCACGCAGTTGCGGGCCTTGCTGGTGCTCGCCGCCGAGCAGGACGAGCAGGTGGAGGGCGAGCCGGACGCGGCCAAGGCGCACCTTGCGCTGTCGGCGCTGACCAGCCGGTTCGAGGCACTGGCGGAGAACGCGCGCGCCTTCATGGGGTCGCTTCAGCGCACCATCGACCTGCACGGGGTCGAGGTGGAGGTATTCCTCGCCTACAAGGACCGGCTGATCCAGTATCTGGAACGGTTCATCCAGGACCTGATCACCCTCGGCGGACGGATCGCACGGCTCATCGGGGAGCTGGAGGAGCAGGGCAGGGTCGGCGTGCTGCTGCGGCTGGCGGCGGCCCGGGAGGCGGGGGACGCCGCTCCGGACGAGGCGGAGACCGCCGAGGCGCGGGCGCAGGAGCGGTGGGCGGCGAAGTGGGAGGGGCTGTCCGCCTGGTTCGTGTCGGCGGACGGCCGCGAGTCGCAGGCCCGGCTGCTGCGCGGACGCGCGCTGGGGGCGATCCCGCAACTCCTCGCTGTCGTACGGCAGCTGAACGAGCGGCGGGCCGGGCGCTCGGACCGGTCCGCCGACTTCCGCACCCTGGCCCGCTGGTTCGCCGAGGCCCCCGACGACGAGGCACGGCACCGGCTGTGGCGCGCGGCCTTCGGGCTCTACCCCGCCCGCCATCTCACCGTCGACGCCGACACCCTCGCCGAGCGCGCCGCCCGCCCGGTGGCCGCCTCGATCCCGTGGGCCGAAGCCGAGCCGCTGCGGATCAGCCCGCAGCTGCGCCGCACCGGAAGCTACGAGCGGCGCGGCAAGCCGCGCCGGGTGCAGGACCGGTCCGAACAGCGGCGGCAGCTGGCCGAGATCGCCGCCAAGCAGGCCGAGGAGATCGCGGCGGCCCGCGCGCGGCTGGCGACCGACGGCATCACCCGGCTGTCCGCGCTTCAGGAACTCGACCCGGTGGCCTTCCGCCTGTTCCTGGGGCTGCTCGGCGACGCCCTCGCCACCTGGCGGCCCGGCGTCACGACGACCGAGGCGACCAGCAACGACGGCACGATGAGGATCCGGCTCACCGTCCTGAACGACGGCACGACCGCGGAGATCCGCACGCCGGGCGGGGTGTTCCGGGGCCCCGACCACACGGTCGAGGTCACCGACCTCACGAGGAGCAACCCGGTGCGGGAGCCACGATGACCACGCCCCTGGGCGAGGTGCTCGACGGCCGGCGTACCGCCGAGTTCCACAAGGCCGCCCGCGCCCTGCTGAAGGAGCCGCTGCTGCTCGCCCGCGGCCCGCACGCCGACGCCCACCGCCTGGTGCGACAGCATGCCACCGAACTGCGCGACTGGTTCGACCGCAACACCGGCTGGTCGCTGCGGGTGGACGCCGAAGCCGCCCGGCTGCGCAGGACGCCCGGCACCCTGGCCGACCCGACCCACCCGGCGCGCGAGGCATCCCGCGCCGGTGCGCCGTTCAGCCGCCGTCGCTACGTGCTGCTGTGCCTGGCGCTGGCCGCGCTGGAACGCGGGGAGGCGCAGATCGCGCTCGGCCGTCTCGCCGAACAGGTGGTGCTGGACGCCGCCGATCCCCATCTCGCCGCCGTGGGCGTGGAGTTCACGCTGGAGCGGCGCGACGAGCGCCTCGACCTCGCCGCCGTCGTACGGCTGCTGCTGCGGTACGGAGTGCTGCGGCGGGTCGCCGGGGACGAGGACGCCTACGTCAGCGGGGCGGGGGACGTGCTGTACGACGTGGAGCGCCGGGTGCTCGCCGGGCTGCTCGCCGCCCGCCACGGCCCGTCACTGATCACCGCCGACGGCTTCGAGGAACGGCTGGCCGCACTCACCGCGGAGAGTGCCCTGGACAGCGACGAGCTGCGGTTCCGCGCCATGCGCCAGACGCTGACCCGCCGCCTCCTCGACGACCCGGTGCTGTACTACGACGAGCTGACCGACGAGGAGCTGGCCTACCTGACCCGCCAGCGCGCCTTCCTCACCGCGCGGATCACCGAACTGACCGGCCTGGTCGCCGAGGTACGGGCCGAGGGCATCGCCATGGTCGACCCCCTGGACGACCTCACCGACGTACGCATGCCGGAGCAGGGCACCCACGGGCACGTCACCCTGCTGCTCGCCGAGCACCTGGCCGCCGCGGACGGCGAGGTGAGCCGAAGTGAACTGGAGCGCCGGGTACGGGGACTGGCCGCCGAGCACGGCGGGTACTGGTCCAAGAGCGCCAAGCAGCCCGGCGCCGAAGGAGAGCTGGTCGAGCAGGCGCTGGCCAAGCTGACCGCGCTCGGATTGGCCAGGCGCACCCCCGAGGGTGTGGCCCCGCTGCCCGCACTCGCCCGCTACGCGGTCGCGGAGGCCGTCGTGCTGGAACCGGGGGAACGCAGAGAACACAGTCCACGCAACACCCCTCGTAAGACACCCCGAAACGCTCAGCGAAAGGCATCGCAGCCGTGACCGCCCTGCCCGTCCCCGCGCCCGGCCGGTGGCGGCCGCTGCGCATCGGCCTGGTGGACCTCTTCTACTACGACACCGAGGAGTTCTGGTTCCGCGACGGCCGCCTGCTGCTGCGCGGCAACAACGGCACCGGCAAGTCCAAGGTGCTCGCCCTCACGCTCCCGTTCCTGCTGGACGGCGACCTGTCGGCGCGCCGGGTGGAGCCCGACGCCGATCCGGGCAAGCGCATGGAGTGGAACCTGCTGCTCGGTGGGGAGCACCCGCACCCCGAGCGGCTCGGTTACACCTGGATCGAGTTCGGCCGCGTCGACCAGGACAGCGGACAGGCCGACTTCCGCACCCTCGCCTGCGGACTGAAGGCCGTGGCGGGCCGAGGCATCGCCCGCCACTGGTACGCGGTCACCGACCAGCGCGTCGGCCAGGACCTCAGCCTGCTCGACGCGACCGGCACCGCGCTGTCGCGGGACCGGCTCGCCGAGGCGATCGCCGGGCACGGCATGGTGTACGACACGGCCACGGCGTACCGCAGGGCGGTCGACGAGGTGCTGTTCGGGCTCGGCGAGCGGCGCTACGCCGCCCTGGTCGACCTGCTCGTCCAGCTGCGCCAGCCGCAGCTGTCCAAGCGGCCCAACGAGGCCGCGCTGTCCCGCGCGCTGACCGAGGCGCTGCCGCCGATGGACCAGGCCGTGATCGCGGATGTGGCCGAGGCGTTCCGGTCCCTGGACGAGGAGAAGGAGGAGCTGCGGGCGGCCGCCGAGGCGGAGCGGGCGGCCTCCGCATTCCTGGATCACTATCGCCGCTACGCCCGCGTCGCCACCCGCCGCCGGGCCCGGCTGCCGCGCAGCGAGCACGCCCGCTACGAACAGCTGCACCGCGACCTTGCCCAGGCCCGCGCGGAGCGGGAGGAGGCGGAGCGGGACCGGGAGGCGGCCGCCGAGCGGATCGCCGAGCTGGAGGAGACCGCCACCCGTCTGAAGGCGCAGGAGGCGGCGCTGCGCGAGGGCCCCGAGATGCGCAGCGCCCGCGAACTGGAGCAGGCGGCAGCCGACGCGCGCCGCACCGCGGGGGAGCTGGCCCGCACCGAGGCGGACCGGCAGCAGGCGGCGCAGGCGCACACCCGGGCGCTGGGCCGCCTTCAGACGGCCGAGCGGCGGCTCGAGGTGGCCGAGGAGCTGGTCGCGGACACGCTGGCACGCGAGCGGGAGGCGGCCGCGGCGGCCCGCATCGACGGCGATCCGCGCACCGAGGGCCTGCCGGAGGCCGAACTGCGGTGCGCGGCCGAGGAGTCGGTGGCCCGCAGGCGGCGCACCGTTGAGCATGTGGAGGAGCTGGCGGTCCGAGCCGACCAGGCCGCCGCCGAACGGCGCGCCGCCGCCCGACGCCTGGACGAGGCAGGGACCGAGGCCGGCCACACCGCGCGGCGGCAGGCCGAGGCGGAGGAGAGCGCGGAGACGGCGGGTGCGGACCTCGTCGCCGACGTCCACGCCCACCTGGACACCTGCGAGGAACTGGCCGTCGCCGATCCCGCCGGGCTGCTGGACGGCCTGCAGGACTGGGTGACGCACCTTCAGGGGCCCTGTCCGGCACGGGAGGAGGCCGGTGCGGCGCACCGCGCGCGGGTGGCGCACCTGGCCGACCGGGCCGCCGCCCTGGGGCAGGAACTGGCCGGACTCCAGACCCGGCGCGCCGAGGCCGAGCGGGAGCTCGCCGGCCTGGAGGCGGGCGGCCAGCGGGGGCCTGCGGCGCCTCACACCCGTACGCCCGGAGTCCGCGACCAGGTCCCGGGGGCGCCGCTGTGGCGGCTGGTCGACTTCCGCGACCACGTCACCGCCGCGGAACGCGCGGGCCTGGAGGCGGCGCTGGAGGCCTCCGGGCTGCTGGACGCCTGGGTGCGCCCGGACGGCACCGCCGTGCACGCGGACGGACACGACGTCCTGTTGTCCCCGTCGTCCCCCGGCGGCCCGCCGACTGGGGACACCCTCGCCGACGTGCTGCGCCCCGCCGTGGACCACGGCGACCTGCACGCGGCGGCGGTGGGCGAGCAGATGGTGGCCCGCGTCCTCGCCTCCGTGGGCCTGGGCTCCGGCGGGGACACCTGGGTGGCGGCGGACGGCCGCTTCCGCGTCGGCGCGCTGACCGGCAGCTGGTCGAAACCGGCCGCCGCATACGTCGGCGAGGGCGCCCGCGAGGAGGCGCGCCGCGCCCGGATCGCCGCCCTGCGCGGCGAACTCGCAGCCCTGGACGGTGACATGTCCCGCATCGAGGCCGAGCGCGCCACGGTGGCCCGGCGCCGGAGCACCCTGGACGCCGAACTGGCCGGTGTCCCTGACGACGCCGCGCTGCGCCACGCGCACGCGCTCGCCGCCGCGGCCGCTGACGCCGCCCACCGGGCCCGGGCCCGCCGCGACGAGTGCGCCGCCGGCCTCGCCGAGGCGACCCGCCAAGAGGCCGAGGCCGTCACCGAACGCGACGACACGGCCGCCGCGGTGAACCTGCCCGCCGACCGCGCCGGCCTGACCGCCGTCCGCCAGGCGCTGGCCGACTACACCGCCGTCCTCGCCGCCCTGTGGCCCGCGCTGCGCGAGCGCGCCGACGCTGCACGGGCCGTCGCCGACGAATGCGCCGAGGCCGAGCGGGCCGGCGGCAGAGTGGCCGAACTGGCCGAGCGTGCCGAGGAGTCGGCCCGTCTCGCGGCCGCCGCCGACGAGCGCCACGCCACCCTGCGCTCCACCGTCGGCACCGCCGTCGCGGAGCTGGAGCGGCGCCTCGCCGAGACCGCTCAGGCGCTGGCCGCGTGCGAGCGCGAGCAGCGCCGGGCACGCGAGGACCACACGGCCGCCGACCGGCGCGCCCATCTGGCACTCGGGCACATCGAACGCCTGGACGTGGACGTCCGCGAGGCGACCGAGGCCCGCGCCGAGGCCATCGCCGCGCTCCAGCGGTTCGCGGGCACCGGGCTGCTGGCCGTCGCCCTGCCCGAGGCGGCCGTACCGCCCCTGGACGCCGGACCGTGGGCCGCCACCCCGGCCGTGGCGCTGGCCCGCGCGATCGAGGCCGAACTGTCCGGGACCGACGACTCCGACGGCGCCTGGGAGCGCGTGCAGAAGCGGCTCAGCGAGGAGTACAAGAAACTCCAGGACGCCCTGTCCCGCGGCGGCCACTCCGCCTCCGCCCGGATGGCCGAGGACGGCATGGTCGTCGAGATCGTCTACCAGGGCCGTGAGCGGGCCGTCCCCGAGCTCGCCGAGGCCCTCGCCGCGGAAGTGGCCGAGCTGACCCGCATCCTGTCCGCGCACGAACGGGAGATCCTCGAAACACACCTGATCACCGAGGTCGCCGGCACCCTGCAGGAGCTGATCGGCGCCGCCGAGCGCCAGGTGCTGGCCATGAACGCCGAGCTCCAGGAGCGGCCCACCTCCACCGGTATGAGACTGCGCCTGCTCTGGCGCCCCTCGCGCAAGGCTCCGGCGGGGCTCGCCCAGGCCCGTGACCGGCTGCGCCAGTCCGCCGACGCCTGGACGCCCGAGGACCGGGCGGCGGTCGGCGAGTTCCTGCAGGCCGAAATCGCCCGCCGGCAGTCCGAGGACACGGCGGGCAGCTGGCTGGAGGTGCTCACCGCGGCCCTCGACTACCGGGCCTGGCACGAGTTCGGCATCGAACGCCACCAGCACGGCAAGTGGGTCCCGGCCACCGGGCCCGCCTCCGGCGGCGAGCGCGTCCTCGCGGTCTCGGTACCGTTGTTCGCTGCGGCCTCCTCGCACTACGCCACCGCCGCACCGCACGCCCCGCGCCTGGTCACCCTGGACGAGGCCTTCGCCGGCGTCGACGACGACTCCCGCGCCAAGTGCCTGGGCCTGCTGCACGCCTTCGACCTGGACGTGGTGATGACCTCCGAACGCGAATGGGCCTGCTACCCGCAGGTCCCGGGCATCGCCATCGCCCAGCTCTCCCGCGTCGACGAGATCCCGGCGGTTCTGGTGACCCGCTGGGAGTGGGACGGCGCCGAACGGCTGCGGGGCGGTGAACCCGGCCATGGGCTGGTGGCCCTCCCCACGCAGACCGCCGCCTCCGAGCCGGAGAGCCGGGATGCCCTATGGACGTGACCGACGACAGAACGGCAAACGTGACCGACGACGTGACCGAAAGCGTGACCGAGGGCATGAGCACGCCGGGCAGGACCACGTCGCCCGTCGACCGTGACCGCCTGGCCCGCCTCCTCGGCGGCCCCGACCTCGCCTGGCTCGTCGACCGGGTACGCCGCCGTATGGCACGGGACGAACCCCTCACCGGGCCCGTCACCCTGTCCGAACCCACTCCCGCGCAGCGCGAGGCAGCCGAACGCCTGCTGGGCCGCGCCCCCGGCGCCGGACGGTCGCTGTGCATACGCCTCGACGCGGTGGACGCCGTCCTGCGTCGCTCCGGCGCCGGCCCCGACGGCCTCGCCGCCGCCGTCACCGCCCTCACCGGGCCCGTCACCCAGCTGGCCGACCTGCGTGAGCGGGAGGAACACGCCTGGCGTGAGGCGTACGCCCCGCTCGATGGGCTGATCCGCAGCGGCAGGCCCGAACTGGCCGACTGGGCCGACCGGTTGCGGCGCGACGGGCTCGTACGCAGGCTCGCCCGCACCCCGCACGCGGCGAAGAAGCTGCTGGACGACACGGCCGGGGCCCTGCGCCGCCTGCCGGCCGAGCCGGCCGTGTCCCTGCCCGTCTTCGCCGCCGACGCGTTCGGCGACGCGCACGCCCTCGACGACGGCACCCCGCTCGCCACCCTCGTCCTGTCCGGCGTCCGCGCCCTGACCGGCTTCCCGGACGGCACCGGAGCCGAGTGGCGCCGCGAGGCATGGGCCTCGGCCGGCCTGCTCAAGGACGCCCTGTCCTCCACCGTCCTCACCCTGGGCCTGCGCGGCACGCCCGCCCTCGACTGGGCGGCCGACGCGGGAGAGCCGGCCGTCCTGACACTGCGCCAGCTCACCCATCTCCCCCCGCGTACGGCCCCCGCAGTAGTCCATGTGTGCGAGAACCCGGCCGTCCTGGCCACCGCGGCCGACACCCTGGGTGCAGCCTGCCCGCCGCTGGTCTGCCTCCAGGGCCAGCCCTCGGCCGCCGCCCTCACCCTGCTGCGCCACCTGCACACCCACGGGACCACAGTGCTCTACCACGGCGACTTCGACTGGGGCGGCCTGCGCATCGCCACCGCCCTGCTGCACCGCGTCCCCTGGCGCCCCTGGCACTACACGGCCGCCGAATACCGCGCCGCGGCCGCCGCCACCCCGCTGGCCCCGCCCCTGACCGGCACACCCGCCACCGCCCCATGGGATCCGGACCTGAGCCCGGCCCTCACCGAACTCGGCGTGCGCATCGAGGAGGAGACGGTGCTCGACGACCTGCTGGCCGACCTCGGGTCCTGACCCGGGCGCTGGGGCAGGGCCTCCGGCGCACCACGGCCGGACAGGCGGTGGACGACCGCCGAACACGGCGGCAGCGCGCGAGCCGTCCCGGTACCGTGACCGACGAACCCCACGAAGGAAACGACACTCCCATGCGCATGTGCTACGACCCCGACGACGAGGACGAGTTCGAGGCCGGCCGTGACCTTCTCGTCGACCGGCTCGAACGGTGGGCCGCCCGGTGCGGCGAGCCCCGGGGACAGGTCGACGCGTTCGCGGTGGCCGCCGCCCTCGACTACCGGCATCTGGGCACGCCCGACGGGCGTCTCGGGCTGTGGGAGCCACGGCATGTCAAGGAGTACCTGCTGGACTGGGCGCCGCGCACGATCACCGTGCTGCCCGACGAGGAACTGCCCGACGCGCCGGGGGCGCTGCGGCTGCTGCTGCGCTTCCTGCACGCGGCGCACCTCGCAGACCCGCGCGGGCCCGGCCTGGACACCCAGCTCGCCGCGGTGGACGAGGCCGCCCGCACCTACCGGGAGGCGATGGCTGACCGCACCCGCTTCGGGCCGGCCAGGTTCTGGCTGACCCTGGCCGCCGAACACGGCAGCGACCCGACCAGCCAGGAGGACCTCGACCGCTTCGTCGAACGCGTGCACGCGGGCGAGATCGATCACGACGAGGCCGCGCTCGCCGTGATCGCCCGGCGGCACCTCATCGAGGGCCCTGCCGACGCCCGGCGCAGCGAGCCGCAGCTGCCCGTCGCCCTGCCGTCCGAACAGGAACTGCGCGCGGACGCCGAGCGGATCACCCTCCTCACCCAGGTCCGGCTGCTCACCGAGTGGGCGGGCCGGCAGGGCCGCGCCCTGACCACGACCGGACGGCTGAAGACCGCCGACGCGCGGGAACTCGCCGACCGGCTGGCCACCGGCGACGCCCCCGCGGAAACCGTACGCTCCCTCGACGACCTGCCGCGCCTGAACCTGGTCTTCGAACTGACCCGGCAGGCCCGCCTGGTACGGGTCGTCAAGGGCCGCCTGTACGCGGTCGCCAAAGCTGCACCCGAGCTGAAGGATCCCCTCGCCCTGTGGCGGCGCGCCTTCGACGCCGTCTTCGCTCTGCGCCGGACCTTGCTCGGGGCGAAGAGCGGCCGGCACGTCGAGTCCCTGCTCTTCGACACGTACGAGGACACGCTGGCCGACATCCTCAACACCCTCTACAGCCTGCCCCATCCCATGCCCTGGCCCCGACTGCGCGACAGCGTCGACTACGGCCACCGCGTCCGCCTTCAGCTCGACGACCAGGCGCCCGCCATGTGGTTCGACCACGCGCACCGGGATCTACGCCGTGTCCTGGACGTCCTCGACGAACTGGGCGCCCTCGGACGCACCCGCGGGCGTCCCGCGCCCGAGTACCTGGAGGTCCCGGCCTCCTCCGACCCGCTGCGCCCGCCCGGCATGCCTGCCGCGCTCGCGGCCCTCCTCCTCGAGCAGCCGCCCGCACCTGCCTTTGACGGCAGCGAACTCGACGGCGATTCGGTGGAGTTGATCCGCCTGAGCGCCCTGGGCACGTGGGCCGTGCGCGCTCGCCTGCTCGACGAGGGCCGTGACGCACCCCTCGTCGGCGAACTTCGCCACGCCCCCGCGGCCGGCCTGCTCGGCGTTTTGGCCGACCACTACGACACCGACTCCGCCCGCAGCGAGCTGACCGCCTGGAGGGAGGCTCACGGCGGTGCGGAGTCCGCCATCGCGCAACTTCTCGACTCCGTACGGGACATGCCCTTCCGCAGCCGTGCCCAGGCCATGCTCGACACCCTGCTGGTCGCGCTGCCCGAGCCGGAGGGCGAGCGTCTCGTCCGGTCCCTGCGCGGCGACCCCCGGCTGGCCCCGTACGCCATTGGCGTCCTGGTCCAGCGCGACCTGCTCGACCCCGACGACCTGACGGACGCCGAATCCCTGGTCATGGTCGCCGAAGGCATGTTTCAACTGCTGGAGCTCACCGGCCCCGAGGGTCTTGCCGAGGCCGCACTCACCCGGGAGCCCGACCTCCGCGACGCGATCGAGGCCGCCCTGGCCGCGCCTCACCCCGACCGGGCCGCCCTCGCGGAACTCGAGGAGGCCGCTGTCCGGCTGCCCCGCACCGGCCGGGCGCGCGGGGAACGGCGACGGCGCGGGAGAGGGTCCGGAACCGGACACGGAAGGAAGAAGCGCGGACGGGGCCGCTGACTGCAGGTCCGGGCTCTTCGTCCGGCTCCACCCTGGGTCGAAGAGGGCGGGCTTTCTCGTCGGTACGGCACTCCGCTGTGGGAGAGTTGGGAACCGCAACTGCCCGGTCGCTCAACCTGCGTCGATCCAGTCAGGCACCCCAAGCGACTCCCTCGGAAAGGCTCTCGGGGGACCGCCAGGGGACACGCAGGGGACGGAAGGACCCGGAAGGATCAGGAAGGCCGACGCAGAGCCGGAATGGCAAAGCGCCTCTGACCTGCGGTTATAGGAAGATCGAGGCAAGAGTGGGGACGGATCGGAAGATCCGAAAAGGACTCATAATCCGTCGGCCGTGGGTTCGAGTCCCACCCGCCCCACCAAGAGCAGGCCAGAGAAACCTGCGGAAACGTCTCTTCGGGCTGCCGGATTCGGAACCCTGGCCCAACGGGGTGGCCTCCGTTGGGCGTTACTTCGGTAGCCGTCTGGGTCCGCAGTTGCTCATGGGTCTGCGACCTGCGGTGATGCAGGGGCAGCGGAGTGGAGTGGAAGCGCGGTGTGTGTGGGACGGCGTCTGTCAGCTCTGAGAGCGTTCCCTTGAGACCGGTCAGTCCTTGAGATCGATCATCCGTACCGGCTGTCCGGTCGTACGGGCGATCGCCTCGAAGTCGCGGTCGTAGTGGAGCAGTGTCAGCCCCGCCTCTTCCGCGGCAGCGGCGACCAGCAGATCGACGGGGCCGGCACAGCGATGCTCGCCCTTGGTGGTGAGCATTTCCTGGACGACGCCTGCTCGCCGGAAGATGCCGTCGGGCATGGGGCACCAGCTGTAGTGGGCGTTCAATGTGCGCTTCACGCGCTCCCGGTCCGCCGCCGAGCGTGCTGAGTAAAGGACTTCCAGTTCGGTGATGTCGCACAGCGCGACGAGTCCCGCGCCGATCCTGTCGTCCCATTCGGCCGTGGTCCGGCCGAGGAGGACACGGGCGAGGGCGGAGGTGTCGATCAGGTAGTCGGCGACGGTCACTCGTGCGCCTCTGCGTCGTGGGCAGCGTCTGTCCCGCCGGAGGGCCGGTACTTGCTCTTGTCAAGGAGGAGGTCGATGTCCAGGGCGCCTTCGGCGGCCAGTTCGCGGGCTTCTCCCAGGGCGCGCAGTCGCCGGTAGCGGGCGGTGACCTCCCGCAGGGCGGTGTTGATGGTGTCGCGCTTGGTCGTCGTGCCGAGCTCCTTGGCGGCGGCCGCCAGCGCCTCGTCGTCGAGATCGATCACGGTGCGGCTCATGGAGACCCCCTTGTGTATACGGCATTGTATATCAATATACATCACCTGGTGTGCATGGCGGGGTGTTGTCTGTTCCGAGTCGCCTGCGCCTGGCAGCCCGGCAAGATGTGCGTCTGACCGGCGAAGAGGGCTGTCGCAGCAGCTGACCAAGTGGCTGCTGGAGTCCGCACTGGAGGCGGGATCACCGACCATTTCGGCCATGACAAGCACGGTCCGACGGGCAAGAACGGCGGCAACTCCCGCGATGGCAAACGCGGCAAGACCGTGCTGACCGACGTCGCGCCGGTGGAGATATCCGTGCCTCTCACGAGTGAAGCTGACCAAGCCCTACCAGCCTGTCATCAGGCCGCTGACCCGCGTGGCCGTCATGCCGTGGCCGGGAGGCCGAGCTCAGCGAGCAGGCCGCGTACCCGCTGCTCGATCTCGTCCCGGATCGGGCGGACAGCCTCGACGCCCTGGCCGGCCGGGTCATCCAGCTGCCAGTCGAGGTACCGCTTGCCGGGGAAGAAGGGGCAGGTGTCCCCGCAGCCCATGGTGATGACCAGGTCGGACGCCTGCACCGCCTGGGGGGTGAGGATCTTCGGGGTCTCGGCGGAGATGTCGATGCCCCTCTCCTTCATCGCCTCCACGACGGCGGGGTTCACGGTGCCGGCGGGCGCGGACCCGGCCGAGCGGACCTCGACCCGGTCGTCGGCGAGACGGGTGAGGAAGGCGGCGGCCATCTGGGAGCGGCCGGCGTTGTGGACGCAGACGAACAGCACGGAGGGGCGCGGGGCGGCAGTGCTCATGGCTGGTGTCCTTGCAGATGGAAGCAGGTGGTCAGGAGGACGCGAGTTCGGGCTCGCCGTGCGGGACGACGACGTCCGTCACGCGAGCGGGGCGCCCGTACACCACTGCTACGACGGCCAGCCCGAGTGCGGCGCCGAGCAGTTGGGCCGCGATGAACGCGGTCACGGAGGCGGGGGCGATGCCGGCGAAGGTGTCGGTGAAGGCGCGGCCGACGGTCACCGCCGGGTTCGCGAAGGAGGTGGAGGAGGTGAACCAGTAAGCGGCCCCGATGTAGGAGGCCACGGCGGCCGGGGCCAGGGCGGCGCGGCCGATGCGCTCCAGGCCGAAGATGAGCAGGATCAGCCCGGCGGTGGCGACGACTTCGCCCAGCCACAGGTGTCCGGCCGACCGGTCGTGGGTGGAGAACTGCACCAGCGGCTTGGCGAACATGGCGTCGGCCAGGACTGCGCCGCCGATCGCCCCGGCCACCTGCGCGGGAATGTACGCGGCGACCTCCCACAGGGGCGGGCCGGTGCGGTTGCGGCGGCCGGTGAACCAGGCCGCAAGAGTGACGACAGGGTTGAAGTGCGCGCCGGAGACCGGCCCGATGAGCGCGATGAGCACGCCGAGGCCGAAGACGGTGGCAAGCGAGTCGGCGAGCAGTTGCACGCCCACGTCGTGCGAAAGCTCGGTGGCCTGGATGCCGGAACCGACGACGACCGCGACCAGCAGCCCAGTCCCGATCGCCTCGGCCGCGACACGGCGGCCGAGCGGCGCGCTCACGCGGTGGCTCCGGCGGTCTGCGGCGCGGTCAGGAACGCGGCGAGCCGGTCCAGGACGCCGGGCGGCACCCAGTAGTACACCCAGGTGCCGCGGCGCTCGCAGTTGACGAGGCCGGCCTGCCGCAGCAGCTTGAGGTGATGGGAGATCGTCGGCTGCGACAGCTCGAAAGCGGGGGTCAGCTCACAGACACACACCTCGCCACCCTCCCCACGTGAGGCGATCATGGACATCAGCCGCAGTCGCACCGGGTCGCCGAGGGCCTTGAACACCTTCGCCAGCTCGGCCGCCTGGTCCTCATCCAGCGGCGCCGCGGACAGCCCTGCGCAGCAGGCGGCACCCTGCCCGATCACCTCAAGCTCCTGTTTCGGCATGCCTCTATGTTGACGTTTTTCGATCCAAGGCGCAAGGTTGAATCAATGAACGTCAATACAGGCCGCTCCGGGGCACCGCCATGCCCCGTCACCCAGGAGTGATGTCATGAGCGAACAGCCCACCGATCTGCGCGAAACCGTTCGCCGACGGTACGCCGCAGCGGCCGTGAAGGTGACCGATGGCCTAAGCGCCTGCTGCGGGCCCGAGCCGGTCGAGGCCGACGAGAACTTCGGCTCCACGCTCTACGCCGCTGACGAGCGCGACGCCCTGCCCGCCGGGGCGGTGGCCGCCTCCCTCGGTTGCGGAAACCCCACCGCCGTCGCCGAGCTCCGCGCCGGCGAGCGCGTCCTGGACCTAGGTTCCGGCGGCGGCATCGACGTCCTGCTCTCCGCCCGCCGCGTCGGCCCCACCGGCAAGGCATACGGCCTGGACATGACCGACGAGATGCTCGCCCTCGCCCTGGCCAACGCCGAGAAGGCTGGTACGACGAACGTGGAGTTCCTCAAGGGCACCATCGAAGCGATCCCGCTGCCCGCGAACACCATCGACGTGGTGATCTCCAACTGCGTGATCAACCTGTCCACCGACAAGCCCGCCGTCTTCGCCGAGACCTTCCGCGTCCTGAAGCCCGGCGGCCGCGTCGGCTTGGTGGACGTCGTCGCCGACGATGCCCTCACCCCGGACCAGCGGGCCGAACGCGGAGACCACGTCGGCTGCATCGCCGGCGCGCTGTCGTTCACCGAGTACCGCCAGGGCTTGGAGGCCGCCGGATTCACAGGAGTTGAGATCACCCCGACCCACCCAGTGGCCGACGGGATGGTGTCCGCGATCGTCCGTGCCACCAAGCCGGAGACCACTGCCGCTCCGCTTGCGACGGCCGGGGTTGCCGATGTCCGCTGCGGGGTCAACGCCTGCTGCACCCTGGCCGAGACCCCCCGGGACCCCGCCCTGACCGTCACCGAGGCCAGGACGGCATCGGGCTGCGGCTGCCAGAACTGACGGCACAACCGCCGGCACACTCCACACCGCCGCCCTGACCCTGCGCGTGGGCCGATCCCCGGCGGGGCGTCGCTTTCGCACGCGGCGGCGCCCCGCACCCCGGCTCGACGAACCCGCCTCCCCATGGAGCGTGTCTGCCGTCCGTACGGGGCACCTTGGAGGGAAGGCTTCACAGATGCACGCCGTACTGCACGCATTGTCGATCACCGGTTCCATGACCTGGGAGATCACCTGGGCCCTGATCCTGGGCTTCGCCCTGTCCGCCGTCATCCAGGCCGTGGTCCGCAGGTCCACCATCGTCTCCCTGCTCGGCGACGACCGTCCCCGCACCCTCGCCATCGCTGCGGGCCTGGGCGCGGCGTCCTCGTCCTGCTCCTACGCCGCGGTGGCGCTGGCCCGCTCCTTGTTCCGCAAGGGCGCCAACTTCACCGCCGCGATGGCCTTCGAGATCGCCTCCACCAACCTCGTCGTCGAGCTCGGTGTCATCCTCGCGCTGCTGATGGGCTGGCAGTTCACCGCCGCCGAATTCGTCGGCGGCCCCATCATGATCATCGTGCTGGCGGTCCTGTTCCGGCTGTTCCTGCGCGAGAAGCTCGTGCGCGAGGCTCGTCAGCAGGCGGAACGGGGGCTTGCCGGGTCGATGGAGGGCCACGCCGCAATGGACATGTCCGTTCAGCGCGAGGGCTCCTTCACCCGCCGGCTGCTCTCCCGCGAGGGCTTCACCGCCACCAGCCACGTGTTCGTCATGGAATGGGCGGCGATCCTGCGCGACCTGGTCGTCGGCCTGCTCATCGCCGGCGCCATCGCCGCCTGGGTGCCGGACTCGTTCTGGCGCACCTTCTTCTTCGAGGGCCACCCGCTCGCCTCCAAGCTGTGGGGGCCCGTCGTCGGCCCGCTGGTGGCGATCGCCTCGTTCGTGTGCTCCATCGGCAACGTGCCGCTGGCGGTGGTGCTGTGGAAAGGAGGCATCAGCTTCGGCGGCGTGATCGCCTTCATCTACGCGGACCTGCTGATCCTGCCGATCCTCAACATCTACCGGAAGTACTACGGCCCCAAGATGGCCGCCTTCCTCCTCGGCACCTTCTACCTCGCGATGGTCATCGCCGGATACATCGTGGAGTTCGCCTTCGGCGGCCTCGGCCTGATCCCCGACCAGTCCCGCGCGAAGATCCCCATGGAAGGCATCAGCTGGAACTACACCACCTGGCTCAACATCGCCTTCCTCATCCTCGCCGCCGTGCTTCTGGTGCGGTTCTTCCGTACTGGCGGGCTGTCCATGCTGTGCATGATGGGCGGCTCACCCGACACCGGCCATGACCACGCCGGCCACATGCAGCACGGGCACCACACAGGGGACACCCACGGCGGACACCACTGACGGCGGCCCTCCACCCGCGGGTGGAGGGTGCATTCAGCTGTGGATCAACCAGTTCGGCAGCGACGGACCGTTGTACCTTCCCGCCGCTGCCGCTGCCGCTGCCGCTGCCGCTGCCGTCGCCACAGCCCTGCCCGGCACTTGGCAAGCGACCGAGTCCGAGGCCGGCTGGGGCAGCTGGGCCGTCCTGCGCCGCACCCGCTGACACCCGCCCACGGGCTGAGTCGGAAGGGCGCAGCCAGCTGACAGGGCGGGCGGCCGACACCCCTTACAGCACCTTCCGCCTCGACATGGAAAAGCGCCTCGGCCTTCCCCCGACCGCAGTGGTGCCCTCCCCGCGCCGTGGGCGGCCGACGACAGGTCAATGCTGCCCTGCCCTTGACCTGCACCGTCGCCTAAACCGACTCCGTCTCGAGACGTGTTCGACATCTGACGCTCTGAAGGTTGTTAGGGAAGGCTTACCTGCTCTACTGTCTGCGATCGTCTCTCGCTCCCCGTCCCCACGGAGTTCCTTGATGTCCAGTTCGCAGATCGCACTGCTCGGCGCGATCGCCGGCTTCACGATCTACCTCGGCCTGCCGCTCGGCCGGCTTCGCAGACCTGCCCCCCACCTGCAGGCCGTGCTGAACGCGGTCGCGGTCGGCATCTTGGTCTTCCTGCTGTGGGATGTGCTCAGCCAGGCATGGGAGCCGGTCGATGGTGCCCTTGGCGCGCACCATTGGGGCACCGCGGCGGCCAATGGCGTTGTCCTGGTCGCCGGGCTGACCGCGGGGCTCGTCGGCCTCGTCTACTACGACAAGTGGGCAGCGCGCCGCCGGGCCACCGCCGACGCGGGCGAGCGTCCGGCGGCCCCCGGCGCCGCCATCGCGGAACTGGCACCCAAGAGCCGCTCCCAGGCAGCTGAGCTGGCCCTGATGATCGCCACCGGTATCGGGCTGCACAACTTTGCCGAAGGCCTTGCCATCGGCAACTCCGCCGCCAGGGGAGAGATCTCTCTGGCCGTGCTGCTGATCCTCGGCTTCGGCCTGCACAACGCCACCGAGGGCTTCGGGATTGTCGCTCCCCTTGCTGCCGAGGGAGAGCGTCCCTCCTGGACCGCCCTTCTCCTGCTCGGGCTGATAGGGGGCGGCCCCACCTTCGTCGGCACGCTGATCGGCCGGCATCTGGTCAACGACGTCCTGTCGATCGCTTTCCTCGGCCTCGCCGCGGGTTCCATCCTCTATGTGGTCATCGAACTGCTGGCCGTCGCCCGCAGGGCCGCCCTGAAGGACCTCACCACGTGGGGCATCCTCGGTGGCCTCCTCCTCGGCTTCGCCACCGACGCCGTCGTCACCGCCGCCGGCGTCTGAACCTGCGGTTCCCTGCCCGCCCGACGGGCTGCCCCGCCATCCCCACCCCGCGACGGCGGGGCAGGACAACGACTTCACCACAGTGGCGGCGATCCTGAAGGAAGTGCAGCAGCGGGACGCACGCGCCTGACGGCGGCGACCGCTGCGAGCGCGCCCCGGTCGCCCGGTGGCTGCGGGGCCGTCCGACGGCGCCGAGCCGTTCCCCTGTGCGTCGGGCGGCCGCGGCGAGGGCACAGACGCGAGCCTGGGCCCCAGGTGACAGGTGCTTGACAAAAACTTCTCCAAGCCCCGGGCGACTCGCCCTCGCCCGTGATCGGGTCTCCTGCGACGGCTGTACCAACTGCCCGCGTAGGAGGACTTGGTGTCAGCACCAACCCGCAAGAGACGATGGCTCACGATCTGCGCCATCACAGCGTCCGCCGCTCTCGTCGCGATACCCGCGGGAGCCGCGTCCGGACAGAGCGGCAGCCCCTTCGGGGCCCGCGCGCTCGCGCAAGTCGCTAAGGAACGTGAACAGTCGGTGGGTGCGCTCAGCCCGAAGGTGGCGGGGAAGGACGGCGGCGACGGCAACGAGGCCGACGAGATCGCCGAGGGCGCGGACCAGTACGCCGAGGCCCGCACCTCGCCCGGTGTGGTGGCCCCGGGTGCGTACGGCGCCGCCTGGACCGGTATGACCAGACTTCCCGGCACGGGCAGCAGTTGGCGCCATGTCACCGACCTGCCGTACAACTCCGACGACCCGCGCTACCGCGACTACGACTCCAACTCCAGTGGCGGCGCGGGCAACGTCACCGGCCGGATGGCGGCGATGGCCGCCGACGACGACGGGTACGTGTACGCAGGCAGTGCCGGCGGCGGGGTGTGGCGCTCACGCGCCGGTGGCGGGAACTGGCGGCCCATCAGCGACCGGCTGCCCGCGCAGTCCACGGGCGCCCTCGCGCTCGACGGGGCCGGGCGGCTGTGGCTGGGCACCGGCGAGGCGACGACCAATGCGGACGCGTACCTCGGCAGTGGTGTGTACGTCCTGTCCGACCCGCACCACGGTACCTTCTCCTCGCGCAGCCGGGTCGGCGGCGACGAACTCGAGTCCACCACCATCCACCAGCTCCGCTTCGGCGGCGGCAAGGTGTGGGCGGCGACCGGTGAGGGCGTGTGGAGCCACTCCACCAAGACACTGAAGGGCGCCTGGAAGCTGGAGTTCGCGCCCAACCCCGACTACCTGCCCGGCGGTTCGAAGGCGGACGACGAGTCGGCCTCGTACAAGAACATCGCCAACGACATCGCGATCGACCCCAAGGACCCGAGCAAGGTCGTGCTCGCGATCGGCTGGCGCAGCGGTGACGACTACAACGGCTTCTACACCAAGGGCTCCGACGGCACCTGGACGCGGATCACCAGCGGCCTGGGCGACCTGCCGGCCGACCCGGACAACGTCGGCAGCGTCACCTTCGCCCGCTCCGCCGACGGCTCCCGCTACTACGCCATCGACCAGTCACCGGAGCAGCTGAACACCAACCCGGACAGCGGCCTGGAGGGCATCTACGTCTCCAAGTCCGGCTCACCCACCGGTCCCTGGACGCAGATCGCCGACTACAAGGGGCTGGCCGCCGACGGCTCGGCGCTCACCTCCAGCGGCTACATGCCGGGCGTGCAGGCCTGGTACAACCAGTTCCTGACCGTCGACCCGAAGAACCCGCAGCACGTGTACGCGGGCCTGGAAGAGGTCCACGAGACCAAGGACGGCGGCAGCACCTGGTCGGCCGTCGGCCCGTACTGGAACTTCGGCTTCCCCTGCTGGAGCATCGACCCCGCCAAGCAGACGGGCGACTGCAACCAGACCACCCACCCCGACCAGCACGGCGCCGCGATCGGCAGCTACCACGGCAAGAGCTTTGTGTACGTCGGCAACGACGGCGGTGTCTACAAGCGCCCGGTCGACGGCGCCCAGGACGCCTCCGGCCACGCCACCGACTGGACCTCCCTCAACGACGGCACCATCGACACCCTCCAGTACTACTCGGTCGGCATCGGCAAGGACCTCACCTACGGCGGCGTCTCCGTCACCGGCGGCCTCCAGGACAACGGCCAGTCCGTCCTGCGCAGTAACGACACGGTGATGGGCTCCAACTTCGGTGGCGACGGTGGTGACACCCTCACCGACCCGGCCAACGGCTGCAACATCGCCGAGGAGTACGTGTACCTCGCGATTCAGGTGACGCAGAACTGCGCCGTCAACGACGGCTCCTGGGTGACCGACCCCAGCAAGATCACGTCGTACAACGTCGCCCCGGCTGACAACGCCACCGGCGAGGCCCGCTTCATCGCCCCGCTCGCCGCCGACCTGAAGGACAGCGCGACCTGGATCGCGGGCGGACGGCATGTGTGGGTGCAGACCCACGGTTACGCCATCCGCAGCGGCGCGGAGTGGAAGAGCGTGTACGACCTGGGCGCCGGCCGCACGGCGACCGCCGTCGCGGCCTCGGGCGGCAAGGTCTACGCGGCCTGGTGCGGCCCCTGCAACAACCAGGGCTTCGCCCGCGGCATCTCCGTCGGGAACGCGGACGGCACCGGCTGGCACGACATCGCCCTGCCCGTGGACGGGACCGTGCCCAACCGCTATCTCAGCGGCTTCGCCGTGGACCCGAAGAACGCCGATCACGTCTCCCTCGCGGTCAACGGCTTCTCCCGGCACTGGACCGAGGGTCCCGGCGCCGGTGTCGGCCACGTCTTCGAGTCCAAGGACGGCGGCACCACCTGGAAGGACATCTCGGCGAACCTGCCCGACGTGCCGACCGACTCCGCTGTCTTCACGCCGAACGGTGGCCTCGCCGTCGCGACCGACCTGGGCGTCGTCTACCGGGCGCCGGGCCGCACGGCGTGGCAGCGCGTCGGCAACCTTCCGGCCGTCGCCGTGCTCCAGCTCAAGCTCAGCCCTGACGGCAGCACCCTGTACGCGGCCACCCACGGCCGCGGCATCTACAAGATCAAGCTGCGCGACTGCGGTTGAGCCGCAGGGATCAGTGACGCAGGGGTGACCCCGGCAGCCCGCCGGGGTCACCCCTGCGTCGGGTACGGGACCACGCTCAGGTGCAGCGTGAACGCCGGGCGCGCCGCTCCCGCCGTGTCCGGGGCTTTCGCCATCGCACGCACATCGGCCGCGCCGGGCCGTACGGTCGCGCACCGCAGTGTCGCGTGGGCGGTGCCGTCCGCAGCCACCCGCCATCCGGACGGCAGCACGAAGGCGGGCGCCGAGCTGTGCACCGCCGTCCACCGCTTGTCGTCCGCACGGGGCCGCAGGACGAGGGAGACCACCGTCCCGGGGCGGACGCACAGCCGCTGCTCGACGGCGCCACCGGGGGTGATGGTGACGTCGGTGTGACCGGCGGCACAGCCTGTCAGCGAAGCGGAGGCAGCGGGGGACGTGGATGGACCGCCGCCGGTCGCACTCGCCGACGCGCTTGCGGGCGGGGGCGCGGACGTACCGGCGGACGGGACGCCGGATGAACCTGCGGACGCACTTGCGGACGTACCGGCCGACGGCTCGGACGAGCGGCTCCCGGACCCTCCCGCCCCGCCCCCGCCCGCCGACGAGCCGCATGCGGCCAGCACGGCCACCCCGGCGACCACCCATACCCCGGCCCACCACCGCATCAGCAACTCCTCGCCTCAACGCCCGTACTACTCCCAGCATGCCCGCAGTGCGGGCACGGCAGGGCCAACTCCGCATCGGCGTGCCGGGGCGGCCGCCCGTATGCCCTTGGCGGTTCGGGGTGTACCCGCACCGCAGACGCGTCGGGCCGGGCAGCGCCATGAGCGTGCACGGGATCCACCGGCCGGCGCCCGAGTCCGTGCGGGAACTGCGGGCGCTCGTCGCGCGGTAGCCCCGGCTCACGCCGCCAGTGGGTTCAGGGTCAGGGGCTTGATCCGGCCTTCCAGCATGGCGCCCAGGCCCTTTACGGCGCAGATGTCGGGGCGTTCGGCGATGCGGACCGGCATGCCGGTCGCCTGGCGCAGCATCTGGTCGAGGCCGGGCAGCAGGGCGCTGCCGCCGACCATCATGATGCCGCGGTCGGCGAGGTCGGCCACCAGGTCGGGCGGGCAGTCCCGCAGTACCTTGCCGATGCCGTCGAGCACGGCGATCAGCGGGGTCTCGATGGCCTCCCGCACCGCCGCCGTGTCGACCTTCACCGAGCGCGCCAGCCCCGTCGCCACGTCCCGTCCGAGGATCTCGGTCGCGGCGGCCCCGTTCGGGGCGGCCCCGCTGCCGGAGAGGGCGAGCCGCAGGGGGCGTACGGACTGGCTCGGCAGCATCAACGCGTGCTCGTGGCGCAGGTGCTGGACGATCGCGTGGTCGACGGCCTCGCCGCCCACCGGGATCCGCTCCGCGGTCACGATGTTCCCGAGCGACAGGACGGCGATCTGGGTGGCGGCGGCCCCGCACACCATGATCATGGAGGCCTCGGGCTGCTCCACGGGAAGCCCGCAGCCCACGGCGGCGGCGACGAGCGTGTCGACCAGCTCCACCCTGCGCGCCCCCAGCCCGACGAGCGTCTCGACCGCCGCGCGCTGGGCCAGCGGGTCCGCGTCGTGCGGGGTGCAGGCGGCGGCCCGTAGCCGGGGCTTGCGGCGCAGGGTGCGGCGCAGTTTCTCACCGAGCAGATGGCGCAGCATCCGCTGGGCCATCTCGATGTCGACGACGGTGCCGCCGGACACCGGCCGTACGACACGGATGTACGAGGGTGTCCGCCCCGTCATCTTCTCGGCCAGCTCGCCGACCGCTATCAGCGCACCGGTCCGGGTGTTCACCGCCGCGGCGCTCGGCTGGTCGACCACCAGCCCTGAGCCCTTGACGTACACACGGGTCCTCGCCGCGCCGAGATCGACGGCGAAATGGCAACGGCGCAGCTGGTCCAGGCTGACGGTCATGCGGTACCTCCCGAGAACGGACCGCGGGCGGCCGCCGGTCGGCGGCCTCCCTCAGCATCGTGCGCCGGACGGGAGGACCTCGCCCCTTGAAGGGGTCCGGGCGGGTTCACCCGGACGGGTGAACTGGGGCGCGTCGCGTCGCGGGGAGCTTGTGCGCGCCTTCCCACTGCGCCGCGCGCCCGCCCGAGGCGGCGCTCCGGCGGGTCACCCGGGCGGCGGGGGCGCGGCGGCCTCCTGGCCCGCGATCCCCCGTACCACCCCCAGGGCCACCAGGTCCTGGGGGCGGACGCGGAGCTGGTCCGCCGTCGCCCGGACCCGGTCGGCCGGGCGCTTGAGTATCGCCGCGGCGAGCTCCGGCGCGATGACCGAGAAGTAGCTGTCCGGGGTGGCCCAGGTGTTGTCCGGTGCGGCCAGGGCCAGCGCTCCGCCCGAGCCGCCCTCCCCGATCACCAGCGTGGTCAGCGGCGTACGGGCCGTCGCCACGGCGGTGAACAGGTCCGCGATGGCGGCGCCCGCACCCTGGCGCTCGGCCTCCGCGTCATTGGCGGCGCCCGGTGTGTCCACCAGCGTCAGCACGGGCACGGACAGGGCGTCCGCCAGCCGGATCAGCCGGGCGGCGGCGCGGTATCCGGCGGGGCGGGTGGCGGTGCCGGTCTGGGCGGCGTACGCGATGGTACGGCCGTCGTGGCTGCCGAAGCCGCACAGCATGCCGTCCGGGTCCCTGCCTCCGCTGCGGTCGCCGCCGAGAGCCACCCGGCGGGTGAAGTACGCGTCCAGGTAGGCCCGGGCGCGCGGCCGTCCCGGATCGCGGGCGCGCCGTACGGCGTCCCAGCCGGTGGCCGGGAGGTCCGCCGCGCCCAGCGCCCGGGGCACCGGAGCCGGCTCGGTCGAGGGCGCCGTCAGCAGCCCCAGCCACAGGCCCAGCACCGCCCGCAGCTCCCCGGGCGGTACGACCGCGTCGACCGTGCCCGCCGCGAGCTGCGCCTCCGCCGTGTACGCCGCCGGGTCCGCCTCCGGGGGGCGCACTCGGGAGCCCGCGAAGCCCACCTGGGTGCCCGGCAGAGCCAGCACCACATCGGCGCCCGCGCCCAGGGTGGCCCAGCCGCCGCCGGTCGTCGGGTCCCGCAGGACCGCCAGCTGCGCAAGCCCCGCCGCCCTGGTGAGCGCCGACTGCCGGGCCACGCGCTGCAGCTGGGTCAGCGCGAGCATGCCCTCCTGCATCCGGCTGCCGCCCGTCGCGATCAGCGAGACCACGGGCAGCCGGTGCGCACGGGCGTAGGTGTGCGCCGCCTCCAACCGGTCGCCGCCGCGCTCACCGAGCGAGCCGCCCAGGAAGCCGAACTCGAACGCGATCAGCACGGCCGGGGTGGAGCCGACGGTCGCCCGCCCGCACACCACGGATTCCTCCTCGCCGGTGCGCGCGGCGGCGCGGGCGCGCGAGGCGTCGTAGCCCGCCCAGGCGAGCGGGCCGTCCGGGCCGGAATCCCGCATCGGGACCGGCAGTTCCGTGAAGTCGTCGGTGACGAGGGCGAGTGCCTCCCGCGCGGACGGGCGCTCAGGCATCGCCCAGTGCCCGCTTCATGATCTTCCCCATGTCGTTGCGGGGCAGGGCGTCGAGGTACCGCACCGTGCGGGGCCGCTTGTGCGGGGCGAGGCGCCGGGCCACGTGGTCGGCCAGTTCGCCGGCGCCGGGCAGGGCCCCGGGGTCGGCCGGCACCACCCAGGCGACGATCCGCTCGCCCAGGTCGTCGTCGGGTTCGCCGGTGACGGCCGCCTCCCGCACCCCCGGGTGTTCCAGCAGCGCGTTCTCGATCTCTCCCGCCCCGATCTTGTACCCGCCGCTCTTGATGAGGTCGGTGGCCTTGCGGCCCACGATGCGCACATAACCGTCGGGCTCGCGCACCGCCATGTCCCCGGTGCGGAACCAGCCGTCTGCGGTGAAGGCGGCGGCGGTGGCGTCGGGCCGGTTGAGGTACCCCGTGAACAGGTTCGGGCCGCGGACCTGGATCTCGCCGACCGTCTCCCCGTCGTACGCCGTGATCGGGGCGCCGTCCTCCTCGACGAGCCGCAGGTCCACACCCGGCAGCGGCACACCCACCGTCCCCGCGCGCGGCTCCCCGTCCGCGCGCACGCTCGTGTTCATCAGCGTCTCGGTCATGCCGTACCGCTCGATGACCCGGCGCCCGGTCGCGGCGGCGATCCGCTCGTGGTCGTGCACCGGCAGCGCGGCGGACCCGGAGACCAGCAGCCGGGCCCGGCCCAGCGCCTTGGCCAGCTCCGGGTCTGCGGGCAGCGTCTCCGCGATCCGGTGGTACATCGTCGGCACCCCGAACAGCATGGTCGCGCCGTCGCTCAGTTCGCGGACCACGCCGTCCGTACCGAAGCGCCCCAGGTGCCGCACGGAGCCGCCGCGCCGCAGCGGGCCCAGGGTGCCGAGCACCAGCCCGTGCACATGGAACAGCGGAAGGCCGTGCACGAGGACGTCGTCCGCGGTCCACTGCCAGGCGTCCGCGAGCGCGTCGAGCGTGGCGGCCACGGCCCGGCGGGGGATGAGGGCCCCCTTGGGCGGGCCGGTGGTCCCGGAGGTGTAGACGACGAGGGCGGGGCTCTCGCCGTCCACCTCGGCGGGCGCGTAGGCTCCCGCGCCGCGCACATCGACGTCGACGCGCTCCAACCCCTCTACGGCATCGGGCAGTTCGTCACCGGGAGCGGCCAGCACCAGGGACGGCGCGCTGTCCGCCAGGATGTGCCCCAGCTCGCGCTCCCCGGACTTCGGGTTGAGCGGCACGACGGGCACCCCGGCTGTCAGCGCGGCCACCACCGCGACGGCGGTCTCCAGCGAGGGCGTGGCCCACAGGGCCACCCGCCCCGGGACCCCGCCCAGCCGCCCGGCGAGCGCTCCCGCCGCCGCGGCCAGCTCGGCGTAGGCCAGGGCCCGCTCCCCGAACCGCAGCGCGGGCCGCCGCGCCGCCCCGGGGTCGGTCAGGGCCGGAAAGAGGGAGGACACGCGGGACTCCTCGCGTCGAAGCGGACGTGACGTGGTGCGGGCATGCGGACGTGACGCAGTGCGGACATCGAATCCGTTCCTACACCAGAGCGAGCGAAACCCGCCTCCGCCGTGACGGAGACCTCACTCCGCGGGTCGACGAGGGCCCGCACTCCGTCGGCCCGCCCTCGGCCGGCCGTGGCGGCGGACGGCCGTCCGCCGCTCACCCGGCCCGCTCGGCCTCCACGGCCTCCACGGCCTCCACAGCGTCCACGGCGTCCACGGCCTCCATCACCTGTGCCCCCGCCCTTCCGGCCGTGCCGTTCGTCTCTCGTCCTGTGCACCGATGCTGTGGCTTCACCGAAGGTGAAGGTCAACGCCGGGTGCCGCGGTTCCCCGGGCCGTTGTTAGCCTGCGCGCACGCGCTGTCCCAGGAACAGGAGTTCAGACGTGTCCCGCACCTCTGCCGCCCGCGTCGCGCTCGTCACCTGCCGCCCCGGTCCCGGGGTGACGGCCGACATCGACCTTCCGGTTCTCGCCCGGGAGATGCGGGCGGCCGGGGCCGACGCCGACGCCGTGTACTGGGACGACCCGGATGCCGACTGGGCGGCGTACGACCTGGCCGTGATCCGCTCCACCTGGGACTACAGCTGGCGGGCCGCGGAGTTCACCGCCTGGGCCGAGCGGTGCGGGAAGGCCACGCGGCTGGCAAATCCGGCGGCCGTCGTGCGCTGGAACACCGACAAGCGCTATCTGGGGGAGCTGGCCGCCGCGGGCGTGCCGGCCGTCCCCACCCGGTACCTGGCCCCGGGCGACCCCGTCGACCTGCCCGACGACCACGAGTACGTCGTCAAGCCCACCTCGGGCGCGGGCGCCCGGTTCGCCGCCCGCTACACGCCCGAGGAGCACGACACCGCCGTACGGCAGCTCGCCCGGATGCATGCGGAGGGGTTCACGGCGATGGTGCAGCCCTATGTGCGGGGCATAGACGTGGGCGGTGAGCGGGCCCTTCAGTTCTTCGGCGGGCAGCTGCTGCACGCCAGCCGGAAGGGGGCCGTTCTCACGCCCGGCACTCCCTACGACGCGCGGAAGGTGGCCCATCCCGGCCTGGAGCCCTGGACCCCGTGCCCGTCCGAACTCGCCGTGGCCGAGCGCGCTCTGGCCGCCGTACCGAACGCTCCGGAACTGCTCTACGCCCGTGTCGACCTCGTGGACGGTGAGGACGGGCAGCCGTGCGTGATGGAACTGGAACTGGTCGAGCCGAACCTGTTCCTCTCCCTCCACCCCGGGTCCGTGCCGAAGGTGGTGGAGGCCGTCCTGGCCGCCGCGGGCCGGTGACCTCGGCTGCCGCCGGGCCGTTTTCACCGAAGCCCACCGGCGGTCAGGCGAATCAGCCAGGGGGTTTCGCTCGGATCAGCCCGGGTCCGCGACGCCCGGTGCGGCACCTCGCCGCGTTGTCGGACCACCCGAGTGCATCCGGTACGCGGGAGGCCCTCCGCCTTGCGATGGTCCCCCGGCTACCGCTGGGAGGTGCCCCCCGCACCGGACGCCGCGGCCTGATCCGA
Source organism: Streptomyces sp. NPDC047079 (assembly GCF_040643755.1). Lineage (NCBI taxonomy): Bacteria > Bacillati > Actinomycetota > Actinomycetes > Kitasatosporales > Streptomycetaceae > Streptomyces > Streptomyces sp. NPDC047079. The sequence goes on from NZ_JBEYUZ010000024.1 coordinate 41,589, forward strand.
ACTGATCCAAACCAAACCCCCTAGTCCTGGACAGCCACCCGCTGCAACAGCCCCCACGTGAACTCGGCGACCACCTCTCGCGGCACGCCGTGCGCGTCCGGGGCGGTGAAGGCGAGGCCCCAGCGGGTGGGGGCCGTGCCCTGAAGGGGGCGGGCGGGGGAGAAGGCGCGGGCGGCCTCCTCGACCGTGCAGGACCAGGGGGTCAGATCGTCGAGGGTCTCCAGCCTCGGGGCCGGCGCGCCCGGGGCGCGGACCAGCCACTCGTTCCAGACCTGCCCGTTCGGCCCGGCCAGCACCTCGAAGCGCAGGTCGGGCCAGAGCGGGAGGGGCCACAGCCGGGCCTCGCAGTCCAGGTCACCGATCCGGCGGGGGGCCGTCGACTCGGGCTCGCCGAGGACCGACCGGTAGCGGGCGGCGGCCGTCCGGGCGCGCGGCGACCGGACCATCGCCTGCCACCGCTTGTTGGCCTCGCGCATGTCGGCGAGGGACACGCCCAGCGTGCGGCGTGCGTCCTCCACCAGGCCGGGGTTGTGGTCGGCCATGCGGCGCAGCAGGACCAGCTGGAAGTCCTGGGCGCCGAAGGGCTGGTGAGGCGTCCGGTTCACGAGCGCTGCCGACAGCCTTGGGTCTGGGCGGGGTCCACGCACCAACCGTACTTCCCCGTCCCCGGGCACGACGGAAACCGGGGAGACCGATGGGGGCTGCCGGCTGACTCCGTGACGCCCGGCCGGCGCCCGTGGGGGCAGTAACAGCCGTGCGGTGCCGACGCGGTCGGAGGCCGCGGCCGGGACGATCCGCACGTGCGCCGGTGCCGTGGCGGACAGCAACCGCGCCGGATGCGGAACCGCCGGCCCGATCGCGAGAGGCCCCCAGCCCACGCCCCACACGCCCATTGCCCGGTCAAGCCGCAGTGACTAGCCTGTGTTCGCCATGCCGATCGCCAGTTGAAATGTCGAACATGAGAGGGGGCGGGCCGTGGGACGCCTCGTACCTGCCGTGACCCGGGCTCTCGACATACTCGAGCTCTTCCTCCACGGGGACGGGACGCTCTCCGCCCCCGACATCGTGCGCAAGCTGCAGCTGCCGCGCACCACCGTGCACGAGCTGGTCACCACGCTCGCCGCCCGCTCGTACATCGTCCCGGTGCCGGGGCAGCCGGGACGCTACCGGCTCGGCGTGCGCCCGTACCAGCTCGGCAGCCGCTACGCCGAGCAGCTGGACCTCGCCGCCGAGGGCCAGCAGGTCGCCCGCTCGGTCGCCGACACCTGCGACGAGACGGTTCACGTGGCCATCCTCGAGGGCACCGACGTCATCTACATCGCCAAGGTCGACTCCACGCACGCCGTGCGCATGGTCTCGGCCGCCGGCCGCCGGCTGCCCGCCCACTGCACCTCGGTCGGCAAGATGCTTCTCGCGTCCCTCCCCGAACCGGAGCTGGCCACGCGCATCCCGGAAGACGCCGAGCTGGTCGCGATGACTCCGAACAGCATCACCGACCCGGTGGCCCTGCACGAGGCCCTGGGCGAGATCCGTACCCGCGGCATCGCCGTGGAGATGCGCGAGTCCAACCCCGACGTCAGCTGTGTCGCGGCCCCCGTGCGCGACCGCACCGGGCACGTGGTCGCCGCGCTCTCCATCTCCGTGCCGATGATCCGCTGGAGCGACGAGCGCCGCGCCGAGCTGGAGCGGCTCGCCCTGAAGGGCGCGGAGGAACTCTCCGAGCGGCTCGGCCACCGGGGCGCCGCATGACGTCGTACGAGGTCGCCGTACGGGAGTACGCGGACCTCGGCGAGGGCCCGACCTGGGACGCCGCCGCCGGGCGGCTGATCTGGGTCGACATCCTGGGCTCCCGGGTGCACACCCATGACCCCGCCTCAGGGCACCGCACCGTCATGGCGACCGGGCAGCACGTGGGAGCCGCCAAGCCGCGCGAGGGCGGCGGTCTGGTGGTCAACCTCCGCGACGGCGTCGGTCTGTACGGCCCGGACGGGGAAGACTTCCGCTGGCTGCACCGCGAACCGGTCCCCGGCCGCCGCGGCAACGACGCGGCCGTAGCCCCCGACGGCTCCCTGTGGGCCGGAACCATGCGCTACGACGAGGCGCCGGGCGGCGGCACCCTGACCCGGCTCACCGGCGACGGCACGGTCCGCACGGTCCTCGGCGACGTCGCCGTCAGCAACGGCACCGGCTGGAGCCCCGACGGCCGGCTGATGTACTACGTCGACTCACCCACCCGCCGCATCGACGTCTTCGACGTGGGGGAGGACGGTCTCCCGACCGGTCGGCGGCGGCCGCTGGCCCGCATCGACCGCGGGTTCCCCGACGGGCTCACCGTCGACGCCGACGGCTGTGTCTGGGTCGCCCTGTGGGACGGCGCCGCGATCCACCGCTACACGCCCTCCGGCGCGCTGGACCGTGTCCTGGAACTACCGGTCCGCCGCCCCACCGCCTGCGCGTTCGGCGGCGCGGACCTCGCGGACCTGTACATCACCACGGCCCGCACGGGCCTGGAGGCGCCGCACCCGCTCTCCGGTTCGCTCCTCGTCGTCCCCGCTGCCGGAAAGGGCCGGCCGCAGCCCGCGTTCGCGGGCTGACACCCGCCCACGAGCCGGTCCGGGCTCAGGGGGTCCTTGCACTATGCCCGCCCGACGAAAGCGCGAGGCTGGTGTGCGAGCCCGGGGGAGTGCACCGGTGTCACCGGGACTCCTCCGGCCGCCCGGCCGAGCAGGGTCAGCTCCACCGTGCCCGGGCCCGACGGCGTGGTTCCGTCCGACAGGACCGCCAGAGCGAGGGCGTTGTCGCCCCGGGTGCGCAGGATCCCGTTCGGCAGGACGAAGGTGTGCTGGGGGCCCACGTCGTTGATGTACTGGCCCATGTTCCAGCCGTTGAGGAAGATCTGTACGCGGTAGGCGCGGGCCGGGTCGTCCCTGAGGGTCAGGCCGATCGACGCGTCCGTGCCCGGGGCGATGGACAGCCGGAACCCTGTCCGGTACCAGACCACGCCCTGCCGCCGCTCGGCGCGCGGGAAGAGCGCGGGCTTCCAGCCGTGGCCAGGGAGGCCGGGCAGATGCCAGCCCTCCCGCTCCCCGTACAGGCCGCCGTTGTTGAGCGGGCCGCGTACCGGGTCGGGGGCCGCCTCCCCCTGGATCCGCCAGCGCACCACGGGTGAGGCCCCGTCGAAGGCGACGGAGGTCAGTCCCCGGGCCGCCTTGTGGGTGTCGTTCGCCCGGCCGTCCTGGTCGTGCTGCATACGGCGGACGAGGACCGCGAGGACATGGGACCCCCCTCCCGCGACGATCGGGAACGCCGCCGTCGCCGTCCACGTCCCCTGGCGTACGGTCCTCGCGTCGGGTACGGGCATCCGGTGCGTGCCCAGGGGTCTGCCGTCCAGCCACGCCATCAACAGGCCCTGGGTGCCGGTGACATAGGAGAGGGACACCGACCGGGCCCCCTCCGCGCCCTCGAAGCGGCCCCGGTACCAGACGTCCCCGTAGTGGAAGCCGTAGTCGTCGGCGAAGAGGACGGGCCCTTCGGCGGGCACGGGGGTCGTGGCGGCGGACGTGGTCAGATCGGCCGTCCGCCAGGCGGAGTCGTCGTAGTCGGCGGCGGACTCCGGGTTCTCCGCCCTGCGCTGCCACCCGGTGAGCCGGGGCAGCGGCACGGCACCGGCGGCGGGCAGCCGCCGTTCGGCGCGCAGACTGCCGGAGCGGGTGATGCGTGTGCGCAGCGGGGTCCCGTTCCAGGAGACCTCGGCGACCCCGCGCGGCGCCCACACCTCCAGCTCCGCTTCCCCGATCGTGTCGCCGGTCAGTTCGGCGGTCGCGCCGCGCAGGGTGGCCGTGCGCAGCAGCGCGGGCCCGTACACCAGGACCGGCCCCGAGGGGGTGGTGCGGGGCCACAGCCGTACGGATGTCTCGTCGTCGGCGAGCAGCAGAAGCAGGGGGGCCGCCGCTCCTCCGCCCGTCACCGCGATCCTGGTGAGCCCGTGGAGCCGGGCGCGCACGCGCAGGACCCCTTTGTCGTACGCGCAGTCGGCCGCGCCCTCCAGCACGGTGACGGCCGGTTCGCTCGCGCAGTCCAGGGCGGTTTCCGTCGTCTCTCCCGTGCGGCCGGTGAACACGGCGACGTCCCGACGTCCGGCGGCCAGGCGCAGCATGGGCTGCGCGGTGGAGTGGCGCAGCGTCCACCGGCCGAGGGAGATCCCGGTGGCCAGCAGCCGGGCGTCCAGGCCCGGCACCGGCACCTGGACGGCCGTCCCGGCGAGCGGGACGGAGGCGACGGCCTCGGCGGACCCGTCGTTGCGCAGCACGTGGATGTGCGCACCGGTGTCGGGGTTGACGAGGTGGTAGGCCCTGACGCCCGGGGCGCCGACGGCGATGTCGTCCGCACGATCCAGCTTGGCCAGGTCGGGGAAGTGCTGCAGCAGATGCCCGATCTGGTGCATGGGGACGAGCTTGGCGGTCGGCTGCCGGGCCTCGTCGAGGGCGGCCCCGTAGTCGTACGACGTGTAGACGACCGGCGCGGGCAGCCACCCCCAGGATGTGCCGCCGAAGGTCATGTAGACGTTGTGGACCGTGATGCCGTTGGCGAGGTTGGTCAGGTAGAAGCGGCGCTCGTACGCCGCGTCACGGGTGCGGCGCGACTCGGCGTACCCCTTCCCGCGGAACTCGGCGCCGCCCCACGGGTCGAACCAGCCGCCCCCGAACTCGGCGAGGAATCCGGGGGTCTCGGGACTGGCCGTGGATCCGCCCTTGAGCCCGCCGGGGCCGAAGTGCCCCCAGTCCGGCGGTCGTCGGAACGGCGAGGGATAGCCGTCGAAGCCGTACAGCCACCGGCCGCGCTCGCCGCCCGTGTCGAACGTGCCGGGCGTCCAGTGGCCGTTTCTGCCCTTGTCGTTGTGGAACAGCGGTACGTCGATGCCGTCGGCGCGGACCTTCCGGTACAGGTGGGCCATGTAGGCGCGGCCGGTGTCCTCGGCGACGTGGTTCGCGTACTCGTTCTCCAGCTGGTACAGGACGATCGTGCCGGTGCCCCGGGTGTACAGGTGCCGTACCGCGATCCGGTTCACGGCGGTCAGCCACTCGTCGGCGTACCGCAGATACGTCGGGTCAAAGGTGCGGGCGGTGCCCTCGGTGGCGGTCAGCCAGCCGGGGAAGCCGCCCGCGTCGACCTCGGCGTTGATGTACGGCCCCGGGCGCAGGGTCACATACAGCCCCACCTCGGCGGCCGTGCGCAGGAACAGGTCCAGGTCGCGCACGCCCGTGAAGTCGTAGGAGCCGGGGGCCGGGGAGTGGTAGTTCCAGGAGACGTAGACGCTGACCGTGTTGTAGCCGTGCGCACGGAGTTTGTGCAGCACGTCCCGCCACAGGGACGGGCTCGGCAGCCGGAACGGGTGCATCTCGCCCGACCACAGCACGACCCGCCGGCCGTCGACGATCACCGAGTACCGGTCGAAGCCCACGGTGTGCGTCCGCCCGTCCGCGGCCGGGGGCCCCGGTGCCGGGCCCGTCGGCGCGGTGGTGGCCGCCACACACGTCTCGCCGCTCCCGCCGAGCGAGAGGCCGAGCGCCGCCGTGCCGGCGATCGCGCTGAAGGTACGCCTGCTCAACACCAAGACTGTCTCCTCGACGGGGCGCGGGTGCGGCCATTGTGCACAGGGGCAGGCCTGACAACGGGCTTATGAGGATCTCGGCGCGGGCGGATTACGCGGTAAGGGCGGCGCTGGAGCCGGCCGTCCGGCAGGGCGGCGGTCCGGTGACGGCGGTGACGGTCGCCTCCGTGCAGGGCCCAGCTGGCCTGCACCGGCCCGGCCGAGCCGCTGCTGCCGCTGTGGGTGGCGGTCCGGGCGAACGTCCGCCGCATCCTGGAGGGCGTCACCCCGCGCGCGGAACGGGCCGCCGTTCAGTCGGCCCAGCGCCTGGAACTCCCATCGACCACTGTCCGCCACCTCCCGCACACATGGTCACTGCCAGTCACGGGTACTGTCCAGTGTGTGAGTGCGTACGCTCTTGCAGCGTACGCGGCGTCGACCTGGTGAAACACCCTTTCTGACCGGCAGATTGAGCGCATGACCGCACCCTCCACCCCGCAACACCCGGTTACCGTACGTGTGTTCTCGCAGCGTTTCAGTGCCACACCGCGTGGCGCTCGCCTCGCCCGTCGGCTCGCCGTGGCCGAGCTGCACGCCTGGGGCATCCCGCACGGCACGGACACCTCCGACGCCGTCGCCGTGATCGTGGCCGAACTCGCCGCCAACGCGGTGACGCATGGGCGGGTGCCGGGTCGGGACTTCGAGCTGCGACTCTCCCTTGTCACGGGCAGCGTCCGTATCGAGGTCAGCGACACCCGCAGCGGACCGCCCCACCCGCCGGGCCCGGGGGACGTACGGCCTCCGGCGGCCCTGGAGGAGACCGCCCGCGGACTGGTCCTCGTCGACGCGCTCGCCGCCCGGTGGGAGGTGCTGGACCGGGACCCGCCGCCCGGCAAGACCGTACGCGCCGAGGTGGACGTGGCGGGGTGGCTGGCCCTCGTCAGGGACCGTACGGCCTGTGCGCGCCCGAGTGCCCCGGCCCGAGTCGCGTCTCGTACGTCACCGGGACCTTGACCGGGATCGGCATTTCCAGACGCAACGGGGTGGTGGCGGCATTGCGCCGCCACCACCCCGTATCGCGGTTCGGGCCTGTCAGTAGGGGCCGTTCACGTTGTCGATCGAACCGTAGCGGTGGTACGCGTAGTTGCACGCGGCGGTGATGTTGGCGATCGGGTCGTAGATGTCCCACGAGGTTCCCGGCACGTGGTACGCGTTGAACGTCGGCGGGATCACCTGGAGCAGACCCTTGGACGGGATACCGGCGGCGGCGTTGGAGTCCCAGAGGTTGATCGCCTTCGGGTTGCCCGAGGACTCACGGATCACGTTGCGGTAAATACCGTTGTAGCTGCCCGGAATGCCGTGCTGCCTCATGACCGCCAGGGACTGCTTGATCCAGCCGTCCAGGTTGTTGGCGTAGGTCTTCGTGCCGACGGACGTCGCGGTGGCCTTGGCCGCCGCGACGGTCTTGGCCGCCCCGGTGGCCTGGGACGCGCCGGAGGCCGCGGTCGAACCGGTGGGGAGGGTCAGGACCTGGCCCGGCTGGATGACGTAGGGGCTGTAGAGGTCGTTCGCCGACGCGATGGCCTGCCAGCCACCCGGCACCTTGAGGGCGCGGGCGATCGAGGCGAGGTGGTCGCCGGACTGGACGGTGTAGGTCTTCGCCGCGGGCTGGGCCGGGGTGGTGGTGGCCGCGGCAGCCGGAGCGGCGTGGGCGGACACGGCCGTCCCGAACACGGCCGTGGCGGCCAGGGCGAGGGTGCCGACGGTGGCGGCGCCACCGGCGGAGAAGCGGCGCGTCCGGGACGAGCGCTTGGCGGCATGACGGGGCATGGTGCGGTCCTCATTCCAGGGATTGCATCGTGCGCAGTTGCCGATTCGCCTCGACAAACAGCACCGCATTTCGTTTTGCGGCGCCCTGCGGCGAGCACATTGTTAGCCGCAGGGAATAGCTAGACAATTACCCCCTTTACTATGCCGGCTAGTTCCCGGTGGCGTGAGGAGCCGGTTTCCGGTCTCAAATCCCGGAGGTTAAGGGGTGGGTAAAGTCCTAAGACGCTTCGTAAGTGAAGTGCATCACCCCTGGCATGATTGAGGAATGGCCGCTTTGCGGTTGCACTTAACTAGGAATTTATTAGGGCAAGGACTTCAATAGCGGCAATAGGGGCTAAGTGAACCTTAGCGGCTTTAATTGCCTAAAACGGACAAACGACGACGCCGTCGGCGGTCACGAGGCTTTCCTCGTGGCCGCCGACGGCGTCCGGGAGTGGGGCTGTATGCGGGCCGGCGCTCAGCCGACCTGGTTGTACATCGCGCCCGCCGCCGGCCAGCCCGTGGGCTCCGGGGCCGGTTCCGGCTGGGTGCGGCCGCGGACCTGGGCGGCCGTGAGTCCGCCCGCGGCGGGCATGCCGCGCCGGTTCTGCGCGGCCGCCGCGAGTCCGGGAAGGCCGGTCTGCGCAACGGCCTGGAGACCGGCCGCTGGGGCCGGAGCGATTCCCGGCGGCATGCCCGGTACGAGAGCGGGGGCGGGTGCGGCGGCCGCAGGGACGGGCATGGGGGGAGGGGCCTGGACCGGCGTCGGGGCCGGCGCGGGCATGGGCGGGGGGATCGGCAGCGGAGTCGGTGCGGGCATCGGGGCCGCGGCGGGTGCCGGGGCCGAGCCCGGGGCCAGTCTCGGCATCGCCGCGGCGTGGGCGGCGAGCCCCGTCAGACCCGCCCCGTTGGTCTCGCTGACCAGCCGGTCCACGGCCGCCGTACCCGAGCTGTAGCTGGTCCCTGTGCCCGGCTCGGGTACGGCGGCTTCCCTCCTGGCCCCGTAGAGCGCCTGCTCCAGGGCGGACACCAGGCGACGCACGTCCACCTGGGGGCGCACTACGAGGCGCAGGAAGCGGCTGGATGAACCGATCTTGTTGCCGCACTCGCGGACCAGGATCCGGTGCTCGGACAGCAGCCGGTCGCGGACCACGGTTCCCTCGGCGCCCACCGGGAGGCGCACGAAGAGGAAATTGCCCTGGGACGGGTAGACCGTCAGACCGGGCAGCTGGGAGAGCTGGCGGGACATGTCCAGGCGGTCCCGGCGGACCTGGTGCAGGCTCTCCAGGTACTCGGCGCCGTGCTCTTTCAGCATGAACACGACATGTTCGGCGAAGGAGTTGAGGTTCCACTTCGGCAGCATCGAGCGGACCTTGTGCGCGAGTGAGGGATTGGCGACCAGATAGCCGAAGCGGATGCCGTGCAGTCCGAAGTTCTTGCCGAGGCTGCGCAGCACGACGACGTTGGGGCGCATCACCGCGTCCTGGACGACGCTGGGCTCACTCTCGGCGTCGGCGAACTCGAGGAAGGACTCGTCGATCACGACCAGGTCCAGGTCCGCCATCGCGTCCATGAACTGCACCAGCGCCTGCCGGGGTACATAGCCGCCGTCGGGGTTGTTCGGGTTGCAGACGACGGCGACGCGGGTGCCGCGCTTGCGGATGAATTCGGCGTACTGGGCCAGGTCCAGGGTGAAGCCGCTGGACTCCTGGAGCGGGAACATGTCGACGCGCTTGCCGGTCTCCATGGGCTGGTCGGTCCAGCGGCCGAAGGTGGGGACGGGGACGGCGAGGGACTCGCGGACCAGCAGATGGTCGATCCACGTGATCAGCTCCGTCGAGCCGTTGCCCATGGCCACGCACTGCGGGGGCAGCTGGAGCAGATCGCACAGCTCGGCCGTGATCGTGTCGGCGCTGCTCGGGTAGTAGGTGACGATCTCGCGCAGCCTGCCCGCCATCTCCTCGAACATGACGGGGGTGGGGAAGTAGGGGTTGCACGGGATGCAGAAGTCCACGGGCCCCGTTCCGTCGCCGCCCTCCCGCGTCAGCGCCGCCATCGACGGGCTGTGTGCCGCGGTGCTGCGGAACAGCGAGGTGACGTTGTCGGCCATGGAACCTCCGTATAAGGCGGGCCCGTGGGGACGGCGGGCCCGTCGTCCTTGGGTGGCCCGCGCGGGGGAGCGCGGGCCACCCGCTCATACGGATACGCGTGTGGCGTTGTTCAACGCCTGTTTCGCTGGAGTGAGTTCGCGCCTCGTCACGCGCCGAACGAGTGAATCGTGCTCGTTCGGTACGTCTGCCCGGGCCGCAGCACGGTCGACGGGAAGGAGGGCTTGTTCGGCGAGTCGGGGAAGTGCTGTGTCTCCAGGCACAGGCCGTCGCCCTGCCGGTAGGCGTGCCCGGAGGTGCCCACCAGTGTGCCGTCGAGGAAGTTGCCCGAGTAGAACTGGAGTCCCGGCTGGTCGGTGGCGATCTTCAGGGTGCGGCCGGAGCGCGGGTCGCGCAGGGTCGCGACCGGCTCGGGTTTCGCCGTGACGCCCTTGTCGAGGACCCAGTTGTGGTCGTAGCCCTTGGCGGTGACCTGCTGGGGGTGGCCCGCGCGGATGTCCCGGCCGACCGGCTTGGCCCTGCGGAAGTCGAAGGGGGTGCCCGCGACCTCGGCCAGTTCGCCGGTGGGGATCAGGCCCGAGTCGGTGGGGGTGTAGCGGGAGGCCGCGATCGCGACTTCGTGGCCCTCGATCGTGCCGCTGCCCTCGCCGGCCAGGTTCCAGTAGACATGGCTGGTGAGGTTGACGACGGTCGCCTTGCCGGTGGTGGCCTCGTAGTCGATGCGCCACTCGCCGTGCCGGCTGAGGGTGTACGTCACCTTCACCCTGAGGGTGCCCGGATAGCCCATCTCCCCGTCGACGCTGGTGTAGTGCAGGTGCAGGCCGACGTGGGAGCCGTTGGTGAACGGCTCCACGTCCCACACCTGCTTGTCGAAGCCCTTGGCGCCGCCGTGCAGGCTGTTGACCCCGTCGTTGACGGAGAGCTGGTAGCTCTTGCCGTCCAGGGTGAAGCGGCCCCCGGCGATGCGGTTGCCGTAGCGGCCGATGCTCGCGCCGAAGTACGGGCTCTTCGCCACGTAGTCGTCGAGCGCGGCGAAGCCCAGCGACACGTTGGCGTACCGTCCGTGCCGATCCGGGATCTCCAGCGACTGGACGATGCCGCCGTAGGAGAGGACCTTCAGCCGGGTGCCGCCGTTCTCCAGGGACCAGCGGTGGACCTTCGTGCCGTCGGCGAGCGTGCCGAACAGCTCCTTCGTCGGCTTTCTCCCTCTCGCTGCGGCCTGCGCCGAACCGATGGTGGCGGCGGTGAGGCCCGCTGCCGCCGCACCCGCGACGACCGTGCGTCTGCTCAGTTCCATGAAGCGACTCCCCTTCTTCTGGCGCTTACGAACCGGACTTGCGCTTGTTCCACACGTCGAAGCCGACCGCCACCAGCAGCGCCAGGCCCTTGATGACCTGCTGCCAGTCGGTGCCGACGCTGAGGAGGTTCATGCCGTTGTTCAGCACGCCGAGGACGAGACCACCGATGATGGCGCCGAGGACGGTGCCCACACCGCCGCTCATGGACGCGCCACCGATGAACGACGAGGCGATGGCCTCGAGTTCGAAGTTCACCCCCGCCTTCGGCGAGGCCGCGTTCAGGCGGACGGCGACCACCAGACCCGCCAGGGCCGCGAGCACGCCCATGTTCAGAAAGACCTGGAAGGTAATCCTCCGGTCCTTGACGCCGGACAGCTTCGCCGCGGGCAGGTTGCCGCCGATCGCGTAGATGTGGCGGCCGAAGACGGCGTTGCGCATGACATAGCCGTAGCCGACCACCAGGACACCGAGCACGAGGAGCACGATCGGCGCGCCCTTGTAGCTGGCGAGCAGCAGGGTGAGGACGAGGATCGCGGCCACCAGGGCGAGGAGCTTGAGCGCGAACAGCCGTGCGGGCGGCACATCGAGGGCGAACTCCCGCTGCCGGCGCCGGTCCCGCGTCTCCTGCCACACCACGGCGGCGACCAGGACGAGGCCGAGGAGCAGCGTCAGGTTCTGGTAGTTGGTGTTCGGGCCGGCCTCGGGCAGGAAGCCGTTGCCGATCTTCTGGAGGCCGTCGGGGAACGGGCCGAGCGTCTGCCCCTTGAGCAGGATCTCCGTCAGCCCGCGGAAGAGCAGCATCCCGGCGAGGGTCACGATGAACGACGGTATGCCGAGATACGCGATCAGGAACCCCTGCACCGCGCCCGCCACCGCGCCCACCAGCAGGCACAGCACCAGCGCGATCGGCCAGGCCAGATGGTGCTGCACCGTGAGGACGGCCGCGAACGCGCCCACGAACGCCGTCAGTGAGCCCACCGAGAGATCGATGTGCCCGGCGATGATCACCAGCATCATGCCGATCGCGAGGATCAGGATGTAGCTGTTCTGGAGCACCAGATTGGAGACGTTGCGCGGAAGCAGCAGGTCCCCGCCGGTCCAGATCTCGAAGAGGACCACGATCAGTCCGAGGGCGATCAGCATGCCGTACTGCCGCATGTTGCGCCGCAGGCCGCTCAGCACCAGCTGGAGCAGGCCTCCACCGCCGGCCGCTCCGCTCCTGCCCGGCGGCGCGGGGGCCGGGGTCTTGGCGGTCACATCCGTGCTCATCGCGTCACCTCTCTGTCCTGTGTGTCCTGCGTCATCCGCCGCATCAGCACTTCCTGTGTGGCCTCGGCGCGCTCCACCTCACCGGTCAGCCGTCCCGCCGCCATCGTGTAGATGCGGTCGCACATGCCGAGCAGCTCCGGCAGCTCGGAGGAGATGAAGACGACCGCCTTGCCCTGGGCGGCCAGCCGGTCGATGACCGTGTAGATCTCGTACTTGGCGCCCACGTCGATGCCCCGCGTGGGCTCGTCCAGGATCAGCACGTCCGGACCGGCGAAGATCCACTTACTGAGGACGACCTTCTGCTGGTTGCCGCCGGACAGCTTGCCCACCGTCTCGAAGACGGTGGGCGCCTTGATGTTCATGGACGTGCGGAAGCCCTCGGCGACCTGCCGCTCCTCGTGCTCGTCCACCACGCCCCGCCGGGCCACCCTCCTGAGCGCGGTCAGCGAGATATTGCGGTTGACGGTGTCGATGAGGTTGAGGCCGTAGTGCTTGCGGTCCTCGGTGACGTACGCGATCCCGTGCGCGACCGCCTCCGCGACCGTCTTCGTACGGATCTCCCTGCCGTCCTTGAGGACCGTGCCGCCCGCATACCGGCCGTAGCTGCGCCCGAAGACGTTCATCGCCAGCTCGGTGCGCCCCGCGCCCATCAGCCCCGCGACACCGACGATCTCCCCGCGGCGCACCTGGATCGACACGTCGTCGACGACCTTGCGCTGCTGGTCGATCGGGTGCAACACGGTCCAGTTGCGGATCTCCAGGGCCGGCGGCGCGTCCTCCTCTGCCTGGTGCGGGGTGCGTTCGGGGAAGCGGTGGTCGAGGTCGCGGCCGACCATGCCGGCGATGATCCGCTCCTCGGTCGTCCCCGGGGCCTTCACGTCGAGTGTCTCGATGGTGCACCCGTCGCGCAGGATGGTCACCGAGTCGGCGACCTTGCGGATCTCGTTCAGTTTGTGGGAGATGATGATCGAGGTGATGCCCTGGTTCTTCAGCTCCAGGATGAGATCGAGGAGTTGGTCGCTGTCCTCGTCGTTCAGGGCCGCCGTCGGCTCGTCGAGGATGAGCAGTCTCACCTGCTTCGACAGGGCCTTGGCGATCTCCACCAGCTGCTGCTTGCCCACGCCGATGTCGGCGACGCGGGTCTCGGGGTGCTCGTCCAGGCCGACCCGGCGCAGCAGTGCCGTGGCGTGCCTGAGGGTGTCGTTCCAGTTGATGAACCCGCGCGTGGCGTGCTCGTTGCCGAGGAAGATGTTCTCGGCGATGGACAGGTACGGCACCAGCGCCAGCTCCTGGTGGATGATGACGATGCCGTGCTGCTCGCTCGCCCGGATGTCCTTGAAGCGGCAGACCTCCGACTCGAAGAGGATCTCGCCCTCGTAGGTGCCGTGCGGATGGACGCCGGAGAGCACCTTCATCAAGGTGGACTTCCCGGCGCCGTTCTCCCCGCAGATGGCGTGGACCTCGCCCTGACGGACAGTCAGGGTGACGTTCGACAGCGCTTTCACGCCGGGAAAGGTCTTGCCGATCGAGCGCATTTCCAGGACGGGTCCCGCCATGGTCGTGCCTTCCAGTCGGGTGCGGTCGGTGGGCTGCGACGGTTACTTGAGCTGGGCGTCGGTGTAGTAGCCGCCCTTGACCAGGACCTCTTCGGAGTTGGCCTTGTCGACGCTGACCGGCTGCAACAGGTAGGCGGGGACGACCTTGGTGCCGTTGTCGTAGGTCTTGGTGTCGTTGACCTGCGGCTTCTTGCCCTGGAGGAGGTCGTCGACCATCGTCGAGGCGACGTCGGCGAGCTTGCGCAGATCCTTGTAGACGGTCTGCGTCTGCTCACCGGCGATGATCGACTTCACCGAGGCCAGCTCGGCGTCCTGCCCGGTGACGACCGGCAGCGGCTTGCTCTTGGAGCCGTAGCCGTCCGACTTCAGGGCCGACAGGATGCCGATCGAGATGCCGTCGTACGGCGACAGCACCGCGTCCACCCGGGCGCTCTTGTAGGAGGAGGTGAGGATGTCGTCCATGCGCCGCTGCGCGGTGGCGCCGTCCCAGCGCAGGGTGGTCACCTGGTTGAGCTGCGTCTGCCCGGACTTGACGACCAGCTTCTTGCTGTCCAGATACGGTTTCAGCACGCTCATCGCGCCGTTGAAGAAGTACTTGGTGTTGTTGTCGTCGTTGGAGCCGGCGAACAGCTCGATGGAGAAGGGGCCCTTGCCGTTCTTCAGACCGAGCTTGTCGACGATGTAGCCGGCCTGGAGCCGGCCGACCTTCTCGTTGTCGAAGGAGGCGTAGTAGTCGACGTTGGCGGTGCCGAGGATCAGCCGGTCGTAGGCGATGACCGGGATGCCGGCGTCGGCGGCCTCCTGGAGCACGTTGTTCAGGGACTTGTTGTCGATGGCCGCGACGACCAGACCTTTGACGCCCTGGGTGATCAGGTTCTCGATCTGCGAGACCTGGGTGTCCGGGTCGTCCTCTCCGTAGACCAGCTTGGTCTTGTAGCCCTTGGCCTGGAGGTCCTTGACGACGTTGTTGCCGTCGGAGATCCAGCGTTCGGACGACTTGGTCGGCATCGCGATGCCGATCGTGCCGCCCTTGGCGCTGCCCTTGTCCTCCTTGCTGCCGCCCGAGCCGCTTTGTCCGCAGGCGGACAGGGTGAGGGCGAGGGCGGCGGCTGTGGCTGTCGCGGCGAGAGCTGCTCTGCGAGTACGCATGCTGATCAGTCCTTGTTTCTTCTCGTCGGGAAGAGTCGGGAAGAGGGGCGGGCGGCGGTCAGTCGCCGGTGGGGAAGCGGTGGAGCGGGCCGGGCAGCCGGGAGCCGAGCGGCGCCATGTCGCCGTCCGCGCCGTGCCGGGCGAGCAGGTCGAGAGCGAGCCGGCCGCGCCGCACCCGCTCCCGGGCGGTGTCCAGGGTCACGTCCCGCAGGTGCGTCCCGTAGGGGTAGATCCCGGGCGCCTTGGACAGACCGAACTTCAGATACAGCGGGGCGCCGCGCCGGATCAGCTCGGCGACCTCGTACATCCGCACATAGCCGCCGAGGTCGTCGGGGGCCTCGATGTACATGTCCATGGGGGCGGCGGAGACGCGCCGTATCTCCGTCAGGTGATGCAGGGTCAGGTCGCTGGGCACATTGACCGAGTCGGCGCCGAGCCGCTCGTACACGGCGTACGAGGCCGGATTGACCGGACCGATAAGGGCCGAGACCTTCAAAGTCGTATCGGCCGGGATGATCCGCTTCTCCCGGGCCCGGTGCAGCGTCCACAGCACGCCCTCGTCGGCCACGAGCAGGCATGTGACGCCCAACTCGGTGGCCCGTACGGCGTCTTCGACGCACCCGGCGACGGCGTCGTGCCCGCGGGCGCGCAGTCCGGCCCCCCGCGAGTCGGAGCGTACCGAGCCGCCGATGTCCCAGGTGCCGCGCGGGCCCGTGAACAGGCAGAGTTCGATGTCCCGTTCGCCGGTGGCCTCCACCATTTCGGTGATCTCGGCGTCGGTGAGCATCCACACGCCGCTGCCCTGGCTGATCCGGTGGATCGGCACATCGAGGCGCGAGGCCTCCTTGAGCACGACCGCCAGCGCCTCGGGACCCTCGCACGAGGGGATCTCGGTGCGCCAGCGGCCACCGCCCGGGAAGCTGTGGGCGGAAGCGTCGGCGGGGTCGAAGGCGGGCGCGCCGAGGCCGAGTGCGGCGAGCGCATGCTCGCCGGGCCTGCGGGCCGCCGGGGCGGAAGCGTCGGTCACAAGCTGTCCTTTGTGTTCGATATTTCGGACAAGGTTCGCGGCCTGGAACAGAAAAGGGGACCTGCCGGTACGCCGGCCGGAGCGCTGTCAGGTCACGCCCGATGGGCGCAGGACACTAGGGGCGGAGCAGCACCTTGCCCACCTTCGGATCACCGGCCCCCACCAGCTCGATGGCCCCCGAGAACTCGGTCAGCGGCAGCTCGTGCGTGACCAGCGGCAGCGGATCGAGCAGCCCGGCGCCGAAGACCCGCACGGCGTGCGCCCAGGCGTCCGGCGGCGCCCCGAAGACCGTATGCACCTCCAGCTGCCGTACGACCAGATCCGTCGGGTCGAGCCCGTCCGCGCCCGGCGCCGGGATACCCGTCAGGACCAGCCGTCCGCCGCGTCTGAGCAGCGAGGCGGCGGTGCGCGCGGCGGACGCCGACCCGGCGGCCTCGATCACGACGTCGAAGCCGCCCGGGAGTTCCTCGTCCTTCGTACGGAATCCGGTCGCCCCGAACCGCCGGGCCGGCTCCTCCCGGTCCCGCCCGGTGCCCACCGCCAGCAGCTCCCCCGGCGACATCGCCTTCAGGAACTGCACAGCGAACATCCCGAGCGTCCCCGTACCGACCACCGCGACCCGTTCGCCCGGCCGGGCCCCGCCCCTGAGCGCGGCGGCCGCGATGCAGGCGGCCGGTTCCAAAAGGGCTGCGGCGGTGAGGTCGGCGTGGTCCGGCAGCGGGTGCAGCAGCCGGGCGGGCAGGGTGAGCGTGCCGGCCATGGCTCCCGGCTGGGTGAACCCGGTCTCCTCGTACCCGGCCGCGCACAGCGTGGTCTCGCCCGCGTGACAGCGGTCGCAGACCTGGCAGTTGCGGAAGCCCTCGCCGACGACCTTGCGCCCGACCAGCGTGGCCGGCACCCCGGCGCCCACGGCCCGCACGGTCCCGGACCACTCGTGACCGGGCGTGAGGGGGTAACGGACGTACCCGTCGGGCCGGTTGCCCTGGTACACCTCGCGGTCACTGCCGCAGATGCCGACCGCGTGCACGGCGACCAGTGCCTCGCCGGGACCGGGATCACGGGGCGTGTGGTCCTCGACCCGGTGGGTGCCCGGCGCCTCGATCAGGACCTGGGAACTCACCGGGTGCCCTTCGGCCTGCGCTGCTCCCAGCCGTCGGCCCACAGGTCGAACCGGGCCTGCTGCTGCGGGAACTCGGCCGCCGCGTCGGTGTCCAGCTCGACCCCGAGGCCGGGGGCGTCGGAGAGGTGGAAGTAGCCGTCGACGACCTCCGGCGCGCCCCTGACGACCTTCTTGATCTCCGCGTCGGCGAAGTCGTTGAAGTGCTCCAGGATCTTGAAGTTCGGTGAGGTGAAGCCGACTTGGAGGGAGGCCGCGGTGAGCACGGAGCCGCCTACGTTGTGCGGGGCGACCAGCATGTAGTGGGTTTCGGCGGTGGCGGCCAGCTTCCGGGTCTCCCAGATGCCGCCGATGTGGCCGACGTCGGGCTGGAGGATGTCGGCGGCCTGGCTCTCGAACAGCTCCCGGAACTCGATCCGGTCGTGGATGCGCTCACCGGTGGCGACCGGCAGGTCCACCTTCTCGGCGACCTTCTTCAGCGCCTTGAGGTTCTCCGGCGGGACCGGCTCCTCCAGCCAGGCCGGCCGGAAGGGCGCCATCTCATGGGCGAGCCGGACGGCGGTGGCGGGGGAGAAGCGGCCGTGCATCTCCAGCATCAGTTCGGTTTCCGGTCCGACGGCGTCCCGCACCGCCTCGATGAGGGACACCGAGTAGAGCGTCTGCGCGTGGTCCAGCTCGAAGTGCCCGGTACCGAAGGGGTCGATCTTCAGAGCCCGGTAGCCGCGGGCGACCACCTCCGTGGCGGCCTTGTGGTACGCCTCGGGTGTTCGCTCGGTGGTGTACCAGCCGTTGGCGTAGGCCTTGACCCGGTCGGTGACCCTGCCGCCGAGCAACTGCCAGACGGGCACACCCAGAGCCTTGCCCTTGATGTCCCAGCAGGCCATCTCCACGACCGCGATCCCGGACATGACGATCTCACCCACGCGGCCGTAGTCGCCGTACTTCATCCGGCGGACGAGGTCCTCCACCGCGAACGGGTCGGAACCGAGGATGTGATTGGCCTCCGCCTCCCGCAGATAGCCGATCAGAGCGTCGGTGTGCCCCAGCATCCTGGTCTCGCCGACTCCGGTGACGCCCTCGTCGGTGTGCACCTGAACATACGTCAGGTTGCGCCACGGCGTCCCGACCACGTGTGTGCTGATTCCGGTGATGCGCACGGCGGTTGCCTCTCAGCGGTTCGATATTTCGTCACACGTTCGAAATGCTGGCGTGACAGTAGGGAGGTGGCGCGGGGAGTGTCAATGGGGCGAACTGAAACGGTTTCGGCGAAGCTTTCGAGAGTTTTTTCGGTTCCCCACAGAACCTTCACAGCGGGGCCTAGGAACGCGACACGTGCGGAATTTAGTCTTCCCGCGTCATGGACTACTGCCACCCGTGCCGAAGACACCTCAACGGCGCTCTCGCCTGCCCTGGGTGCGGCACACCGATCGAGGGACTGCGCGCATACGCCGACGAGGGTGACGCGCGTCCCCTCGGTGACGCCTTCGACGGGGGCGATGAGCGCTACGACGACGCGAACGGGTCCGGCGAGGCAGGGGCGTCCCCCGAGGACCGCGCGGCGCGGCCCGGGCGGGCGCAGAACCGGCGCCGCGCCCAGGGGCGCGGCGTGTCCGGTGACCCTGACGGCGGCCGCGGGACGCGTTCCGGCCGTCGCGACCGCAAGGCCGCCGCGCACCGGCGGCGCCGGCGGCGGGTCCTTTTCGTGGGTGCCGGACTGCTGCTGGCGGCGGGCGGGCTGAGCCTGGCCGAACTCGGCATCGAGGCACCAGGATCCACTCCGAAGACCGCGACCGCGGGAGAGGAGAGCGCGGACGGCGAGGCCGCCCTCGGCGAGACGACCGTGCCGTCCGGCGGCACCGGGGGCCGGGGAGTCGCCGGTGCGGCCTCGGCTTCGGCCTCCTCCTCCGCCTCCCCGTCGGCGTCGGCGTCGGCGTCCGCGAAGGACGAGAAGTCCGACAAGGGCGGGCAGAAGGACGGGGGGACCCCCTCGGCGACCCCGACCGGGCGCCCGGACCGCCCGGCGCCGGCCCCCACGCCGACGGCGAGCAGGGCCCCGGGTACGACCCCGTCGGCGAATCCGGCGCCCACGAGCTCGCGCCCCGAACCGTCGCCGACGAAAAAGTGCAACCGGTTCCTGTGGTGGTGCACGTAGCACCTGCGGCGGTGCACACGGCGCGGGGCCGCCCGCAGCCGCAGCCCGGACCCCGGTCCGCGCCCGCGGTGGCTACGCGTCCAGCATCCGGCGCAGCAGATCCCGCAGGGCCAGCTGTTCGTCGTGCGACAGTCCCGCCAGGGGCTCCCGGGCGAAGTTGAGGGAGTCTCCCAGGCCGCGGGCCACCCGGCGGCCCTCGTCCGTCGCCGCCGCGAGCTTCACCCGGCGGTCCGCCGGGTCCGGGCGGCGCTCCACCAGGCCCCGCGTCTCCAGCCGGTCCACGATGCCGGTGACGTTGGACGGCTCACACTTCAGCTTCTGCGCCAGCCGCCGCATCGGAAGCGGCTCCAGCGACAGCAGGCTCAGCAGCCGGGCCTGCGCCCCGGTGAGCGCGTGCTCGGCCGCCGCCTCCTCGTACTCCTCGTGGTAGCGGGCCACGACCGATCCGATGAGCTCCACGACCTCCAGCGTCAGGGGGTCCATGCGGGGTTTCTTCTGCGTGGCCATGGCGTCCAGGCTACCCCTTTACTTGACAGCCTGAAATATCCAGGAGCATGGTTGTTTCAGGCACTGAAGTATCTGTATCGCTCGCGATCGAGCCGCAGCACGCAGCACATGACGAAAGGCCCCCCATGTCCGACACCCCCGCTCTCCCCGCCGTCAGCCGCGAATGGCACCTGCTCAGCCGCCCGGTCGGCTGGCCCAAGGCCGAGGACTTCGCCCTGGTCGAGGCGGAGGTGCCGCAGCCGGGCGAGGGCCAGGTCCTCGTACGGAACCAGTTCGTCTCCGTCGATCCGTACATGCGTGGCAGGATGAGCGCCGCCCAGTCGTACGTCGCCCCGTTCGAGCTGAACCAGCCCATGCAGGGCGGCGCGGTCGGCGAGGTCATCGCCTCCAACGCCGAGGGCATCGAGCCCGGCGACCA
Source organism: Streptomyces sp. NPDC047079 (assembly GCF_040643755.1). Lineage (NCBI taxonomy): Bacteria > Bacillati > Actinomycetota > Actinomycetes > Kitasatosporales > Streptomycetaceae > Streptomyces > Streptomyces sp. NPDC047079. The sequence continues at coordinate 61,589 of NZ_JBEYUZ010000024.1, forward strand.
CGTCCTGCACTTCCTCGGCTGGCGCGAGTACGCGGTCGTGGACGCCAAGAGCGCCGTCACGGTGGACCCGCAGGCCGCGCCGCTGTCGACGTACCTCGGCGTCCTCGGCATGACCGGCCTCACGGCCTACGCCGGCCTGCTGCGCGTCGCCGCCTTCAAGGAGGGCGACTCCGTCTTCGTGTCCGGTGCCGCGGGCGCCGTCGGCAGCCAGGTCGGGCAGATCGCGAAGCTGAAGGGCGCCTCCCGGGTCATCGGCTCCGCCGGCTCGGACGAGAAGGTCAAGCTCCTGGTCGAGGACTACGGCTTCGACGCGGCCTTCAACTACAAGAACGGGCCCGTGAGCGAGCAGCTGCGCGAGGCCGCCCCGGACGGCGTCGATGTCTACTTCGACAACGTCGGCGGCGACCACCTCGAGGCCGCCATCGGCTCCCTCAACCGGAACGGCCGCATCGCGGTCTGCGGCATGATCTCCGTCTACAACGACACCGAGCCCGCCCCCGGCCCGAAGAACCTCGCCCGGCTCATCCAGACCCGAGGCCGTATCGAGGGCTTCCTCGTCGGCGACCAGTTCGACCTTCAGCCGCAGTTCGTCCAGGAGGTCGGCGCCTGGGTCCGCTCCGGCGAGCTGAAGTACCGCGAGACGGTCGTCGAGGGCATCGAGAACAACCTGGAAGCGTTCTTCGGGGTCCTGCGCGGCGACAACATCGGAAAGATGATCGTCAAGCTCTGAAGGAGCCCGTGACGCACGCCGACCGAGGTCGTTGCGTACGGCGGAGGCCGTGCCCTTGGACGTGGGGCGCGGCCTCTGCCGCCGCTCGCCCATGGGGGCTCAGCGGCGTACGGCCGACTCGGTAAAGTCTTCCCCATGCGCGATCTAGGGGTGGGATTCGGCCGTCTTCTCGAAGGCCAGCGGTGGGTGGCCCGGCACGGCAGGCAGTACGGCTTCGGCCTCCTGCCCGGACTGATAACCCTCGTGCTCTACGCGGCCGCGCTCATAGCCCTGGCCGTCTGGGGCGAGGACGCCGTCATCTGGGCCACGCCGTTCGCCGACGGCTGGCCGAGTCCCTGGCTCGGCCTCTTCCGCGGCCTGCTCACCGTCGTCCTGTTCGCCCTCGCGCTCCTCCTCGCCGTCCTCACCTTCACCGCCGTCACCCTCCTCGTCGGCCAGCCCTTCTACGAGAGCCTCTCGGGGCGGGTCGACCGCGACGTCTCCCCGGACGGCACCGCCCCCGAGTCGGGCCTGCCCCTCCACCGCGAACTGTGGATCTCGGCCCGCGACAGCCTCCGCATCCTCGTCCGCGCCGCGCTCTGGGGCGTCCTGCTCTTCGCCCTCGGCTTCCTCCCGGTCGTCGGCCAGACCGTCGTCCCGGTGATCGGCTTCTTCGTCACCGGCTTCTTCCTCACCGAGGAACTCACCTCCGTCGCCCTCCAGCGCCGAGGCGTCGAACTCCGCGCCCGCCTCGCGCTGCTGCGCTCCCGCAAGCTGCTCGTGTGGGGCTTCGGCACCCCCCTCGGGCTCGCCTTCCTCGTTCCGTTCGTCGCCGTCTTCCTGATGCCGGGCGCGGTCGCGGGCGCCACGCTGCTGGCCCGCGACCTGCTGGGCGAGGAGACCACCGAGGGCCGGACCGCCGCCGAGGACGCCGGCGCCGCCGAGGACGAGCCGGTCAGCGGCCCCTGACGCGGGTCCCGAACGTCGCGTTCGCCGCCACCCTCAGGATCGCCCGTACCTGCGCGACGATGTCGAGCCGGTTCCGCACGAACGCCGGGTCGGTGACCGTCCCGGTCGCCGGGTCCGTGTTCCCCGCCCCGAACTGAAGGACCGGCGTGTGGACATGCCCGCCCGGCAGCCGGTCGTGCAGCCCGAGCCGGTCCCGCAGCAGCGTCGCCCGGTACGCGATCTCGTTGGAGAGGTAGTTGCCGCCGCCCCCTGCCCGGGCCGTCGACCCGGAGGTCGGCCCGTCCGGCCGTACGACGGGATCACCGCCCCCCGCCGGGATCTCGGTGACCTCCGTGTGGTCGAGGACGGGGAAGCGCCCGGTGTCCGCGGACGCGATCGCCTGGTAGGGGAGGGTCGTCGACGTCCACTGCGGCTGTGTGGCCGCGTCGGGGACCGGGATCGTCTCCGTCCGGCCGATCCCGTCGTTGTCCGGGAATCCGCCCCGCCACGCCCCGTTGGTCCGCTCGACGTCGAAGCGGCCGATCCGCCCCTGGCTCACGGTCGTGAAGAGATCCACGCGCGGCAGCTGCCGCCGCAGCGTTCGCTCCACGGCCCCGTCGGCGAAGTCCTGCCAGCGCACCGGGAAGACGACGGCCTCGATGCGCGCCGGGCCGCCCGCCGTCTCGATCGTGGTGCCGTCGAGCGCGAGTGCGGTCGCCCCGGACGGATTGGAGATACGGATGTCCCGGTCCAGCGTGAACGGGTCGAAGCCGGTGACCAGGATCCGCTTGACGGCCCCGCCGTGCGGATAGCGCACGGCGTCCTGTCCGCGTGAGGAGACCTCCAGCTCCGACAGAAGCCGGCCTCGCTCGGCGTCGGACAGTGCGAACGCCGGCCTCCAGGTCCGCACCTCCCGGGTCATCCCCAACCGGGCCCAGTACAGCGGCCGGTCGTCGTCACGGCTGATGTCACCGCGGGCCGGGCCCCGCCCCTGCGCCCGGTCCACGGCCCGCCGCCACAGCAGGGACCCCTGACGGACGACGGCACGCTCGGCCTGCGCGTACGAGTGGGCCCCCGCGAGCGCCCGCGCCAGCCGGGGCGCCACGGAGTCGAAGCCGGAGCGCCTGAGGATCTCCTGGGGGACGGCCTGGTCGAGACGCTGCTCCTCGACGGTCACCGAGGGGGCGCTGTCCGCCGTCGCGGTCCCCGGGGCCGCGAGCCCCGTGAGCAGGGCCAGCCCGAGGATGCCGATCCGAACACGTATGGAGTGCACGGCAGTTGTCGTCCTTCCGTCGCCGTGGGGTGCGTGGTGCGGGACGCCTCGCAGTATCGCGTGACGGAAGTGACGCGGGCCATGGTGCGTGGCCCGGGGTTGTGAAGGGTTCGTACGAGGTTGCTGCCGGAGGCTCGATCGCCGACCACCGCGTCATCATGACGATTAACGTCGAACCAGGGACGGGTCTCCCCACGTGCAGCCCCGGTCCGGGACCTGACCCCTGGACCGGGGCTTTCGACCTCCGACCGGAACGCGCCCTGCGGCCGCAACGCGCACTGCGGCGGCTAGCGCGACGCGCCCTGCGGCGGCCGGCGCGCCGAGAAGCGGTACACCGTCTCCGACGCGTACACGCCGCCCGGCCTGAGTTCCGTGCTCGGGAAGTCCGGGCGGTTCGGCGAGTCGGGGAAGTGCTGGGTCTCCAGCGCGATCCCGGCGCCGGGGGCGAGCGGGGCGCCGAGGTGGTCAGCGGTGTAGAGCTGGAGCCCGGGCTCGGTCGTGGCCACCGTGAGCACCCGCCCCGACCCCGGGTCGTGCAGCTCGGCGACCTCGACCGGGGCCTCGGTGACGCCCTTGTCGAGGACGAAGTTGTGGTCGTAGCCCGAGCCGGTCCTGTGCGCCGTCCGGAAGTCGAAGCGCGTGCCGTCCACGTCGGCCTGCTCACCCGTCGGGATCAGATCGCCGTCCACCGGGGTGTACCGGGATGCGGCGATCCGCAGCTCGTGCCCGCCCGCCTGCCCCGCACCCGCCAGGTTCCAGTACGAGTGGTTCGTCAGGTTCACCACGGTCGGCGCATCTGTGACGGCCTCGTAGGCGATCCGCAGCGCGCCCTCCGAGTCGAGGGTGTAGGTCGCCGAGACCTCGAGCCGGCCCGGGAAGCCCTCCTCGCCGTGCGGGCTCACCCGGGACAGTCGTACGCCGCCCTCGACCGGGTCCCCCTGCCACACCCGCCGGTCGAAGCCCCGGCGGCCGCCGTGCAGCGTGTTCGGGCCGTTGTTCGCCTCGAGCGCGTAGGTCCGCCCGTCCAGTGCGAAGCGCGCGCCCCCGATACGGTTGGCGTACCGCCCCACCAGCGCCCCGAGATACGGCTCGGGATGGCGCAGATACCCCTCCAGGTCCGCGAAGCCCAGCACCACGTCCGTCCGGCGGCCGTCGCGGTCCGGGACCTCGGCCGACTGCACGATCCCGCCGTACGACAGCACCCGCACCCGCACCCCGCCCCGTTCCAGCGTCCAGCGGTGGACCGGGGAGCCGTCGGGAAGTGTGCCGAAAAGTTCACTCATGTGGGAACCCTAGGCCAGGGGTTCCTTGGCGGTGACCGCGCGGTAGGCGATCTCGGCGAGCCGGGCCTGCCCGTCCCGGCTCGGGTGGAACCAGTCCCACTGGCTCAACTGCTCCGTTCCGAAGCGGTAGTCGAAGACGGCGTTGCCGTCGAAGCGGCATCGCCGGTCCTTGGCGCACACCTCCCTCAGAACCCGGTTGTACGCCTCGACACGCGCCTGCACCGCGTCGCGCCGCCGGGTCGCCCGCGCGTCCAGCGCGTCCGCGTCGCCCAGCATCGACGGGCAGATGCCCAGCTTCCACACCTGCTTGCCCAGCTGGCTGCTGCGGCCCTGCGACCACAGCCGCTTCAGGTTCGGCACGCTGGACACGTACACCTGCGTCTTCGGCAGTGACGCGCGCAGGGTGTCCATCGCCTCCTGGAACTGTTCACGGAAGCCGGCGACCGAGGTCATCGCGGAGACGGTGGAGCGGCAGGCGTCGTTGGCGCCCACCATCACCGTCACCAGCTCCGGCTTGCGCAGCACGGCCTGCGCCATCTGCCCGGGCAGGTCCGCCATCCGGGCCCCGGTCACCGCGTAGTTCCAGCTGCGCTCCGCGGCCCCGGTCACCCCGAGCAGCCGTACGGCGAGACTGTCCACAGCGGTGTCGCTGCCCGTCGCCCACGACACCTGGGGGCAGTCGGACAGCACGGTGCAGGCGTCGAAGCCGCGCGTGATGGAGTCGCCCACGGCGACGATCGAGTCGGGCGAGCGGTCCCAGACCGGGGTGGGCCTCGGATGCGCCTGGGCGGTGCTGCCCCGGGGAACGGCCCCGCCCCCGCCGGAGGCGTCACAGCCGGCGAGCCCCAGGACGGCCGCCGCCGCCATCGCGACGACAGCCCTGGAGCGACGGCCCGGTTTCCGCATCCCCTGGTCCCCTCATTCGTCGTACACGGCGGTCGGTCCGCGCACGGTTCGTTCCGCAGTCGTTCGGCAGCGTTCGAACACGCTGTGTCAGCTCCGCGTCCCCTTGGGTGAAACATCGGAGTTTGGGAGCACCGGGACCGACGGTACGTCACACTCCTTGCGCCGCCGCACGGTAGCCTCGCCCCGTGGCCGCCCTGCCACGCACGTTCCGTAAAGTTACAAGATGTCGCGGTCTGCCCGGAGGTTCAGGTGACGACACGTGGAGTCCTGTACGTGCACTCCGCGCCACGCGCACTGTGCCCGCACGTCGAGTGGGCAGTCGCGGGCGTGCTGGGCACGCGCGTCAACCTCGACTGGATCCGGCAGCCCGCCGCACCCGGCACCTGGAGATCCGAGTTCTCCTGGCAGGGCGAGGCCGGCACCGCCTCCAAGCTCGCCTCCGCGCTGCGCGGCTGGCACCTGCTGCGCTTCGAGGTCACCGCGGAACCGTGTCCGACCGCCGAGGGCGAGCGCTACAGCTGCACGCCCGACCTCGGGATCTTCCACGCGGTCACCGGCATCCACGGCGACATCCTGATCCCTGAGGACCGGCTGCGGGCCGCCCTGGTGCGCTCCCAGCGCGGGGAGAGCGAGCTGGAGGCCGAACTCGCCAAGCTGCTGGGCAAGCCGTGGGACGACGAACTGGAACCGTTCCGCTACGCGGGCGAGGGCGCGCCGGTGCGTTGGCTGCACCAGGTCGTCTGACCGTCCGTCAGCCCTCTGTCCCCGCCGCCCGTCCCCAGTCCGCCCGCCGCCCGTCCCCCGGTTCGTCCGCAGTCCGTGCCCCGTTCGTCGCCCGTTCGTACGAAAGGGCCCCCACCGAGCTTGGGTTCTAGTGGTGGGGGCCCTTCACACGGGTGACGGGGACGGCCCGGATCAGACCGTGCGGAACGCCAGGACCACGTTGTGCCCGCCGAAGCCGAACGAGTCGTTCAGCGCGGCGATGCGGCCCTCGACCGGCAGCTTGCGGGCCTCGCCGCGGACGACGTCCGCGTTGGCCTCGGCCTCCGGGTCCATGTTCTCGACGTTGATCGTCGGCGGGGCGACGCGGTGGTACAGCGCGAGGACGGTCGCCACCGACTCCACACCGCCCGCGCCGCCGAGGAGATGACCGGTCATCGACTTGGTCGCGGAGACCGCCATGTGGTCCGCGTCGTCGCCGAAGACCTTGCGCAGCGCCTTGAGCTCGGCGATGTCACCGGCCGGGGTGGAGGTGGCGTGCGCGTTCACATGCACGATCTCCGCCGGGTCCAGGTCGGTGTGGTCCAGCAGGTTCTGGAGGGCGTGCGAGATGCCGCGGCCCTCGGGCTCCGGCTGCACGATGTCGTGGGCGTCGGCGGAGATGCCCTGGCCGACCGCCTCCGCGTAGACGCGGGCGCCGCGCTTGGCGGCGTGCTCGGCCGACTCCAGGACCAGGACACCCGCGCCCTCACCGAGGACGAAGCCGTCACGGGCGACGTCGTAGGGACGCGAGGCGCCCTGCGGGTCGTCGTTGTTCTTGGACATCGCCATCATGTTGCCGAACGCGGCGATCGGCAGCGGGTGGATGGCCGCCTCCGTGCCTCCGGCGACGACGACGTCGGCGCGGCCGGTGCGGATCATCTCGATGGCGTAGCCGATGGCCTCGGCGCCCGACGCGCAGGCGGACACCGGGGTGTGGACACCGGCGCGGGCCCCCACGGCCAGACCCACGTTGGCCGACGGGCCGTTCGGCATCAGCATCGGTACCGTGTGCGGGGAGACGCGGCGGACGCCTTTCTCCTTCAGCACGTCGTACTGGTCGAGCAGGGTCGTCACACCGCCGATGCCGGAGGCGATGACCGCGCCGAGACGGTCCGGGTCGACATCGGCGCCCTCGCCCGCCTTGTCGGTGAAACCGGCGTCCGCCCAGGCCTCCTTGGCCGCGATCAGCGCGAACTGCGCCGAGCGGTCCAGACGGCGGGCCTGCGGCCGCGGGATGATCTCCGACGGCTCCACGGCGATCTGCGCGGCGATGCGGACCGCCTGCTCGGCGGCCCAGTCCTGCTCGAGAGGACGGACACCGGACTTGCCGGCGACCAGGCCTTCCCAGGTAGAGGCCGCGTCGCCACCCAGCGGTGTGGTTGCGCCGATACCGGTGACGACCACGGTGCGATTGGTCGAGCTCACGGGAATTCTTTCTCCAACGGATACGAGGATTAAGCGGCGCCACCGCCGGGTGGCGGGGCAACGGCCCGGGGCACCGGGCCGCGGACCCGGCGCTGGGCTGTCTGCCCAGGTGATCGGTCGATCAGGCCTGGTGCTTGAGGATGTACTCGGCAGCGTCGCCGACGGTCTTGAGGTTCTTCACGTCGTCGTCCGGGATCTTGACGTCGAAGCGCTCCTCCGCGGCGACGACGACCTCGACCATGGACAGCGAGTCGACGTCCAGGTCGTCGGTGAAGGACTTGTCCAGCTGGACGTCCTCGGTGGGGATCCCGGCGATCTCGTTCACGATCTCGGCGAGACCGGCGACGATCTCTTCCTGAGTGGCGGCCATGTCAGGCGCTCCTTCGTAGATATCCGTCAGGGTGTGGCGCCCGCCGCGTCAGCGGCAGGTGTTTGCAGGTCCCGTGCCGGACCGCATGATCCGGCACGGAGTGCCTAGGGGAGGGTAACGACCGTCGCGGCGTACACGAGACCCGCCCCGAAGCCGATGACGAGCGCGGTGTCGCCGCTCTTCGCCTCGCCGGTCGCCAGGAGCCGCTCCATCGCGAGCGGGATCGAGGCGGCCGAGGTGTTGCCGGTGGTGCGCACGTCACGCGCGACCATCACGTGCTCCGGCAGCTTGAGAGTCTTCACCATCGAGTCGATGATCCGCACATTGGCCTGGTGCGGGATGAAGACGTCCAGGTCGTCCGCGGTGATCCCGGCCGCGTCCAGCGCCTGCTGGGCGACCTTCGCCATCTCGAACACGGCCCAGCGGAACACCGCCTGGCCCTCCTGCGTGATCGCGGGGAACTTGACGTTGCCCTCGCTGTCCACCGGGAGCCTGGAGAGGTCGCCGAGCCGGAATTCGTTCCACGGCACGGTCTGCTTGATGGTCTCGGCCTTGTCGCCCTCGGAGCCCCACACGGTCGGGCCGATGTGCGGCTCCTCCGAGGGGCCCACGACGACCGCGCCCGCACCGTCGCCGAACAGGAAGGCGGTGGCCCGGTCCTCCAGGTCCGTCAGATCGGACAGCCGCTCCACGCCGATGACGAGGACGTACTCGGCGGACCCCTCGACGATCATGCCCTTGGCGAGCGTGAGGCCGTAGCCGAAGCCCGCGCAGCCGGCCGAGATGTCGAAGGCGGCGGCCTTGTCGGTGCCGAGCTTGTCGGCGATCTCGGTGGCGATGGCCGGGGTCTGGCTGAAGTGCGAGACGGTGGAGACGACGACCGCGCCGATCCGCTCGGCGGTGATCCCGGCGTCGGCGATCGCCTTGCCCGCCGCCTCGACGGACATCGCGGCGACGGTCTCCTCGTCGTTGGCCCAGTGCCGGGTCTCGATGCCGGAGCGGGAGCGGATCCACTCGTCGGACGAGTCGATCTTCTCCAGGATCACCTCGTTGGGCACCACCCGGACCGGACGGTAGCCGCCGACCCCGAGGATCCGCGCGTACGGAGCACCCTTGCGTGCCTTGATCTTCGACATGCTCTCGGGCTCCTAATCAGGCGCTGTGCTCGGCGACGAGGTCGCGAGCGGCGTCGAGGTCGTCGGGGGTCTTCAGGGCCAGGGTCTGGACGCCCGGCAGGGCGCGCTTGGCGATGCCCGTGAGGGTGCCGCCGGGGCACACCTCGATCAGCGCCGTGACGCCCATCTTCTCGAACGTCTCCATGCACAGGTCCCAGCGGACCGGGTTCGCGACCTGGCCGACCAGCCGCTGAAGGACCTCGGCACCGGTGGCGACGGCCTGACCGTCCTTGTTCGAGACGTACGTGACCCGCGGGTCGGCGGGCGTGAGCGCCTCCGCGGCCTCCGCGAGGCGGTCCACCGCGGGCGCCATGTGCTGGGTGTGGAACGCGCCGGCCACCTTCAGCGGAACCACCCGGCGCACGCCCTCGGGCTTGTCCTCCGCCAGGGCGGCGAGCTGCTCCAGGGTTCCGGCGGCGACGATCTGCCCGGCGCCGTTCACGTTCGCCGGGGTGAGGCCCAGCTTCTCCAGGTGCGGGATCGTCGTCGCGGGCTCGCCGCCGAGCAGTGCCGACATGCCCGTGGGCGTGGTGGCGGCGGCCTCGGCCATGGCCAGACCCCGCTTGCGGACGAGTGTCAGCGCGGCGGTGTCGTCGAGGACACCCGCGAAGCCGGCCGCGGTGATCTCGCCGACGCTGTGCCCGGCGACGGCGCCGGGGGTGATGTCACCCAGTGCCATGGCGGACAGCAGACCCGCGGCGACCAGCAGCGGCTGGGCGACGGCGGTGTCGCGGATGGCGTCGGCGTCGGCCTGCGTGCCGTAGTGGGCGAGGTCGAGCCCGATGGCGTCGGACCATGCCGCGACGCGGTCGGTGGCGCCGGGGAGGTCGAGCCAGGGAGTCAGAAAGCCGGGCGCCTGGGCGCCCTGGCCGGGAGCGACGAGTACGAGCACTCTCACACTCTCTCTTGGGGACGGCCGGGGCCGCCCGTGGGGACAAGGACGAAGAACGGCAGGGGGTTTTGTGGGCCCCCGACAAAAGGCTAGGTCTGGGGATCTCCGTCGGCCAGACGCCCCAGGATCAGCGCGATCCGCAACGTGAACGCGGAGCGTACATCAGAAGGCGACCAGCCGGTGACGTCAGTCACACGTCGGAGCCGGTAGCGCACGGTGTTCGGGTGAACGAAGAGCATGCGGGCGGCACCTTCCAAACTGGAGGCCTGCTCCAGATACACACTGAGGGTCTCCAGGAGCGCGGATCCCGCCTCCTCCAGTGGTCTGTAGATCTCCTCCACCAGTTGCTCGCGCGCGTTGGGATCACCGGCGATCGCGCGCTCCGGCAGCAGATCGTCGGCCAGTACCGGGCGCGGTGCGTCCTGCCAGGCGAAACACGCCTTGAGGCCCGCCGCCGCGGCCTGCGCGGACCGGGTCGCGGCCAGCAGGTCGGGCACGATCGGCCCGGCGACGACGGGACCGGCGGCGAACGGGCCGATGAGCGACCTGGCGACGGCCAGCGGATTGTCGCTGCCGCCCGCGACCACGACGAGCCGGTCCCCGAGCACGCCGGTGAGGACCTGGAGCTTGGCGTGGCGGGCGGCCCGCCGGATGGCCTCGACCGTCAGCTCGCTGTCACCGTCGGGTGCCGTGCCCAGCACCACGCACACATGCTCCGGTGAGTTCCAGCCGAGTGCGGCGGCCCGGCTGACGGCCCCCTCGTCGGCCTCCCCGCTGAGCACGGCGTTGACCACCAGTGACTCCAGCCGGGCGTCCCAGGCACCGCGTGCCTCGGCGGCCTGGGCGTAGACCTGGGCGGTGGCGAACGCGATCTCCCGGGCGTAGACGAGGAGCGCCTCGCGCAGCACGGACTCGTCACCGGGAGCGGCCACCTCGTCGATGGCGGACTCCATCACCTCGATGGTCGTGCGCACCATCTCCACGGTCTGCCGCAGGGTGATGGCCCGGGTCAGCTCGCGCGGCGCGGTCCCGAAGACGTCGGTGGAGATGGCCTGCGGGGCGTCGGGGTGCCGGAACCACTCGGTGAACGCGGCGATACCCGCCTGGGCCACCAGTCCGATCCAGGAACGGTTCTCCGGTGGCATCGCCCGGTACCACGGGAGCGTCTCGTCCATGCGCGCGATGGCCTGAGCGGCGAGGCTTCCGGACGATTTCTCCAGCCGCTTCAGGGTCGCGGCGTGCGGATGGAGGGAGTGCGCTGCGGGCTCGGGGTGGATGGCTTGGGGTTCGGGCACGGGGACAAGACTGCCTTATCGGGACGGGGCCGTGCGGCGGCGGGTCCCGGAGGGCATCGGGGGCGGGGCTACGGTGGTGGCTGTGATGGACGTACGGCGCGCCGGTGAGCGCTACCGCGGAGGGGACCCGGCCGCCGGGATCGAGTCCCTGCACGCCTTCAGCTTCGGTCCGCACTACGACCCGGACAACCTCCGGTTCGGCGCCGTGATCGCATGCAACGAGGAGCGGCTGGCACCGGGCTCGGGCTTCGACGAGCACCCGCACAGCCACACGGAGATCGTCACATGGGTGGTGGAGGGCGAGCTGACCCACCGAGACTCCACGGGCCGCGCGACGGTGGTCCGCCCCGGCGACGTCCAGCGGCTGAGCGCGGCGGGCGGTGTCCGGCACGTGGAGCGCAACGACGCCGACGTCCCCCTGGCCTTCGTGCAGATGTGGCTGGCCCCCCGGGAGCCGGGCGGCGAGCCTGTCTACGAGGTGGTCCACGGCATCGCGGACTCCACGCCGTACGCGGTCCCCGAGGCGGGCGCCATGCTCCATGTCCGCCGGCTGGCGGCGGGGGAGCGCACGGCGGTGCCCGACGCGGCGTATGTGTACGCGCACGTCGTGCGCGGCGCGGTACGGCTGGGCGGGGAGGCGCTGGGGCCGGGGGACTCGGCCCGGATCACGGACGCGAAGGACCTCGAGGCGGTGGGGGCGTCATCGGGGGCGGAGCTGCTGGTGTGGGAGATGGCCGGATGATCGGGGAGGTCCGGGTGACCGTCGCGGGGAGGTCCGGGTGGCTGTGAGGCGAAGGGCCGGCGGCTCCTTCAGCCCCGCACCTCCGCCAGTACCGCGTCCGTGAACGGCGTCCACGCCTCGATCGCCCAGGGCCCGAACGCCCGGTCCGTCAGCGCGACGCACGCCACGCCCGCGTCCGGGTCGACCCACAGGAACGTGCCCGACTGCCCGAAGTGACCGAAGGTCCTGGGCGAGGACGAAGCGCCCGTCCAGTGCGGCGACTTGGAGTCGCGGATCTCGAAGCCGAGACCCCAGTCGTTGGGGTTCTGGTGCCCGTAGCCCGGCAGAACGCCCTTCGTGCCCGGGTACTGCACGGTCATCGCCTCGGCGACCGTGCGGGGGTCGAGCAGCCGGGGCGCCTGGACCTCGGCGACGAAACGCACGAGATCGGCGACCGTCGAGACGCCGTCCTTGGCGGGGGAGCCGTCCAGGCTCGTCGATGCCATGCCGAGCGGCTGAAGGACCGCCTGCCGCGCGTACTCGGCGAACGGGATGTCCGCCGCCTTCGCCACATGGTCGCCCAGCACCTCGAACCCGGCGTTCGAGTACAGCCGCCGCTCCCCGGGCGCCGAGGTGACCCGGTGCTCGTCGAAGGCGAGCCCGGACGTGTGGGCGAGGAGGTGGCGCACCGTGGCGCCGGACGGCCCGGCGGGCTCGACCAGTTCGACGGCCCCCTCCTCGTACGCGACCAGCACCGCGTAGGCGGCGAGCGGCTTGGTGACCGAGGCGAGCGGGAAGCGGTGGCCGACCGGACCGTGGGTGCCGAGCACGGTGCCGTCCGCGCGGACGACCGCCGCGGCGGCGGTGGGGACGGACCAGTTCTCGATCAGCGCCAGGCTCTTCAGGGGCATGGGCACGAGCCTATGCGGCTCACAGCTCCAGCCGCATCGAGGGGTCCGGCTTGCGCACGAAGCCCAGCGACGCGTACAGCGGCTCGGCCTGCGCGGACGCGTTCAGATCGACCTGCCGGACGTCCTGCTCGCGGAACCAGTCCAGCAGCGTCTCCATACAGGCGCGGGCGTATCCCCGGCGGCGAGCGTCCGGATCGGTGGCGACGCTGAAGACATGGCCCACCCGGCCGTGCGGGTTGCCCGCCCGGCCGATCCGGTACCCCACCGTGCCCACCGCGAGTGCGGCGAGCGCCCCCGGCCGGTCGGGGTGGTCGACCACGAACGCCGCGAAGCCGCCTTCCGGGTCGCCGAGCCGACGGCGCAGGGTCGGAAGGGCCTCCGTATGCCACTGTGTGGAGGAACCGGCGGAGAAGACGGAGTCCAGCATGACCTGACGCAGGCGCAGCACTTCTTCGGCATCCTCGGGCACGGCCCGGCGTACGAGACTCATGACGCGCACGCTAGTCAAGCCAGGCCCCCCGGGTCTCCGTATTTTCACCGGATTCCGCTTGCTTGGAGTGCACTCCAGCGTTTTAGCGTGGGGTCATGACGGTGATGGAGACCTCGGCCGAGGCGGCCGAAAACGGGACCGACATCTGCTCCGTACCGCCTGAGCGGCACCCTCGTCCCGACGGACAGGACAGCTACACGATCAGCGAGGTCGTCGCCTTCACCGGCCTCACCGCGCACACCCTGCGCTGGTACGAACGGATCGGGCTGATGCCCCATATCGACCGCTCCCACACCGGGCAGCGCCGCTACTGCAACGCCGACCTCGACTGGCTCGACCTCGTCGGCAAGCTCAGGCTCACGGGGATGCCCGTCGCCGACATGGTGCGCTACGCCGAACTGGTGCGTGCCGGAGACCACACGTACGCCGAACGCTACGACCTCCTGGAGGCGACCCGCCGGGACGTGCTCTCCCGGATCGCGGAACTCCAGGACACGCTCGCGGTGCTCAACCGCAAGATCGATTTCTACGCGGACGCCGGGCGCGCCCCGGTGACGGAGAGGCTCTGATGACGGACAGCGGGATCGCGAAGGTACAGCTCGGCAGCGACGGCCCCGAGGTGGGCGTGCAGGGCCTCGGCTGCATGGGGATGAGCTGGGCGTACGGACCCTCGGACGCCGGGGAGTCGCGCGCCGCCCTGGAGCGGGCGCTCGAGCTGGGCGTCACCCTCTACGACACCGCGGACGCCTACGGCGCCGGGGAGAACGAGAAGTTCCTGTCACCGTTCTTCAGGGCGCACCGGGACGAGGTCGTCATCGCCACCAAGTTCGCGATCTCCACCTCGCCGGACGACCCCACGAAGCGGATCATCCGCAACGACCCGCCGTATATCCGCAGTTGCGTCGAGGCGAGCCTGAGGCGCCTGGACGTCGATGTGATCGACCTCTACTACATGCACCGCCGCGATGTGAACGTGCCGATCGAGGAGACCGTCGGCACGATGGCGGAGCTGGTGCGCGAGGGCAAGGTGAAGCATCTCGGGCTGAGCGAGGTCACGGCCGGTGAGCTGCGCGCGGCCCGGGCCGTTCACCCCATCGCGGCCGTGCAGTCGGAGTGGTCCCTGTTCAGCCGGGACATCGAGGCGAACGTGGTGCCGGCCGCCAGGGAGCTGGGTGTGGCGCTGGTGCCGTACTCGCCGCTGGGGCGCGGATTCCTCACCGGCTCCTTCTCCAACGCCGACACGGATCTCACGGACCAGGACTTCCGCCGTACGATGCCGCGCTTCACCGGCGAGAACGCGGCCGCCAACCAGACGCTCCTGGAGCCGATCCGCACCGTCGCCGAGGGGCACGGTGTCTCCCTGGCCCAGATCGCGCTGGCCTGGGTGCAGCAGCAGGCCGCGGTGCACGGTTTCCCGGTGGTCCCGATCCCTGGCACGACCAGGCGCTCGCGCGTCGAGGAGAACGCGGCGGCGACCCGGATCCTCCTGACGCAGGAGGAACTGGCGCTCCTCGAACCGATCGCGGCCAAGGTGGCGGGCGACCGCTACCCGGACATGACGTTCGCGTCGGCGGGACGGGAGTAGGAGACCCGCGCGCCCACAGCACTAGAGCTCCGCCAGCAGCTCCGCCTTCTTCGTGGAGAACTCCTCGTCCGTGACGAGCCCCGCCTCGTGCAGCTCTCCGAGGTGCCGGATCCGCTCCGCGATGTCCGCCGGATCCCGGCGGGCCGCCGGGACCGCCGCCACGGGCCCTGCGGCCCGCGCCGCGGCCAGCACCGCCGCGGCGAACGGCAGCGACTCGTGCACAGGGCCGTACCCGAGTCCGAAGACGACGGCGGCCGGGTCCTGGTCCGGCTGCGCCGGCTGTCCGGTACCCGCCTCCCGTAGCAGCAGCCGCAGATGGCCCTCCAGGGCCTCGGGGGAGCGCCACTCGACCCCGGTGAGGGCGGCGACCGGGAAGTGCTGGTCGCCGGCCTTCCACTTGGCGGAGGACGCGCCCGTCCAGGACCACCGGAAGGACACCGCCCGGCCGTCGAAGGACGCCTTGCCGTCGTATGCCTTGAACTGGAGCGGCGCCTCGGGCGGCGCCACTAGGAACCGCTCGGCCGGGGCCCCGTCCTCGGTGATCAGGGCCCGCAGCTCGTCGGCGTAGTACTCGGCCAGGGTCTGGCGGTCGGCGGGCAGGACCAGCCGGTAGGGGTCCGAGGTCTCCCTGAGCTGTCCGGCCGCCGCCTCCATCAGCGGATCGGCGCCGGGCCGTGGCACCGCGCGCAGCACTGCGGTCCCCCGCTTGCCCTGAGTGAGCGTCACCCCCGCGATCGCCTCCAGGGGAACACGGCGTTCACCGAGCGCCTGGAACAGCTTCGGGGTACGGATCCCCCGTTCGAAGCGGATGAGCACGGAGTCGGACTCGAACTCCCAGACGGCATGAAATCCGGCCAGTACGTCACCCATGCGGCTCATCGTATGCGGCACGCGCTCCTCCGTCGCCTCCCTGTGCAGACCGCAATTCCTGTTTTTCTACGCGCGTCCGGCCGCCACCGTGCCGGACAAACCCGCCCGGCAGGTGTCGGTGTCCTGGGCGCAGCGGACCGCACGGTAGGCGCCGACGCCGATCTCCGCGAAGTTGCGCAGGCTCTCGGTACCCGGCGCGAAATAACCGGCATGTCCCTTCGCCCCCTGGGCGGACAGCACCCGTGCCCCGAAGTCACGGGAGACCGGGTCGGCGCCGTGGCCGAGGCCCCCGACCTCCAGGTACGGCACGTCCTGGATCCAGTCGTCGGTGTCCCGCATCGCCCACACCCGGGCCGCGGTGCGCAGGCCGGCCGCCGTCCCGGCCCGCATGCCGGGGCTGCCCGCCACGGCGATGTCGGACACCCGTGACGGCAGCGTGCGCGCCGCCACCCCGCACACCACCGAGCCGTAGCTGTGGCAGTACAGCTGGACCGGCGTGCGGCCGGGCAGGGCGCGGACGAGGGCGTTGAGCCGTACCGCACCTTCCTGGGCGCGCATCGCGGTCGCCGCCTCCATGCCGAGGCCGCCGGGCGAGGTGTAGTCGGCCCAGGCGATGACGGCCGTACGGCTCGCGGGGTCCGCCGCCCGCTCCGCCGCGTACAGCGACTTGGCCATGCCGACCGGTGCCGAGTACATGCGGAAGGTGCGCTGGAAGGTGAGCAGGTCGGTGTCGACGCCGGGGACGACGACCGAGACCCGCCGGGCGGTGTCCAGATCGCCGAAGGTCTCGGCGATCCGGCCCGAACCCTCCGGGTCGAAGGCGAGGATCTGCCGGTCCCCGGCCATCAGCGCCTCGAAGCGGTGCATGAGGCGGCCCGCCTCCCGCTGTCCGACCGACGACAGCCGGTCGTCGTGCATCCGGGCGCGCTCGACCTTGCGCTGCTGGTCCAGGGCGATGCGGTTGGCCTCGTAGCGCAGCCGTACCGGCGCGCCGTTCATGTTGCCGACCGCGAGCGGGTAGCGGTGGGCGAGCCGGGAACGCTGGTGGGTGCCGAGCGAGGCGAAGAAGCGGGCCAGCAGTGCGGGGGACCCTTCGGGGTCCGGCAGCTGGTGCCCGGCGATCCGGCCGTGCTTCCACGCGGAGCGCGAGGCATCGAGGGGCGTGGCGCCGGGGCGGCTGTGCATGGCGGTCCAGCCGGTCGTCGCGAGCATCACGAAGACCACGGCCAGTGCGAGCAGTGCGCGCCAGACATTGAGTTGCGGGGAGGTGTCGAAGGAAGTCACTGGAAGGACACACTAGGAGAACGAGAGTGTCTCGCGTTAACCGAGTGATGCGACTCACGTTTCACGCCCTTCAATTCGGGCAAAACGGGCGCAACTTAGGGGCAATCGTCACGCTGTGTCGATGAGACGCTCGCCACTTGGTACAGCGTGTCACCGCGCCTTCACTCCATCGGGCGCGCCGCGCGCTCCTTCTGACGGGAATTCACTTGACGTGCACGGGATCGGCGCAGGGTGCGATCAGTCCGTGCGCCACGTCTCCGCCAAGGCCGGACCCACCGCGTCCAGATGCCGGGCGGTCAGCTCGCGGAGCGCGGCGAGGCTGATGTCCTGGCCCGCGCACCACAGCCGTTCCGTGACGCGCATCACACCGCCGAACACGGCCACCGCGACCCGCGGGCGCGGGTCCATGGCGAGATCGAGGCCCTCGCGCTCGGCGATGATGCGGGCGATGTCCTCCTCCAGCTCCGCCGAGCGGCGCAGATGGGTGGCGAACAGGGTCGGTGTCGACTCGATCAACCGGTAGGTGCGCAGATGGAGTTCGGTCGGGATGATTTCCTCGACGGCCTCACCGATGCCGTCCCAGCCCTCGAGGACCGCCTGCCGCAGCGCCTCCAGCGGCGCCTCGTGAGGCGGTCGCACGCGCACCGCGTCGACGAAGCGCGACTCCACCAGGGACTGGACGAAGAAGACCGCGTCCTCCTTGCCGGCGAAATAGCGGAAGAAGGTGCGCTGTGAGACGTCCGCGGCTTCGGCGATCTCGTCGACGGTCGTGGCCTCGTAGCCCTTGGCGGTGAACAGCTCCAGGGCGGCGCGCAGCAGTGCGTCCCGGGTGCGCTGTTTCCTGCGCTCGCGCAGTCCCGGCAGCGACGCCGTGTCCATGGGTCCTCTTTCCGTCCATATGCCCCGTTCGGGCTATCTGTTACATGGCGTGAGAGTTACCGACTTGTGAATTGGTTTGTCAACTGTCAGTGGCTGTCACTAGCCTCGAAAACATGACTAGTCAGACCACCGTCGACGCCACGGAACCGGGGGACAAGATCTCCGGTACGTCGGCAGCACTGCCGGAGCAGGCGCCGCGCCGCGGGCTGCGCGGACATCCGTGGTTCACCCTCGTCTCGGTCGCCATCGGCGTGATGATGGTCGCCCTGGACGGCACCATCGTCGCCATCGCCAACCCGGCCATCGCCAAGGACCTCGGCGCCAGCTTCGCCGACGTCCAGTGGATCACCAACGCGTACTTCCTCGCCCTCGCGGTCACCCTGATCACCGCGGGCAAGCTCGGCGACCGCTTCGGGCACCGGCAGACGTTCCTGATCGGTGTCGTCGGCTTCGCCGCTGCCTCCGGCGCCATCGGCCTGTCCGACAGCATCGCCCTCGTCGTGATCTTCCGTGTCTTCCAGGGCCTGTTCGGCGCGCTGCTGATGCCGGCCGCGCTCGGCCTGCTGCGGGCCACCTTCCCGGCCGAGAAGCTGAACATGGCGATCGGTATCTGGGGCATGGTCATCGGCGCCTCCACCGCGGGCGGCCCGATCCTCGGCGGCCTGCTCGTCCAGCACGTCAGCTGGCAGTCCGTCTTCTTCATCAACGTGCCGGTCGGCGCGCTCGCGCTCGTCCTCGGTGTGCTGATCCTCACCGACCACCGGGCGCGCAACGCGCCGCGCTCCTTCGACCTGCTCGGCATCGCGCTGCTCTCGGGCGCCATGTTCTGCCTGGTCTGGGCGCTCATCAAGGCACCGGCCTGGGGCTGGGGCGACGGCAAGACCTGGCTGTTCATCGGCGCGTCCGTGCTGGGCTTCGCCCTCTTCTCCTTCTGGGAGACGAAGGTGCGGGAACCGCTGATCCCGCTGGCGCTGTTCCGCTCGCTGCCGCTGTCGGCGGGCGTCGTCCTCATGGTCCTCATGGCGATCGCCTTCATGGGTGGTCTGTTCTTCGTCACCTTCTACCTTCAGAACGTGCACGGCATGAGCCCGGTCGACGCGGGCCTGCACCTGCTGCCCCTGACCGGCATGATGATCGTCGGCTCCCCGCTCGCGGGCGCTCTGATCACCAAGGCCGGCCCGCGCATCCCGCTGGCCGGCGGAATGGTCCTGACCGCGGTCGCCATGTTCGGCATGTCGACGCTCCAGGAGGGCACCGGCAGTGCCGTCATGTCCATCTGGTTCGCGCTGCTGGGCCTCGGTCTCGCTCCCGTGATGGTCGGTGCCACCGAGGTCATCGTGGGCAACGCGGCGATGGAGCTGTCCGGTGTCGCCGGCGGCCTCCAGCAGGCCGCGATGCAGATCGGCGGCAGCCTCGGCACCGCGGTTCTGGGCGCGGTGATGGCCTCTCGTGTGGACAGCAACCTCCCGGGCAACTGGGCCGCGGCCAAGCTGCCGCCGCTCACCCCCGCCCAGCTCGACCAGGTCTCGCAGGTCGTCCAGCAGGGTGTCGCACCGGTCCCGAAGGGCACGCCGGTCCCGATCGCCGCGAAGATCGCGAGTGTCGCGCACGACACGTTCATCTCCGGCATGAGTCTGGCCTGCCTGGTCGCCGCGGGTGTCGCGGCCGTGGCGGTGCTGGTCGCGCTGCTCACCAAGCGGGGCGAGAACGCGGAGGCGGGCGCGGGGGCCGCGCATATCTGACCCCGTAGCGGGCGGGTTCCCCTATCAGGGTGAACGCGCTAAAGATCCCTCCCACCCGGCACGCGCCGCAGGTCACAGTGGATCACGTCCTCCGAACGACAGGGCAGTACGACGGGAGGACGGCCGGACTGCGGCGCGCTGCCGGAGGGGGGCAGCGCGCAAGCAGGTCTGAACGGGGGAACGGGGGGTACCCGGTCATCGAACCCGAAGCGACCACCAGGTTCCGGGAGTTGATGATGGCGAACTTTG